>CAZQEN010000027.1:0-37628 GCA_964591605.1 uncultured Planctomycetales bacterium
CCCACACCCCCTTGCGGGGACCGGATTTTGAGTCCGGCGCGTCTGCCAATTCCGCCACTTCGGCGAGTTGAAAACATCTTAGCGGCCCGGAGCGCGCAAGCCAATGCCGGGGGCGGCGGGGCGGGATCGCCGGCTCTGACACCTTTTCCGGGTGCCGTCCCGTAGGTCCTGCCTGCCGGGCAGGACCTCGGCTGAGCGAGACCCCCCATCGCAGGTCCGGCCCGGTCCCGGCGCGCCGGGAGACCTACAAGCCCGCTCTCGACATCACTCCCAAACTCTGCGGAGCGGGGGCGGAGGCTGTGCCGCCGGTGTGCATCGCGTCGCCTCGGGGCATCGGGTATTCTCGTCGCCGCGGGGAGAGCCCCTCGCTTCAGGAGGATGCATCATGATGTGCCTGGCCCTGCGCTGTCCGAGTTGGCTAAGGCTGCGTCCTGAAACCCTGAAAACCGACCGGCTGGAAGCCGGTCCCACACGGGTTTCAGGACACACTCTAAGCACCTTCTGCGGTCGGGTGGTCACCACCCGCCGCGCCCGCGGCCGGGGAGTTCGATCCGGCGGCGCGTGGGTGATGGCGGCCGTCACCTGTCTGTCGGTGCTGAGCGCACGGGCCGAGCCGCCGCCCCGCGGGCGGTTCCTGGACGCCAGGACGTTCTTCCAGACGAATTCGAAGTACGACCCGCGCATCGCACTGGCGGTGGACGCGGTCGTGGTGCACATGCACGGCCGGGGGCTTCGCTACAAGGGGCTCAGGGACGACATCGCGGGCTGGCAAAGCCACGGCTATCCGGTCGGGCGGATGTTCTTTGCCGATTCGGACGCGGCCAACGAGTACTGGAAGGGCAAGTGGGACGGCGTCGAGCATCCGGAGGAGGTCGAAAGAGGCGCCGACGGCCAGCCGGTGCTGTGCTCGAACGTCCGGCCGTACATGCTGCCGACGCCCGGCTGGACGAAATACCTCGAGGAGATGGTCCGCGTCTCGATCGAGGCGGGCGCCGATGCGATCCTCCCGGAAGAGCCGCTGGCCCACGTGCACACTGGCTATGAGAAGGGGTTCGCAGCCGCCTGGCAGGAGGAATACGGTCAGCCGTGGCGCCCCGAGAAGGACTCCGCCGAGGCGCGGTTCATGACCGCGCAGCTCAAGCACGCCCTGTACGCCCGGCTGGAGGCGCGGCTGGCCGAGGTGACGGCCGAGGAGGCGCTGCGCGTCGGGCGCGCGATCCCGTTCGTGCTGCCGGTGCATTCGCTCTACGGCTGCATCGCCGGCCACCTGACCGCGCCGCTGGGCGCGGCCACCGCCCTCCCGCGCATCGACGGCTACGTCGGCCAGGTCTGGACCGGGCCCATCAACTGGACGAACGTGAACTACGCGTCGCCCAACCGCTCGTTCTTCTCCACGGCCTTCGCCCTGTACGACTATTTCGCGGAGCTGGCGATCCGCAGCGAGCGACAGCTCTGGATGCTCGTCGATCCGGTGGAGGACAACCCGAACCACACCTGGGCCGAGTTCGAAACGTGGTACAGGCACAGCGCGGTGGCCGCGATGATGTTCCCCGGCGCGAACCGGTTTGAAGTCATGCCCTGGCCGGACCGGATCTTCCTGCCCGGCTACCAGATGGGCGGCGAGACGCCGGCCCCCGAGCGGTTCCGGATCCTGGTGCTCTCGATCGTGCAGGCGATGCAGGACCTGCCGGCCGAGGGACAGTGGATCACGCCCGGCGGCGAGGCCGGCACCGAGGGCATCGGCGTGGCGGTCAGCGATGCCCTGATGTCCAGGAAGGTGGAGGTGCCCCGGATGGTGCAGGAGCCGTTCAGCCTGCTGACTCCGCTCGTGCAGGCGGGCGTGCCGGTTTCCACGTGCATCATGGAGCGGGTGAGGGAGCCGCAGTATGTGTCGCGGTTCAAGGTGATCGTGCTCGCGGATGCGCTCTATCGGCCGCCCTCGGCCGAGTTGAACGCGGCCCTCGCGGCGTGGGTGCGCCGCGGCGGCTCGCTGGTGATTGTCGGCGGGCCCGAGCCGATGGACGTTCCCTCCTGGTGGAAGAGTGCGGGCTACGGCTCGCCGCTCGAGCACCTGCTGGCCGAGCTCGGGTCGGCGGCAGGCACCGTCAACAGCGAGGAGCCGGTCGGGCGGGGCTGCGTGCTTCGCCTGGCGATCGCGGCGGGGGAGCTGGGCGCGCCCGAGGCTGCCCGGACCCACTATCTGCCGGTCATCGAGAAGGCCCTGCAGCGGGCGGGCGTGTCTGGGAAGCTCCGGCAGCCGGGCGGATTCTGCCTGAAGCGCGGGCCTTTTGTGGTGGCTCACGCGGCCACCCAGCCGCTCGAGCTGGCGGGGCGGTTTGTGGACGTGCTCGACCCGGCGATGCCGGTGGTGGACCGGATTGCCCTCCAACCCGGCGAGAGCGGCCTGTACCGGGATGTGGCCGCGACGCTCGAAGCGCGGGGAGGCGGACGGGGGCGCTCGCGGGTCCTGCACTGCACGCACAGATTGATGGCGGAGCGATGGTCACGCAATACGGGGCGGCTGGTGGTCCGCGGACCCGCGGAAACGCCCGCAGTGGTGCGGATCGCCACCCGGGGCGCGGGGGACCTGCAGATTACCGCGAAGGACAGCGAGGGCGGGGCCGTCCGCGTGGAGTCTACAAAAGAGGGAGCAACCACCTTGCTGAAGTTCCCGAACGATCCGCGCGGCGTGACGGTGGAGATCGCGTACGAGTAGCAGACGGCGGCCAGGGGACGGCCGAATCCGCCGCGGCACGGCCATCCTGTCCGTCGTGCCCTGCGGTCTGGAAGGCTCTGCGACGAATCACGGGCTGGAAGCCCGTGCCACACCCGGCCGCCATGGGGGGCGGCCGAAACAGAGCTTCGGCACGTCCGGCCGCGCGGTTATGCGTAGCTGTGCAGGCCAGTAATGAAGAAGTTCACCACGATCCAGTTGAACAGCATGACCGAGCAGCCCACCACGCCCAGGACGGCCGTCCACAGCGCCTTGTCCTGCACCTTGATCCGCACGTGAACGAGGATCAGGAAAATGATCCACGTGTTGAGGGCGAAAACCTCCTTGGGATCCCATCCCCACGGGCGGCCCCAGGAGTGATCGGCCCAGACCGCGCCCATGATGATGCCGGTCCAGAGGATGATGAAGAACAGCTCGAAGAGCAGCATGGTCGCCCCGTCGAGCACGGATGCCAGACCACCCTTCCTGGCGGCGGGGTCCACCAGCAACGGGTTCGACTCCTCGAGGACCATCCCGGCGGCCGGAGCGTAGCGCGGCCCGGACACCATGGAGGCCCCCAGAGGGAACGCTCCACCCTCCCACACGCTGAACGCCCGGTCGCCCGCGCGTCGCCACACCAGCCGCACCGCCGCCGCCGCGACATACGCGACAAACACCAGCAGGAACGGAATCCACGCGGGAAGCACCATGAGCACACCGATGCCCGGAATCAGCCCGACCGCCGGGATCAGAATCGAGGGGATCAGCATCGACCACCACAGGGCGGCCGTCGGCCGGGTGAGCAGCCGCCCCACCACATACATCGCGGACGTCACGTAGGCGATCCCGATCAGCGCGTAGCTGGCGATGATCATGTTCGTGTGGATGTAGAGCCACACGTCGTTGAGCACGGGCATGCGGTTGGAGATGTCGCTGTCGAGCGAGATGGTCATGAAGTTGCCGCACATCATGGCGACCATGCCGGTGACGGCCGCCCCCAGCATGGGAAGGCCGTTGGAGGGCAGGCGGCGCGTCGCGACCATCGAGACGATGGCCATCGTCCCCACCGAAAGGGCGATCAAGCCGATCGTGGGCACCGGCCCCCACTGCTGGAAGTTGTGGAACGGCACGCCGCGCACGAGCAGGCCGGCCACGAACGTCACGAAGCCGCCGATCAGCAGCACGCGGGCCGTCCGCCAGACCCACAGGCGCCGATCCATCCACGGGCCGGCCTCGAAGAACATGGCCATCGCCGCGCCGAACCACGCGGCCGCCGTCACCGCCTCGAACATGTTCGAGTTGGGGATCCGGCCGGCCAGATACCAGCGGATTCCGGACGCGATGGTGTGCAGCACGAACGCAAAGCCGAAGAGCCCGACGCCCCAGGCCCGTGCCCGCGGCCAGCTGTAGACGATGCCCATCAGCAGCATCACCACGGCCGCCATGTACGCGACCCACGTCCAGGTCATCTTGCTGTACTTGTAGTACCAGTGCTCGAGTGAGAGCTTGTTGTGCGGCGGATAGATGGCCGGGGCCAGCTTCGGCAGTTCGGCGGCCAGGCCGTCGAGGGCCGCCGTGGCCGCCGCCGCGTCGCCCTTCGCCCAGGCCGACCGCGCGTCGCTCCACAGCTTTTCGAGCCGCGTCTGGGTCTCGGGGGGCATGCCCGGCACCGTTTCATGGTTGTGCATGCCCGCGTGCGCGGCGTCATTCGGGGCGTGGGAGGCCAGGGTGCTGACCGCAAACCAGCGGTCCTGGCGATCGGTCCCCCCGGGCGGAGGAATCACGCGCATCAGGCCCATCAGTTCATTCGGCTGCGTCAGGCTCGCGGCCGTGATGAGCATGTCAACGTCCTTGGCGCCCTTCATCACGTCGCTGCGCAGGTCGATCAGTTTCGTCCGCACCGACGGCATCTGCAGGAACGATATCGACACGAGGCCGGTCTTGAGAATGCGCGTCCGCGTCGCCTCGTCGATGCCGTCGCCGGCCGCACGCACGAGCGATTCGCGGATCGGCTTCTTTTTCACGTAGATCACACCCGTCTCGCGATAGCCTTGCGGATTGAACATCATGTCCAGGTAGGTGAAGACGGGGTCCTGCTTCACCACGCCGGCCGGTGTCTGGCGCTCGAAGAACGCCCGGCCGGTGATCTCCTTGATGATCTCGCGGGCCATCGTGTCGAACGTCTTGAAGCGCCCGTCATTCTGGAGGGCGATCAGCCGCACGCGGTCGAGGTTGACCTTCGCCGCCAAGTCGGCGCCGGGTTCGGCCGCCCGGGCAAACGACCCGCCCGCCAGAGCCGCGGGCAGAACCAACGCCAGGATGCGCTTACACATGCGTGACCTCCGGCTGCGTGAGGGTGGACGGTTTTGCCGCTTTGCCGCGGGCCCGGGCCTCGGCCAGGGCGGCCTGCTTGCGGCGGCGGATGACGATGGGCTTGATATAGAACGCGTAGATCATGCCCGCGATCGAGATGCACACGCCCGCGAGCATCGCGTGCACGCCGTTGCGGTTGCCCACGCCCAGGACGGTGTGGGCCTCGGTTCCCGGATCCCACTGCGCCTGGAAGAACCACAAGTCGCCGTGCTGGGCGGGATGATTCGACTTGACGGTCACGGTCCCGTTTTCCGGCACCCACTTGCCGTTCTCCAGAAAGCGGATCCGGCTGATGTAGTCGGCCGGCCGGTCGCCGCCCGTGTGCGTTTCGAGGACGAAGCGGTCGAGGGCGATGGGAGCCGGGAGCGGGTCACGCCACTGCGAGTACAGGAGCTGCAGCGTGCGTCCGTCGGAGAGCCGCACGGCCCGCGGCGCCCAGCGGAAGCGGCCCGGCTGCGCCCATTGCGCGCTGTCGAACGCGTGCTGCGAAAACGACAGCCACGTGCTCGCGATGTTCCGCCCGTCATTGACTTCCACACGGACCATCGAAAACGTCTTGCCCTGCTGGGCCTGACGCTGCGACCTGGGAACGATGGCCGGGCGGACTTCAGGGCGCGACCGCGCGAGCACCTGCTCCACGATGACCTGCACCATGGGCGCCACCGCGACCTGCTGGCCGACCCTGGCCGTCTCGCGCCGATAACTCCCGTCAGTGAGCGTCAGGATCACGTCCACAGTGTCTTCCGACGGGCCGGCGACGAAGAGCAGCCGCTGCTGAGCCGGATCCAGGAACGTGATCTGCAGATCCTTGTCTTTCAGGTCCGCGTGCGGCGTGCGATCCTGTCCGAGGTCCATCGCCCGCCCGTTTTCTCCAGCGGTCACCACGCGCGTGTATTTGGCCTCAGTGCCTTTGGTGATCCCCACCGATGCCAGCCACAGAGAATCGAAGCCAAAGCGCTCGCCGGAAAGGACCTCCTGCACGTCGAGCTTGTAGTCGGTCCCTTCCACGGCGACGTCGCCCTTGCCCTGCAGGGCACTGAGCGGAATCTCACGCTCGATGTTGCCGGAGGCGACCTTCACGACGAATCGCGGCCGCGGCTGGGCGATCGCCTTCTGTTTTTCCTGCTCGGTGGAGGCCCAGACGAACTCGGCCGGGAATGCATCCATGAGCTTGACCCGGCGCTGCCCCCGCGAGAGGGCGAGCAGTTCCTGCGGCTCGCCGCCCGTGCCCGCCAGACGGAAGCGCAGATACGGGTTGAGCGGGGCGTCCGTGCCGGCGTCGATGTACCGCTGCTCCATGAACGCGTAGGGCAGGTAATCGGTGATGCGGATATCCAGCTTGCCGATGGCTCCGGCATCCCCGGGAACCTCCGGCTGGAGCTCCAGGCTGGCCTGCGCTCTGGGCGGTTTCTGCCCCGGAACCTGCCAGAGTTCGTCCTTGTGGGCCACGTGCTCGTAGTAGTGCGGAAGATCCTCGTAGCGGAGCTGGACCCATTCATCCTCGGACCTGAACCGTGCGTAGATCGCGCCCGTGCTGTGGACCGGCATGACGTGCGAGTGGGTGAAGTATCTGGCCACGTCGTAGCCGAGCTGAATCTGGAGCTCGTTGTCAATCAGCCGCTGGCCCGTCACCTTGACCGCCCGCTGCTGCGTGCCCGCCGGGCCGGCGATCACATCCTCGGTCAGGTCGGGATAGCCGACCAGCACCACGCGGGTGAACTGCCGGTCACCCGAATCGACCTCGAACCAGATCGACTGGGTCTTCTTACCCTTGTCCGGGCCGCTGAGCAGTTCGTACGTGGGATCCATGCGCGCCACGCTGACGCGGTAGGTTTTGCCCGAACCCGCGACGTCGATGGACGCCTCCGGCCGGACGATCAGAGAGGCCGGCTCGCTCAGGCCCGGCGCCATGATCAGCGCTTTGGATTGGAAAATCGCGGCATCGCCCTCGACCTTCGTGCCGAAATAGTACGCGCTGGAGAGAGCGAGAATCACGATGCCGGTGTGAATCGTCCAGACCCCGGCATTCACGACGGTGAGCGGAATCTTGCGAAGGGTGATGATGATGACGGCGAGGCAGAACAGCCCGATCTGAAGCTGGAACGGCCACCAGGAGAACCACTCCATCTCCGTCTTGTCGAACCGGAGGAACTCCAGCCCGGTCCAGTCGGCCATGGCCCCCTGCCGGATCGGCGGGGCGGCCGAGCCGATCGAGCTGTAGATGAAGATCACCACCAGCATGCTGACGCCGAACCAGATGCTGCCGATCTGGTCCAAAAGCCACACCAGCGGGCCTGGTTTGCGTCCATTCACGCACGGGGCGGCATCCTGGTGAGCAATCATCTGACCCTCAAATGCTGTAAACAACGCGTGAATCAGGGTTTAGTCACGTCGGCCGGGGCCGGCCCACGACCCGGATCCCGGCATTATACGACCCAGACAGCAAAAAGGGCGCCGCGCGGCGCCCTTTTTGAAAGGCCGACAGGGGTTGGGCAGAATCACCCAACGGGAGATCCGATAGACAGGCACCCCGGCACGTCCCTCGAATGGGACGTGTGGGAGCGGTCATTCCGACCATTCCAGGGGGGGAGCCATCGACCCCCACCCCCGGTCAGGGACGACGAGCCGCGGGCAGAGTCACTACTGCTCGACCTCGACCGTCTGAATCTGCGGCGTGGTCTTGGCCGGACTCTGCGTGTTCCGGGCCGGCGGCGAGGCCAGTTCGGCCGGCTTGGCGTAGCTGAGCTTCTGGTTGCTCGACCCGTACACGCCCTGGCTGAAGGACTGCACCGAATCCTTCTGCACCAGGTAAATCTCCACGCGGCGGTTCTTGCTCTTGCCGGCGGAGCTCGAGTTGTCCGCGATCGGGCGGAATTCGCCGTAGCCCATGACACCCAGACGGTTCAGGTTCACGCCGTTCTCGGACAGGAGGTTCATGACCGAGATGGCCCGGTGGGCCGAGAGATGCCAGTTGGTCTTGTGCTCCGCCAGCGTCTCGGCCTTCTTGATGGGCGTGGTGCAGGTGTGCCCCACGACCACGACGTCGAAGCCCGCCGCATCCGACGAGTTCACGATCTCGGCGAACTTCTTCATCGCCTCCATCAACTCGGCGTTGCCGCTGAGCTGATCGCTGCCGAGCGGGAACAGCAGATCCGCCTTCCAGCGGACGGTGCCGGTCCGCGGGTCAAACTCGACGTACTGCGGGTATTTGGCAGCGAAGTCCTTCAGGGCGTTGGACAGCGCGGGCGGCAGAGCCTCGCGCTTCACGATGACCGTGCTGTCGCCCAGCGGCTTGCCCGCCATCTCCTTCAGGATGTCTTCGGCATTCGTGAGCGACCCGCGGAGCTTGCCGTTCTCGACGTTCAAGCTCGCCAGCATGTCGTTCTTGGCGCCCATCTGCTTGCTCAGCGCGTCGATCTCGGTGTCTTTCTGCCGGTTCATCGCCTCGGCGGCCAGCAGATCGGACTTGGTTCGCTCCAGATCCTCGCGCAGGACGCGGTTCGCCCGCTGCTCAGCCTGAAGTTGATCGAGGTAACATCCGAAGTTCCCGGCGGACAACACAGCCGCCAAACCACCCATCACCCATAGCCTGTACATGATCGCGGTCTCCTTTCGCGGTGTTCCCGCATTCCTATCGGGCATCTCAGGCCGTGGGCCTGATGAAACCTTTCATCCGCTTCTAAGCGCAACGCGCTGCTGCGCTTGGCGGCGGCATTCCAATCCTGCGTGCGCGACGACCGGGCCGATCCGCACAGGCGGAGCAGCACAATCGTGGCGGCCGGAGGGGCCCGAGCTGCACGCATGCCGCGCCAGCGAGGGCCTGCATCAACAAGGATGAGTCGAGATTCGCCCGCGCCTGTCCGCGCCAGTGCGACGCGCGATACGGAATCTCATAGGGCCAGGCGTCTGTCGCCATCCTTGCCTCGAGTGCCCGGCGAAAATGTGGATGTGTGGTCCACGGTCCCCGGCACCCGCAACCGCACCCTCGTCCGGTCGTCGCAGGGCCGCTCAGGGAGCGGACCGCCATCCCCTCTCGCACGAACTCCTGTGTGTAGCGAACGTCGCGCGTCCGCCCCGCTGTCGCCGGCCTCAGCACCGGCAGATGACCGTCAGCCTTCTTTCTTTCCCTTCTTGGCTTTCTTGTCCACCTTTTCCTTGGGCGGCCTGGGGGCACGCGGGGCCCTGGGTTTTCCAGCGAAATACCCGATGGCTGCGCACACACCGCCGAGAATGATGCTTCCACCCAGGAACGCGTAGAAGTTCTGGGCCAGAGTGTTGAGATACGCGGGCCAGGTGTTCAGCGCGGTGGCGATCGCCATGCCGCCCGCCACGGCCATGACCAGCGTAGCAGCCACGAGCAAACCGGTGAATGCCGGCGAAGCGGCGTCGACGTACCCGGCGACGGCCATCGGCACCACGGCCACCGGGGCCTCCAGACCGGGCGTCTCCACCAGCGGCTCGGGCTCGGCGGCCGGACCCGCGGCGGCCGGCGCCGCTTCTACCGACTGGGACATCGTGGCGGCGGTGTCGCCCATGTCGATGCCTTCGAGCAGCTCGGCGCCCAGCGACGTGTCGTCGCTTTCCCGCGTGAGATCGAGCAGGCCCGACCCCCCGCCGCTCCCATCCAGGCCCAGGTGCTCGTCGCCGCCCGTCATGAGCGTCTTGGCCATCGGATCGGCGGCGATCTCGAGATCGTCATCGTCGAAAACGCTGATGCCGATGTTGGTGATGACCGTGTCGTCCTTCTTCATGCCCTTGACGACGTCTTTGTCGACTTCGTCCAGGCTCAGGACATCGGCCCGGCTGCCGGACTTGCTGTCATCGAGGCGGATCTCTCCGGAGCCGGACCCGCCGCCAACCTTGGAGTCCTCGAGGCGAACGCCGCTGGAGGAACCGCCCAGGGACATGACCCCCGAGTCGGAGCCGCCCAGATCGATCGGCGCATCAGAGCCGGCCAGGCCGGGCGAGCTGCCCGACAGGCCCGGCAGGCTGCCCGAGCCGGAAGATTGCAGGATGGCCGTCTTACCCGCGCTGTCGAGGGGGGAGAGGGGCAGCTCCTGGCTGTCTTCGAGGGACAGTTCACCGCTTTCCTGAGCGGCGCCGCCGGTCACCAGGCGATCCACCTCATCGGTCCGATAGTTGAGCTTGCCCGCATCACGGAACTCGCGAAGTTTGCCCTCGCGGATGAGGTCGCGGAACTGCTCCTCGGTCACGTTGAGGCGGTCCATCGCCTCCTCAAGCGTGTAATACATTTTTGCCATGATCGAACTTCTCCGAGGCGGGCCGGTAACGGCCGCAGGGCAGCACGAAGTTGCATCGCCAGTCCGGGCGTACGACAGCGCTCTGCCCTGCTCTATTATTGGCGTTCCGCGGGGCGAGGCAAGACCGGCCCGCCGCCCGGCTCCGCCACCGGCGCGGCCGCGGGCGTGTTCGGGCCGCCGCCCTCCGCTCCCGGCACCGCGGCGACCCGCTGCTGCTGCACGAGCATCTTCACGGCCGAGGGAACCGGGTCGGCCACGTTGAACTCCTCCAGGAACCGGTCATAGATCCAGCTCCTGGCAGCCACCAGCTTCAACTGCGGCTCGCCATTCGGACCGTGCTGCAACTCATAACACCAGAGCGTACCGCTGTCCACGTCCATCATGAACACGCCGTAGGTCTTGGCTGTGAGTTGTCCGGTGAAGGCATAAATGCCGCGTGCGCCCGCGCCGGGAATCGCGGCCGCGTTCTGCGCCCAGGCCCCGGACAGAACGCTCGTGTCGTTTCGGGTCAGCAGGGCCGTGGCGACGATCGCCAGGAGCACGGTGAGGATCCACCAGACGGCCTGGCGTCCGGACCCACCCGGAAGCACCACGACCAGCGGGCGGTCCGGACTCTGAGATAGCTGTTGGCGCACCTGTGATTCCTGGGCAGCCGTGAGCACTGATGGATCCGGTGCGGAGTGGAGCATGCGGGTCATCCCGGAATGCGGACGGGGGCGTTGCCCGTTGTGGCAGCCAACGGCAGGACAAGGGTTTACAAACGCCCCGCCGGCGGGTGACATTATATCCGCCGCGCCGGCGCATGCAACATGCTGCGCGGCGAATTTCCGCCGAACCAGGCACAAAATCAACCGGAATACGGACAGGGCGGCACGACCGAAACGCACACCGCACCCGCTCAATGGACCGCGGGAGCAGAAGTATCTCAGATGATCACGCGAAGAGGATCTGGCGCACGACGTCGACGATCGCTCCCATGTGATGCAGCAGGTACCACATCGGCACACCCAGGAGCGCGGCGCCGATCAGGACGAGGCTGGCGCCGGTGGGTGAGGGCAGCAGGCCCTCCGCCGCCATCTCCTCCTTCAGAACGCAGAGCAGACGCTGCGTCGCGGCGCTGTCAGATTCGCTGCTGATGTGGAACGTGACGTTCCGGAGCCAGGGGATGGCATGGATCTGCAGATCCAGACCGGCGGGGAGAATGTGCACCCGCTCGTCCGCATGGTCGATGGTCCAGCCCAGCCGCCGGGTCGATTGCGTCAGCAGGCGCCGGAACTGGGGCAGACTGCAGTTGTAGATCACCCACCGCGAGCGGGCGTCGGGGAGCATGGCCCAGAAAATCGCGATCACGACCGCCAGGACCACCAGCGCCAAGCCGGGCAGACCGTTCTGCAGCAGGAACACCAGGGGAGCCAGGAGCACGGGGACGAACGCCGTGGCGAGCAGAACAAAATCCACGCGGGCATTCACAAGGCAGGGGTGTGCAAGGCTGTTGACGAGTCCGAGACACAAAAAATAGACCGCCAGCGGCCCCAGGACCAGGAGCAGCTCGAGAACGAACACAACCTGCTCAGCCGAGTTCACTCGGTCGTCCTCATTCCAGGACAGCGCATCACACGCCAGACGCCTCAGTGTACCATGGGTCCGATCGAATTGTTACTGCTGATCCTCCGCAGAACATCCGGAGCACTCCCCATCGGGCGCCGTCGCCTGGGCCGGTCGATCGATGTGCTCGCTGCGCGGAGCGACCTTGCGATAGCCCAGATACCGGATGACCTCAAATACCTCACTCCAGGAGGGGAACGGCCGCTTGTTGACGCGTTTATAGTCGTCGATCGCCAGGACGAACTCGAGAAGCTCGTCCGACATCTCCCCCTCTTCCGCCTCGCGGCGGGTATCGCTCCGCCGCCGACCGGGACCCCGACGCCGATCCAGCCCGCTGCGGCGGTCCATCCCGTCGCCCCGGCGATCCCCGCCGCGTCTTTCAGGCCCACTGTATTCAGTCGACACGGTCTGGCATCCCCCTTCCAGCCGGAAGCCGGCGCTTACCGGACCAGGTCAGAAGTCCTCGTCTTCTTCTTCCTCGTCTTCCTCCTCTTCATCGTCAAAATCGTCTTCCTCAAATTCGTCCTCTTCGTCGAGTTCGTCATCTTCCTCGTCTTCGTCGTCGAAGTACTCGAAGTCGTCATCCTCCTCTTCTTCTTCTTCGTTGCGCAGGGTCACCACAGGGTCATCCCAGAAGCCCGGCAGCCCGTGACCGGGCGGTCCGGCGGGTGGGGTTTCGACGGTTTCCAGCTCGGAAGCCTTGATGACAGCGGGTTCGTCGCAAGTCCCCGTCAGTGCTACGTCTGTCCGCATGACATCGTCAATGCACACCATGATCGAATCGCTCCTCGCGTCTGATAAATCAGGTCCTCAAAACCGCGCAAAGTGTATACCTCAAACGTAGCTCGTCAAGCCAATTCTGATCGCGGTAATGGGTGAATTTTTCAGAAAAAACTTAGCGCGACGCCCGTATCTGAAGCTCGATCACCGGGGGGGTCGAAGGGGCGGTCTGGACGTACCGGTAGTCCAGTCTCCCCATGAGCTTCAGGACCTCAAGAACCTGGGCGGCGGGGCCCTCGATTTCCATGGGTTCGTAGCGGCGACCACCGGCCTCAAGCTGACAGCCCCACCCGGTGGCGGTCTCGAGGTGCCGGGCAAAGGACGGCCAGTCACGAATGCTCGTATCCACCTTCAGGCGACCCTGCGGAACGGGAATGGCCTTCGCGGGCGCGGAGACCTCCGGCAGCACCGGCAGCTTCACGGGAACGGCGACCGGAGGGGATGCAGGGACCTCGGGCGGCAGCGAGCTGCTGGGAGACGGGCGCGAGGCGACCGTGTCAGCCCTCGGGCTCACCGGGGAAGGCAGCGGGGCTAAGGGGGGGGAGGGGGAGGCGGTTGGGGCGGCGGCCGGCGCGGTGGTGACCGCTGCCGGAACCGGCTCTGGCAGCGACAGCACGCGCTCACGCTCCGCCGGACGGGTGGTCGGGATGGATTCATCCACAGCAGGCGGCCCCGCGGAGGCCATCGCTTCGGCTGGAGCCGGCTGCGTGGCCGCAGGCGGGGGTGGCTCGATGGCCACCGCCGGGTCCGGCGGGTGGATCCAGATCGCACCGTCACGATGCTCCACGGCGGCGCCCAGCACCTCGGCCAGGCGGTCGCACGTCATCGCAAGCGAGGCCTGCGGCTGCTCCCACTCCACCAGCAGCCCCTCCTCGACGATCTGGTCATGCACAATCAGGTCGATGCCGAAAATGCGTGCGACGTCGGCCGATACCCGGCTGAGGGGGGTGTCATGCCAGAAGACCGGACCGGTTCGGGCCAGCAGCTCGCGCAGCTCCGGGGAACGGCGCGCCTCGGATTCCAACGATGGTTTCGCCCCGGAGCCCGGCAGGGCCAGCAGGACGCGCTGCGTGCCCTCGAGCGGTAGACTCATCTCGCGAAGCTGGGCGGATAAGGCGACGTAAAAGCCTTCCTTCGTGTGGATGGCTTCCAGATCCGCCAGACGCGCGACCCAGCGGACCGCCTGCTCAGGTGTGAGATACTCGGTCCGCAGGCGGATGTCCCGATCCAGCAGCTCCGAGGGCACCTGACGACTGATGATGACGCGCTCCTGCAGCGCATCACCGAGCTTCTCCAATGCCTGACGCACCATCGTCCCGCGGAACTCGATTTTCGTGGAGACGCGCTCAGTGGCCGGGGCGGTTGTCACGGCCAGCAGCGATCCGATCACCACATTGAGCAGCCATCCAGCCATTCACCGATGCTCCCAAACGTGTTCCTGCCCGGACCCAGCGGACCGCTTCCAGACGCACGATCCCGGACGACGCAGGACAGGCGGCACGCCGCCCAATCGCCCCGGCCGCGGCTGCATCGCCGCCCCCCCTACCCGGCGCTGGCGCGGCGAATCGGAATGATCCGCGCTGACTCACCGCGGGCCCGCTGGCGGATGTTGTCCAGCACGTTCATGAAATTGATGTACGAATCGTACGGCGAATCGTACGGGTTGAAATACTTGTGCACGTCTCCGTCGGCGTAGTACTTGACGCACATGTAATAGAAGTGGTCGCTGCTCTGCAGCCGCCGCCAGTCGTGGAGCAGCGCCGCGTCGCCCGCGGCCTTAATGTCGCCCTCCAGCCGGTACAGCTCATGCAGAGCGTTGGACTGCATGGCGTTGCCCAGCCACGCTGACAGGTCGCGCTCCGTGTCGGCCCAGCTGATCATGTGCGGCACGTCGAACTCGGCGGCGGGCGGATATCGGCCGGTCACCTCAGAGGGCGTGAGGAAATCGTTGCCCCGGCGGTTGAGCACCTCGAGCGGCAGGTATCGCAGGAAGTCGAAAATCCCGGTGCTGGCCCACTGGTGCTCGCCCAGCGTCTCGTAGTCCATGAACAGGTTGACGGTCTGCGCGTTGCCTTCGAGCTGGGTGATCCAGCGGGCGAACTTTTCCGCGGTCAGCGGCCATTCGGGCCAGGACCGGTTGGAGAAGCGGAAGGCGATGTCGTCGCTGAGCCGGTAGTTCTTCAGCAGCACCTTGAGCGGGCGGTCGCCCGGGGTGCGGTACACGTAATTGGGCGAGCGATAGCCCAGAACGTGATCGGCCCCCTCGGCGATGACGCCCTCGAAGCCCATCTGCTGGATGAAATGAGCCAGATCGTTGTTGTAGACGAGCTCGGTGTTCCGGAAGATGTTCGCCTGGCCGCCAAAAAGCCCCCGGATGCGGTGCTGGTGCAGCTTGATCTGCTCGGCGAACTCCTCGCGCGAGTAAATGAACGCCAGCGAGTGGTAGTACGTCTCGGTGAGGAACTCGACGCATCCGGTCTCGGCGAGCTTGACGAAGCTCTCGAGCACTTCGGGCGTGTACTTCTCGAACTGTTCGAGCACGACGCCGGTCAGGCAGTAGGCGATCTTGAAGCGTCCCTCGAGCTTGCGGATCAGCTCGAGCATGAGCCGGTTGGCGGGCAGATAGCACTTGTGGGCGATTTTCCGGCAGATCTCGCCGTTCTTGTACTCGTCAAAGTACGACTGGCCGGTGTCGAAAACGCTGTAGCGGCGGAGACGATAGGGCTGGTGCACCTGAAAGTAGAAGCACACAGAAGGCATGGGCCGGCACTCCGTTGCGACGAGGGGCATTATAACCGAACTGACGCCAGGTCAAACATCTCAAAGGCCGCCGATCCACGCTACTTCTGCCTGGGCAGCGAGAACGAATCCCGGTGCTGGCCGCCGGTTTCGGGCCAGCGGGTCATGGTGACTTTCTCGCGGGTGTAAAAGAGCACACCCTCGTGGCCCTGGATGTGCAGATCGCCGAAGAAGGAGTCATTCCAGCCGGCGAAGGGGAAGAAGGCCATGGCCGCGGGCACGCCGACGTTGATGCCGATCATGCCGGCGCTCGCCCGCATCTTGAACTCGCGGGCGGCCCGGCCGTCGTGCGTGAAGATCACCGCCCCGTTGCCGAACGGCGATGCATTCACGTTCTCAATCGCCTCTTCCAGCGTCCCGGCCCGCACAATGGAGAGCACCGGGCCGAAGATCTCGTCCTGGCAGAGCTTAGAATCGGGCGTGACGTGATCGAAGAGCGTCGGACCGATGAAATAGCCTTCCGGTGCGTCAGGGATGCGCAGGCTACGGCCGTCGCGGATGAGCCGGCCCTCCCGCTGGCCGGCGTCGATCCTGTGCAGCACGCGCTCCAGGTGGTCTTTCGTGACCACCGGCCCCATGTCCACCTGGTTGCCGTCGAGATCGGTGCGGCCGACGCGCATGCGGTCGGCTGAGCTGCGGAGCGACTCGACGAACCGGTCAGCCCCGCGCCCGACGGCCACCGCGACGCTGCCGGCCATGCAGCGCTCACCGGCACAGCCGAAGCTGGCAGCCTGGACGGCAGCCGTCGCGAACTCGATGTCGGCATCCGGCATGATGACCATCCGGTTTTTGGCCCCGCCGTTGGCCTGGACGCGCTTGCCGCAGCGAGTCCCCTTCTCATAGACGTGCCGGGCCACCGGCGTCGAGCCGACGAAAGATACCGCCCTCACCAGCGGGTGCTCGAGCAGCGAATCCACCGCCTCGTGCGAACCGTGAACGATGTTCAGCACGCCCGGCGGCAGGCCCGCCTCGATGAGCAGCTCGCCCAGCAGATTGGCCGACAGCGGCGTGCGTTCCGACGGCTTGAGGACGAAGGTATTGCCGCACACCAGGGCCAGCGGGAACATCCACATGGGCACCATGGCGGGGAAGTTGAACGGCGTGATCCCGGCCACCACGCCCAGCGGGCAGCGGATCGCATCGCCGTCGATGCTGCGGACCATGTTGGGCAGGATGCGGCCCATCAGCAGGGTGGGCGCGCTGCAGGCATATTCGACAAACTCGATGCCCCGCCGGACCGACGCGACCGCCTCCGGCCGGGTCTTGCCGTGCTCGGTGCTCACCATCCGGGCGATGCGGTCGACGTCGCGGCACAGCAGCTCACGGAATCGGAACAGGAACGCGACACGGTCCATCACCGGCGTATCGGCCCAGGCGGGAAACGCCCCCGCGGCGGATCGCACCGCCTGGTCGATCTCGGCGCGGGTGCAGTGCGGCGCCATCGCGATCGTCTCACCCGTCGAAGCGTTCGTGACGGGCGTCTGCGGTGAGTGGGAGCCCACCCAGGCGTTACCGATCAGGAGCGGACAGGATTGCAGCGCAGTCGCGGTGGACATGGCGGCCTCTCCGGCAGAAAGGGCCTTCGACAGACCGCGACTATAGCAGTTCAGGGGGCGAATGTCACAGCACTGAACTCATCCGCCGGCGTTTGAGGATCAGCAGGGCCAGCATGTTGGTGATCATGAACGCGGAACCGGTGCCGGCGCCGCACAGGGGGAAGAGCCCATTGCCGCTGTCTCCGCCGTCCCCGCCGTCGCCGCCGTTGTCGCCGCCGCCATTGCCGCCGTTACCGCCATTTCCGCCATCGCCGCCGCCATCGGTACCGCCATTGCCGCCATTGCCGCCGCCGTCGACGGGCGTACTGGGCGTGACGACGGTGATGCGGACCGTGTCGCTGGCGGTGCGGCTGGCCGAGTCGGTGACGGTCACCGTGTAGTCGGTCGTCACGGAGGGCGTCGCCACCGGGTTCGCCACGTTCGCCGACGACAGGCCGGTGCCGGGCGTCCACAGGTAAGCGAGCGGTGCCGTTCCGCCGGTCACGTTGGCCGTCAGGGTGACGCTCTCACCGGGCGCGATGACGACATCACTGCCGGCGTTCACAAAGAACGGATTGGTGACGGTAATGACGACCGTATCCGAAGCCACCTTCCCGAGATTATCCGTCACGGTCAGGGTGTAGGTTGTGGTCACGCTCGGATTGGCGACCGGCAGGAGGATGTTCGTGGCTGAGAGGCCCTCGGACGGGCTCCAGACGATCGAATAGGGCGTGATGCCGCCGGTAACGCTGCCTTGCAGCGACGTACTCGAGCCGAGCGTGATCGTCTGATCCGATCCGGCGTTGACAACCAGCTCCGGCGCGACGGTCACCGTCACGAACGCCGAGGCCTGCCGTCCGGTGGGTGTCGGGTTGCCCTGGGAGTCGAGGCGCGACTCATCCAGCTCGCGGACGGTCAGCCGGTACTTGGTGGTCTTGCTCGGCGAAGCCGTCGGCGACTGCGCACAGCGGTTGTTCAAACCGGGAATCACCTGCTGGCACTCAGGGACACCGGGCGTCTGGGTCGTGGGCGGCTCGGTATTCCAGATGAAGCTGTAGCACATGGGGCAGACGTCGGAACTGATCCCCAGTCCACCGCTCGCGGAACCCGTCAGGACCACGCTGCCGCCCGGAGAGATGGTCCGATTCGGACCCGCGCTGGCAAAGAGAGGATTGGTCGGGGAGATTATGGAATCGATGTTGAACAGCTTGTCACTTCCGCCTTCACCGTCGTTGGTCGCCTCCTGGGCGGCGAGGCTGACACTGAGCTGGGTCGGATCGGCGGTCCGATAGTCGGCCGTATCGTTGGGATCGAGGAGATTGTCGGCCGCGCTGGTGTGGGCGGCATCCCAGCCATAGAGCTGGTCTTCCTGTTTGATGATCTGGTTGTTGATGTTGAGGTCGGTATCGCCGCGTCCGGCGAGCACGTCGGCCCCCACGCCGCCCTGGAGGGTGTTCGCGCGGATGTTACCCGTCAGGATATCATTCCAGGCGGAGCCGATGATGTTCTCGAACTCGATGATCGTATCGATGCCCGCCGTCCGCGTGTTCTGCGGCTCGGTCGACATCAGCGTGACGACCACGCCTTTGTTGCCCTTCGACGCGTTGTTCGGATCCTGCAGCTCGCCCGCCGGAGCGTTGGCGTACGAGACCGTGTCGCTTTCGGTGCTGAGCAGAAGCTGTCCGCCGACCGGCACCGGACCGCCGGTGAGGGCATCATCGCCCAGGCCGCCCTCGACGGTGTCGCTGCCAGATCCGCCGTCGATCGTGTCGTTGCCCGGCCCGCCCGTGAGGGTGTCATCACCGCCCAGTCCGAGAATGCGGGTGGCCAGCGGGGCGTTACCTTTGCTGGAGTCTGACTCGTAACCGAAAATGAGGTCGCCGAAACTGCTGCCGTTGATGGCCTCGAAACGGGCGGTGAAGCTGTTCACGTTGGCCGAGCTGACCGTGCACGCCGAATCGGCGTCGCCGCAGTCAACGATCGTGTCGGTGTCCGTCCCCGCGGTGATCGTGTGGGGGGGCTGCGTTCCCTGCTGCGCGTTGGAGAGGTTTGCCACGATCGGCGCCAGAGATGCGCTGTAGTCCAGGGTGTCGGCGCCCGATCCGCCGGAGAGCAGGTTGTTACCAGCATCACCCAGCACCATATCGTCGCCGCCCTGGCCCGACAGGGTGTCGTTTCCGGCGCCGCCGGAAATGAAATCAGGGCCGCCGCTGCCGTCAGTCTCGTCGCCATAGATGACGTCGTCGCCGTCTTGGCCGAACAGCAGGTCGACCCCGCCGGATGAAACGTCGTTCCCCCCGAAGATGGTGTCGTTCCCGGCGCCGCCCTGGATGATATTCGACTTCTTGAACGGCAGCAGGAACTGCGCTCTGTAGGTTGTGGGAAGAAGAGACGAAACATCGGATCGGAACGCGATCACGAGGGGTAGAACATTGGAACCTATCAGTGTGTCGTCGTTGGGCGAGCCGACAAGGTCCTCACATCCGTAGATGATGTCGAAGCCGAGCTGCCCGTCGCTGATGGCAAAGCCGGGGACAGAGCCCTCATCCGGTAATTGAACAATCACACCCGTGCCGGGCGTGGGGACCGACGCATAGTCGACGATGTCATAGGGGCCGCCGACCTCCGTCGTCGGGATGTCGCTCAACGCCCCCGTGTCCTGGTTGAAGAGGACTTCACCGCCAATGATGAGGTCGCCGACGATTCCACTGTCGGCATTGCCGCGCATGCGGTCGCCCGAAGTGATCTCGCCTCCGTTGCCGCCCACGATCAGGTCGTCACCCGCTCCGCCGGCGATCATGTCAGGCCCGAAACCGCCCCGGATGCTGTCGTTGCCGCCGTCCAGGTCGTTCTGCGGCGCGAAGTCGTTGAAGTTGGTTCCACCGTAGTCGCCATAGATGATGTCGGCGAAATCGTCAGGGGTGTCCTTGATCGGACCGTCATCGCCATGGATGATGTCCCCCCCGCCGCCGCCGTGAATGAGATCGCTGCCGTTGCCGCCCCAGATCTGGTCGCTGCCCCCGCCGTCGGGAATGGTCACCGGGGGAACATAGTTCCCAAAGCTGATCGGCGCGACGGCAGCCGTCCCCAGAGGCGGCCAGAGCGGCGCAGGGTCGCCGTCTCCCAGGAGCGTGTCGCTTCCTCTCCCGCCCCAGATCCGGTCGTTGCCCGTCCCGCCCAGAATCAGATCCGAGTCGCCGTCGTCGTCTCCGGCATCAGGAACACCGCGAAGCCGGTGGTTGGGACTGTTGAGATCATCGATATTGACGTGGTAGCCGGCGATGGCATCATTGCCATCCTCCCCAAACAGCACATCGCCCCCGCCTTCCCGTCCGCCCATGATGACGTCGTTGCCCCCACCGCCCAGAATGGTCGTGGTGCGGTCGGCATGGCCGATCAGCGTGTCTGCCGAGCCCGATCCGCGGATCGCCTCGAAGTCGACGTCGGACTCGTTACCGATCTCGTCATCGCCACCCGCCTCCCCCCATCCGTCCGCCGCACTCGCGGGCCGGCCGTCGGTGAAATCGACGGTCACACCGCCCGGGTCGCCGGAGTAATCGAGCACATCCCAGCCGGGGCCGCCCGACAGGGTGTCGCTGCCGCCATTGCCGCGGATCAGGTCGTTCCCACCCTGGCCCTGGATCTCGTCGTCGCCGCCGCTGCCAAAGATGATGTCGTCGCCGCCACCGCCCCGGATCGTGAATTCATAATCCGCCTCCACGGGGGATGCGTCGATGCAGTTCGGCTCATCGCCTCCGGTCACGACCAAGGCATCGACCGCATCCGTCGCTTCCAGATCCGTGGGGTTTCCGACGGGCGCGCGGGTGGTACAATCGGAGATCTCCTGCCAATGGAGGTGGGGCTCGAGGTCGCTTGTCGGGTCGGCCGGATCACTCGGCACTTCCACGATCAGGAACTGGACATTATCGACCCCCAGGCCGTTCCCGTTGACGGAAACCTCCGCCCGCAGGGTGGGGACCAGCGGGAAGCACACCGCAATCGCCGCAGCAAGCGTGCACAGGAGAAGTGAGTGACGGTCCGTGGACAGATACCCGACCCGAACCCCGACCGGAACGTTCTTGCGAATCATCGATGAAGAACCTTATGCGTTGAGGCACATGAGATTACGCTTCGAGTGGGCTCGGCAGGTGGCGCGGTGCGTGACCCATCGTGAACCCCGCGCAACAGGACCCGTCAGAGCAACCTGAAGGCATCGTACCACAGAACAAATGTCCCGCCAACCTGGAGTGGCACAAGCACTTGAGCGGCCGGAGGGTAGGGCTGTGGCCTCGTTCGGGGCGGGCGGCGTCACGCCTGGTTCGGTGCCGCCGGGCCGACGGGATGGGCAGAGGGCTGAGGGGCACGGGCGGCTCGCCGAGGCCGGGGCACCGCCTCCCCCGCGGCGACGGCCGGTTGATGTACGTCGGTCCGCAAATACTGCTCGAAAAAAGCCACCGTCCGGGCCGCGTAGTACTCCGGCCGGATGATCACCGACTGATTGTGCTTGGCCCGCGGCACCACCCAGAGAGACTTGGGACCGGGCGCCAGGTCGTAGAGGAGCTGCGACTGCTCGACCGGAATGTAGCTGTCCCGCTCCCCGTGGATGAACAGAATCGGCAGCGGCCCCCGCATCCGCATCAGGGCCTTGCGGACCGAGGGAAACGTGCAGCGAAGCTTGCGTTTGCACTCCCGGAACAGCAGCCAGCGCAGAAACTTCCAGAACTGGGGTGGGTGGTTCTCATACACGAACCGTACTTTGGCAAAGATGTAGGCCCAGCGCTTCATCAGGTGTTCAAGGGTGGTGTCGGAACTGAAGGCGCCGTCCGTGATGATGGCCTTGATGGCCGGGTTGTGCTGAGCGGCCAGGATCGCCGCCCCCGCCCCCCGCGAAATGCCGAACAGTCCGATATCCGTCGGCCGCCCGTGCCGCTGCAGCCAGTCCTCGACGTATGCAATGGCCCCGAGCATGTCGTTCACTTCCCGCTCGCTCGCCCACTGCCGCGGCTGGTAGCCCGGCTCCCCGCTCGACTCGCCGTGCCCCCGGAAGTCGAAGGTGAACACGTCGTACCCGGCGGCCAGGAGCGGGCGGCAGTACCGGGCGCAACTGTACATGTCGCTCGAATATTCGTGGGCGAACAGGACCATGCCCTTGGGATGCCCGCCGTGCTGGCCCTTCAGGAACATGCCGCAGAGATTGAGGTTATCGAACGAACGGAAGGTGACGCGCTCGCCCTCGATCCGCTCGAAGTCGCAGGGGCCCATAGCCAGCGGCGGCGGGGTGTCGCGGATGATGTTCAGGCAGAGCTTCACATACTTGCGCAGCACCAGCCAGCACGTGACGATCAGGAAGGTGATCGTCAACGAGATCGAGAACAGGGCCCAGTTCTGTGTGATGAACTGCCACCACACACGCCATGTCAGGCTGTATTCAGCCGCCAGGAGCCACGAATTCATGATGGTTTGCAGGTCTACCGCGCTACCCCGTCACCACGCCGAAGGGCATCCTACCGGCCGGGACCCGCGTATTCAAGGTCGGACTCCCGGAGCTGTCTGGCGGGGCGGGCCTTGTGTTTCATCGTCCGGCCGCCCGAATTGTCCTCAGGGCTTCTCGCTGCCCGCTTGCTGCTGGAGACCCGGCCATCTCTTGATAATGGCAGCCGGCTGGCTGATCATCTGCCCGGCCCGCGACCTGCGACGCGGACGGGGGGCTTCTCACACCACTGGGTCATCATGAGCATCATCACCGAACGAATGACCGGGGAGTTGCTGGGACCCGACATCGAAATGATGCTCGACCAGCACGACACCCACGCCGTCCGCAGCGCCCTGCTCGATCTCATGGACCCGGAAGTCGCCGACGTCCTGGTGGCCATCCGCCCGAAGTATCGCGTGCTCGCGTTCCGGCTCCTGCCCCGGGAGCGCGCCGCCGACGTGTTCACTTTTCTGCCGCCGGACCAGCAGGAACTGCTTCTGGCCGAGCTCAGCAGCGACCAGCTTGCCGGGATCTTCAACGAAATGGACCCGGATGACCGGGCCGACCTGTTCGAGGAGATGCCCGGACAACTGGCCGCCCGGATTCTCGCCCTGATGCGCCCGGAAGAACGTCATCGGACGCAGATCATCCTCGGCTATCCCGCCCGGAGCGTCGGTCGCATCATGACGCCGGACTATCTGACCGTCCGGCCGGAGTGGACGCTTCAGCAGACGCTCGAATACATCCGCCAGAAAGGCTGCGAGGCTGAGGTCCTGCAGACGATGTACGTCGTGGACGAACAGGGACGCCTGCTGGGCGGCATCCGGCTCCGCGACGTGCTGGTCAACGACCCCCAGCGGACGATCGCAACGCTGGTCGATCAGCACGTGATTTCTCTGCGTGCTTCCGACGATCGCGAGGAGGCGGTGCGGGTCATGGAGCGCTATGACCGCCCCGTGCTGCCGGTGGCCGATTCGGCGGGCGTGCTCGTGGGCATCGTGACGTTCGACGATGTCGCGGACGTCGCACAGGAGGAAATCACCGAAGACATTCAGAAAATGGGTGCGGTCGAGGCCCTCGATGAACCCTATCTGACCGCGTCGCTCCAGCACCTGGTCCGCAAGCGGGGCACCTGGCTGTCGGCCCTGTTCCTGGGCGAGATGCTGACGGCATCGGCACTCACCCATTATCAGGGCGAGATCGAACGGGCCGTCGTGCTCTCTCTCTTTCTGCCGCTCATTATCTCCAGCGGCGGCAACAGCGGCTCCCAGGCTTCCACCCTGATCATCCGGGCCATGGCCATCCGCGAACTGGGGCTTCGCGACTGGTTGAGGGTGCTCCGACGCGAACTGGCCTGCGGGCTGCTGCTGGGTCTGCTGCTCGGTTCGATCGGATTCGTGCGGATCCACGTGTGGCAGTACATGGGCTGGGCGGACTATTCGCAGCACCACACGATGAACTATCACCTGGTGGCTCTGACCGTGGCATCCTCGCTGGTGGGCGTGGTGTTGTGGGGCTCGCTGATGGGCAGCATGCTCCCGTTCCTCATCCGGGCGGTGCGGCTCGATCCCGCAACCATTTCCGCCCCGCTCGTCGCTACGCTGGTGGACGTCACCGGTCTCATGATCTACTTCAACACCGGTCTGCTGATTCTCCGGTCATTTCTGGGGCCGGGCGAATAGCCCGGCCGGTGGGCACGGCCGCGCTGAATGCTGCACGGGCAAGACCAGTCACGGAGCCCATGCGGGGATCGAGACGGCGCGGAGTAAAAAGAAAACACCGGGCGTCCGAAGACGGCCCGGTGCTTTCCGGAGGGGAAAAGCGCTATGGCAAATCCCGGCCTCAGCCGGAAGTCGACCTCAACAACTCACAGGGAGAAAACCGGCGCGTAGCACAGTGCGGCGGGGTTCTCTCTCTCGTCGTGGGTTGCACGACCACTGCATATAACCTATCCCAACCCCGACAAAAATGCAAGGGCGTCTCGAAAGAATCGATAGTGCGTTTTTTGCGCGTCGGCAACCTCATCCATAAAACTCAAGATGACAAAGGGATAGAAACGGTGGCGCCCTGCCGTCAGCTCAAAATTGTTTCCATGCAGTTCAACCCCGGCCAAAGCCCCCAGGCTTCCGGCTTTGGCAGCTCGACATCGTGCAGAGGTCGCAGCGTCAATGCCGATAAGCTGAGCAAAGCAGGCGGCTCCACTCCTGCCCTGGTAGCCACATTGTTCGGGACTCTTCAGACGTGGGCAAAATCGTCTCATTGCCGGAGCTCCTGAGCCGCGCCGAGCAGGCTCGCCGGGCGGGACGAACCATCGTTCACGGCCACGGCTGTTTTGACATCGTCCACCCCGGCCACATCCGCTACCTCGAATTCGCCCGGCAACAGGGCGACCTCCTAGTCGTCTCGCTCACCGGCGACACGGAAATCGACAAGGGCGCTCAACGCCCCTACATCCCGCAGGAGCTGCGGGCGGAGAACCTGGCCGCCCTCGAGGCCGTGGATCTGGTCTACATCAATCCGCACCCGACGGCCGAACCGTTGCTCAGCACGCTGCGGCCCGACGTCTACGTCAAAGGCAGCGAATACGAACTCAGCCAGGACCCGGGTTTCCTGAAAGAGCAGGAAATCGTACGCGGCTACGGCGGGCGGGTGATCTTCAGCAGCGGGGACGTGGTCTTCAGCTCAAGCCGACTGATTGAGCTGCTCGGGAGCGACGCCGTTCTCGATTCGCAGCGGCTCTCGGCCATCTGCTCGCGTCATCAGATCGACGTGCACACGCTCACGCCCCTGCTCCAGCGGTTCGCCCAGCTTCGCGTTCTGGTGATCGGCGACATCATCCTTGATCGGTATGTGTTCTGCGATGCGACGGATGTGGCGAGCGAAGCCCCGATGATGTCGCTGTCTCGCCTGAGCGAGCGCACCTACGCGGGCGGCGCGGCCATCATCGCCCGGCACGCCGCCGGCCTGGGGGCCACGACATATCTGCTGAGCACCACCGCCGACGATGGGGCCTCGCGAGAAGCGCAGCAGACGCTTGCCAGCCATCAGATCGGGACCAGGCTCCTGCCCTGCCGCCCGCGACTGCCGGAGAAAACCCGCTACCTGGTTGATACCACGAAGGTGCTTCGCGTCGAGGACGCTCATTCCCATCCGCTCGACTCGGCCTCCGAAGACCAGGCGGTGCAATGGGTCTCCACGATGTGCGAAGGTCTCGATGCCGTCATCTTCTGCGACTTCGGCTACGGAACGATCACCGCGAGCCTCCTGGACCGCCTGCGTCGCACGTGGGGCCGGCACCGGCCCTTTGTCGCCGCCGACGTGAGCGGGCAGCGCGGACGGCTCCTGCAGTTCAAGTTCGCGGACCTGCTCTGCCCGACGGAGCGCGAGCTGCGCCTGGCCCTGCACGATTTTGAACACGGCCTCTCGAACGTGGCCTGGACAGCGCTGGATGCGACGCGGGCCGGCCGGATGCTCGTGACCATGGCCAAGAAGGGCGTCGTCGTCTTCGACCGCCAGTCGCAGGATTCCCGCAGCGCGGAATGGCGCGGACGGCTGCGCAGCGAATACCTTCCGTCGCTGGCGGACGTGGTGATCGATCCGCTGGGATGCGGCGATGCCCTGCTGACGGCGACGACGCTGGCCATGGCCGCCGGCGCCACGCTCATGCAGGCCGCCTACCTGGGATCGGCCGCCGCCGCCATCGAGATCTCCCGCCTGGGAAACGTGCCCGTCGACGCGGGCGCACTGCAGCGCTGGCTCAGCGGGCGGCTCGAGCTCAGCAGCCATGCGGCACCTGAGGACCTTGCCCTCTCCACGCCCGCCGTGGCACCCTCTTGACCTGCGGGATGGATCGACCATGGCGCAAAGCTGCGACGATCAAATCAGCTTCTACATTCCCGCCCGAAACGCGGAGCGGACGCTGCTCGAGTGCGTCCAGAAGGTCCGCGAGCAGACCCGCCCCCCCGACGAGTTCTTCATCGTTGTGGATCCGCGAAGCACCGATCGCACTTTCGAGGTCGCCCACGCCAGCGGGGTCGCCGTGGTCCAGCAGGAGGGTGCGTCGCTCGGGGCCGCGCGCAACACTGCCATCCGGAGGGCACGGCACCGCTGGCTGGCCTGCTGTGACAGCGATGTGTTCGTCGAGCCGTCCTGGCTCGAGCGTCTGGCCGCCGCCCGATCCGCCGGGGCCGCCGGAATCGGAGGACGGACGCTCGAGCGCGTGCGCAGCCTCTGCGACGCCTGGCGCGGCATGCACATGCCCCACCACTGGGGCCGATACCCGCTGCGCAACCCGTTCATGCTCGTCTCCGAGGTCCTCTTCGACCGCAGCACGCTGCGGGCGATCGGCGGGTATCGCGACGACCTGAATTACTACGAGGACAGCGACCTGTGTCAGCGGTTGCGCGACGCTGGTTACGGGCTGCAATACGAGCCGGCAGCCGTCGCTCATCACCAGCGCACCGACACGCCTGAGAGCCTGCTGGCGCTTCGATGGAAATACTCGGAATATCGCCAGCGGCATCTGCTCGACACGTTTGCCGGTCTGCTGCAGAAGCTGCAGATCAACCGCGAATACGCGCTGACGACTCTCGCCCGGTCGCTGGCCCGCGGACGCCCGGATCTGGCGTATCTCTCGGTTCTACTCTTCTTCCACCATGCGGTGATGGATCTGCGATCGATGCTCACTCGCCGGCCGCTGCTGGATGCCCGGCAGCGACAAGCCTGCGCGAGCCGCCTGGGCGAGCGGATCGTCCGCGCTGCGGCCGGACTTCTGTCCGGCCTCGCCGCCCGATTGAGCGAGGATCTGAAAAGCGGGTGCCCGCCGGACTCGCTCGACGAGGGTCCCACGCCGCCTGCGTGGGATGATTACCTGAAGTCGATCGAAAAGGGCACGCGCGCCTTCTGCGCGGAGCTGAAGGCCATCGAGCCGACCCTGTGCGAGTCAGCCGCAGCCCTTCACGAGCCCGACGGGACGGGCCGATGCACGTTCGTTCAGCCCGATCCCCAGCAGGTGAGCGAACGCCTGGCGCAACTGCCGCTCGCGCCGGCCATCGACGAGTCGTTCTGCCAGTGGCTCTCGCAGATCGGCTGCGACTGTGCACAGGTGGTGGGATGTGTGCTGGCAGCCGAGGCCGCGATGCTGGACCGGTGGGCCGGCCGGGCTCCAGGCGGATCGCTCGATCGCATCGCGATCGTGCCTCACCTGGAAGCGCGAGTCGATCCGCTCCGGGCCTTTGCCGAAATTGAGGCGGCAGCACAGCGTGCGGTGGTGTGTTACCGCCCGCCTGCCCGGTTCATCGCGGGTCTGGATGTGCCGGGCGCCGCGGATCTGGCCGAGGCGTCCGCCGCCGCAGGCTGGCGCGTCGAGCAATTCGACACGCTCGTCGGCCGGATCCGCCTGCTGCTGCGACGCGTGGAAACACGCCATCAACGCGATTAGGCTTGCGACATCAGGGCTTCGCGCCTGCGGGCTTCACGGGTCATTCAGATTTCGGTACCGAGGTCGCCGGGTTGAGAAGGTCCGCCACCCCGCAGACCCACCCGCCCGAGCCCGGGGGTCCAGCGCTGTCCTGAAGGGAGCCTGCCCATGCCGCGCATCCTCATGTGTCCGCCGACGTACTACAACATCGAGTACGAGATCAATCCCTGGATGTCGCGGCTCCGGTCGGCGCACGCGGAGATCGCCCGCGCGCAGTGGGAGAACCTGCACCGCACGCTCGTCGAAAAATGCGGCGTCACCGTTGAGCAGGTCGAGCCCGTGCCGGGGCTGCCCGACCTGGTGTTCACCGCCAACGCCGGGCTCATTCACGATCGCACGTGCGTGCTGAGCCGGTTCCGCTTTCCCGTGCGCAGCGGCGAGGAGCCGGTGTTCGCGGCCTGGTTCCGCGCCCGCGGCTTTGAGGTGGTCGAGCTGCCGGCGGACATTTTCTTCGAGGGCGCCGGAGATGCCCTCTGGTGTGGAAAAAAACTTTTTGCTGGATATCACTTCCGAAGCGAGATCGCTTCGCACAGTGCCGTCGGCGAGATCCTCGGCCAGCGCGTGCTTTCGCTGCAGCTCGTCGACCCGCGCTATTACCACCTCGACACGTGCTTCTGTCCGCTCAGCGACGGCAGCGTGATCTACTATCCGCCCGCCTTCGACGCCTATGCCCGGCGGGTCATTGAACAGCACATCCCCCACCGCATCGAGGTGAGCGATCCGGACGCCGCCCGCTTCGGCTGCAACGCGGTGTGCATCGACCGGCACGTCGTCCTCTCGGCCGGCTGCACGAAGCTCATGAACGACCTGGCCGATGCCGGCTTCACCTGTCATCCCGTCAACCTGAGCGAGTACCTCAAGAGCGGGGGCTCGGCCAAGTGTCTGACCCTTCGGCTCGACTGAGCGATTCGCCCATGCCGATCGGTGGCCCGACACCGTCCATGCAGGATTGTTGCCGCCCGTGCGGCATGGGGGTTCAGATCGATCAGGGATGGTCCTGGCGCCCGGGCCGCAGGCTCACTCGTCCACGACTCCCTGCCCCGAGGAGCCGGTGTCCTGGGTCAGACCGGCGTCGCGGAGGTTCCGCTCGGCGGCCAGAGATTCCTCGATGGCACTGCGGGACGAACCCGAGGGAGAAGCGCCGCTGCCCTGACCCGACGGCGACGGGGCCGCCGGATCCTGCAGAGGCTTCGCCTCCAGGAAGATCTTCGCGAGTTCGGCATCATCCTCGAAGCGGTTCTGCACGACCTCGAAGGCACGCCGCGCCAGGTCGCGATGATCGCTGAAGTGGCGGATGAATCCGAGCACGACCCAGCCGTCGGGCTCGCTCGGGTTCTTCTGGACGTGCTCTTCCAGGGCCTTGAGCTGGCGCGGGAAGTCGTTGGGATTGCCGTATCGCTCCCGCAGGTCAAAATCGGCGCCCACGACATCGGGCGCCAGCCGCACACCGCGCCGAATCGCCATGGCCGACATCTCGTAGTCGCCCGTGGCAAAGCGGGCAACGGCGTACGCCAGCCAGGCATCGACGCTGTTCTGGATCTGATTGGCCGCGTCCAGGAACTGCCGGGCGGCTTTCTCGTAATCGGCGGCGTTGAACGCCTGCACGCCGTCCTGCATGAACTTCTGGAACTCCGGCGAAGGAGGCTCCGGAGCAGGCCCCGTTGCCTGATCCTGCGGCTGCTGCTCAGGCGCGGCCGGCGGCGCGTCAGTGGGTGGTGCGGCCGGGGTCGCTTCGCCCTGCGGCGCCGCTTGAGGCGCCTCGGCGGGAGGGGCGACCGGCGCCTGGCCGGCGGCCTCGCCAGGGGCGGGCAACGGCTCGATCTGGACTTCGGACGGCGCCTGCTCGGGCGCCGGAACGCTCACGACACCCTCGAGCGGCGGCTCGGCCACATAGCCTTCCGCCGGCGGCATGACATAGCCCGGGTCGGGCTGATAGACCGGGTACGGAACCGGGACCGGGTATGGCTCATACACCGGGTATCCGTACGACGGATATCCGTAGGACGCACCCGAGAAGAATCCAAAGCCGAATCCGAAGCGGCTCGAGCAACTCGATCCGCAGAACTGACCGTAGTGACCATGAACGCCGCACGGGCGGATGTACGCCGGGTACCGGTTGCACGGGTAGTAGCCCGGTCTGCGAATGAACGGGGCTCTTCCTGGGACCACGATCGCCCCTCGCCCACCGGGCCGACCGACGGCGAGGCCGCCACCTGGAACCACCACTCCGCTCTGCGGACGGCGTGTGAAGAAGAAGCCGCCCGGACTGCTCACCCCGCGGGGCGAAACGCCAGGACCGCCGCCGGAGACCACACCCCGCGGCGAACGCAGGTTGAACGAACTGGTTCCCATCGGGCTGGTACCGCCGGGAGCGCTGCGGGCAATGACGCTGGGTACTCCGCCTCTGGGCGAAGCGGAGGCACCCGGTCTGGCTGCCGGGGGGATGACACCCGCGACGGCGCTGCCGTTGACGGTCGGCGTAGGGCCGGTCACGGAGCCACTCCGCGGTATGAACGGCTGCACGGTCGGCGTGCGCGATGTGGGGATGCCGCTCACCTGCGGAACGCCGGCCGCTCGAGGAATTCCGGCCGGAGACTGGCCAACGGACGAACCGCTACGCGGCGAGAAGGAGCGCACAGTGGGATTTGTGCCGCGCGAGAACGACCGAATGCTGGGAGAAGCGGGCGGTATAGATGAGCGGATGTTGGGAGCACTGCGCGGTGAGAGCGACGGCACGCTGGGGCTGCTGCGCGGTGCGGCACTCATTCGCGGAGAGACAGAGGGACGACTGAAGCTCCGCATCGAGCCACCCGACTGCGAGCGCGTGAACGACCGCGAGGCGCCTCCACTCCCGCTGCTGCCGCGCGAGAAGGAGCGGGCGCTCGCCCGATCCGCGGCATCGGCCGGGGTGCACAGGGCGATGACAGCCAAGAGCCACCCGCAGGCGGTCGCACGTTTGAACCTGGTTGACTCCATGGGACTCCTCGATTCGCTCCGAAGCAACCACAGCGGCGGATCACGGATAGTTGCTTTCTGTTAAATATTATCGCTCGGTAGTGACCCGAGCAATCAAAATCGACATCCGCAAACAACTAGACACGGCCCAACCCCAAAAGTGGGCGCAAATCCGTCCAAGTCCAGTCCGGTATTTCCTGGCCGATATCCGTCATCCGCTCAGCCCGGTTCACCCAGGCGGTCCGAATCCTTAACCGCTGAGCTCCACCCACATCGCTGTGGAGCGAATCGCCGACATGGACCACCCGATCGGACCGCCAGCCGGTCAGGTCCAGAGCAGCCCGAAAGATCCCCGCATCCGGTTTATAACTTCTTGCTGTTTCTGACGTTATAATACAATCAAACGTCAGACCCAGGTGCTCGACCGCCAGTAACAGTTCCCGCTCATCCGCGTTGCTGACAATGCACACCGGCCAGGGAAGGGCCGCTAACACCTCCCGGACCTCGTCAAACAGGCTTGGGCGTGTCAGATACTCATTGAACATGGCAATATACGGCCCGGGATCGATCTGCCGCTCGTGGGCGGCCAGGGTCTCGATCAGTGTGTCGCGTTCGATCTCTGCCAGGAGGCGAAAGCCATCTCCGATGCAGGCTTCAATCGCCTCGAAATACTGATGACCCCAGGCGACGGCGAGGTCCTCCCCGCTCACGTTGAGCCCGTGGTCCTGGACGACCCTCGTGCAGATGGCAACGACCGCGGCGCGGTCACCCGCGGCCACCGTCCCGTAAAAGTCGAGAAAAATCCCGTCCAACTCCATGCAGGCCGGATTATAGCCGCCCACCTGAACCCGTACGCACGGGAATTGGACGATTGGGCATGAGATCTGTCGCAGCGCCTGGTTGTGCCACCCGCTGAGTCATCGGTCAGCCGACTGGGCTATACTGGACCTGTCATCGTGATGCCTGCACAACCGGGAACGGCAACTGGGGAGTGTGCAACATGAAATCCACGTCTGCTCGATGGGTGGTGCTGGTTCGCTGGGCCGGACGGATCGTGGCGCTCGTTCTGGGGGCGTTTGTGATTCTGTTCATCGTGGGGGAGGGCTTTGTTGCGGGCGGAGGCCCCCCGCCGCTGTATGTGCTCGTACCCTGGCTCGTGGTTTTGACCGGCTTCGGGCTCGGATGGAAGTACGAGGCCCTCGGCGCAGCGCTGATTCTCACGGCGTTCGGCTATTTCAACGTGAAGGAACTCCAATACAGCGGGCGTCTTCTGCGGTGGGGCGCGTTCCATCTGCTGCTCATCCCCGCCGCGCTGTTCCTGCTCGCCTGGTGCGGACAACGGCTGAGTCACAGGGTCGCCGCCCCAAGCGCGGGGGGATGAACGACTCGAGAATCGCTCCCGGCCGCTCAGAGGGTCTGTGGGCATTGTCAGGAAGCCGATTTCCTGCCCAATACGCGGAGGCCGGCGGCTCAACGCTTATTCGTGAGCCACCGGCCTTCCGCGGCCATGGGTCTTTCTGCTGTTACTGAACTCTCAACGTATCCCACTGCACGGTGGGTGCTGTACCGCCGGACACCCCCAGCTTGTAGCCCACGCTGATCTGCGTGTTGCTCCCGCTGTTGAAGTTGAGTGAGTACTGCGTCCAGGTATTGCCGTTTCCGTTGGTGCCCGGATTCGAGAACTTCTTGACCAGCGTCCACGTCCCTGCGTTCCCGTCGAAGTCGGACGCCGTGAAGCTGCCCAGTTTGTACGCGCACTCGGCCCAGTAGGATGACGACGAGCTGGGGCACCTGATGTACACGGAAATGGTGTAGTTCGTGTTCGGCGAGATGTCATACACCTTGACCTTCGCGGACGAGCCGTTGTTGGCGCGCGTCGTCTGCAGCGCACTGCCCGACTGGCCGCCCCCGACGATCGACCAGGTGGCCGCGCCTCCCCAGGGCGCGTCGAAACTGGAGCTCCAGCCCGGCATGGAATTGAAATCTTCAGCGACCGTCTTCCGGTTGACCGTGAGGGTCACCGCGATGGTCTGCGGATTGTTGGTGGCGCTCGGGTCGCTGATGGTGATAGTCGCGTTGTACGTTCCGACGGCCAGTCCGCTCGTGGAATAGGAGACCGTGATCGTGTCCGCCTCACCGGTGCTGGTGCCGCTGGCCGGGCTCACGCTGAGCCAGGTCTGATTGTCGGTAATCGTGTAGTTCAAGGTCCCGGTCCCCGTGTTTTGAACGGAGAACGACTGGTTACCCGCGTTGCTGCCCTGCGTGCAGGAAGGGGATAACGCGCTGGGCGAACGTGTGATGGTGGGCGTCCCCGTCCCCGTGGTCAGTCGGAAGGTGTCCCACCGGACTGTCGGGCCGGCGCCGCTGGATGAACCGAGCTTGTAGCCGACCGTCACCTGCGTATCAGCGCCGCTGTTGAAGGGCTTGGAGTACTGCACCCACGTATCGCCGTTGCCGTTCGTGCCGTCGCTGGCGAACTTCTCGATCAGCGTCCAGGTTACCGGGTTGGTGTCGAAATCCTGTGCCAGGTGATTGCCCAGTCTGTAACCGGTTTCCGCCCAGTAGGCCGACCCGGCCGGGCAGCGGATCCAGACCGATACCGTGTAGTTGGTGTTGGGGTTGATGTTGAAGACTTTCGCCTTGACCGACGAGCCCATGCCCGTCCGCTGCGCCTGCAGGCAGTTGCCGGCCTGCCCGCTGCTGACGATGGCCCAGTTGGCCGCGTTGCCCCAGGTCGCATCGAAGGTGCTCGACCAGGCGGGCATGGTCTCAAAATCCTCGGTGCCGCTCGAGCTCGCCGGATTCACGGTGAGCGTGACGGGGATGGTTTGCGGGCTGTTGCCGGCCCCGGCGGCCGAGATCGTGATGGTTGCAGTGTATGTGCCCGCGCCCAGGCTGCTCGTGGAATACGTAACGGTGATGGTGTCCTCCTCCCCCGTGCTGGTGTCGGAGACGGGTGAAACGCTGAGCCAACTCGCGTCGTCAGTGATGGAGTAGCTCAAGGTCCCCGATCCCGCGTTCTGGACGATAAAGGTCTGATTCGATGCATTCGCCCCCTCGGTGCACGACGGCGTCAGGCTGGCCGGACTGCGGTGAATCAACGGCGAGGACGGCTGGTGGGTGTTGAGCCAGTTCGTCAGCCAGCCGGTGATCGGCTCGGTCTCAAAGCTGTTCCACTGCCCGTTATCCCCGCTCTGGAACAGAGTGACGCCCAGAACGTAACTGTCAGCGGCGATCTGGCCGTCGTACCATTCCAGCCAGTTCGTGTACCTCTGGGCGGTATCCACTTTCCAGCCCGGGCCGCCGGGGGCCGACTGACCGTCCACGCCTCCTTCGGTCAGGATCAGCGGCAGGTTCACCAGGTCCGGATAATTGCTCGCGAAGTAGGCGTAGTATTGACGGTAACGAAGCGAATACCAGATCTCCTGGTTCAGATCCGTGGTGTAGGGGATGGTGTAGGAGTGATAGCTCCAGGCGCCGCCGAGGCTTTGCACCAGGCGCAGCGACGGGACAATCCGATCCAGGCAGCCCTGGATGTAGGCCTGGTCACCGGGTGGATTGCCCACGGAGATGCTGTAAGCGCACGGCTGGAAGCCGTTGTTGGCGATGAGCTGGGCAAGCTGCATCCAGAACGCGTTGTACCACTCCACGTGTGCGTGGGAGGCCCAGGTCGGCGTGCTGTCGCCTTCGTTGGGTCCCTCGATGTAGTCCAGCAGGGCCCGATCCGAAGGCGAGAGGCTGTTGATCGGCGGACCCAGGATGTTGTTCCACCAGTAATTGGCTTCGCTCACCGGATCGTCGGTGTACTGGGAGACGTGGGTGGTGTAGATGCGAAGCACCGTCTTGCCTTCCGGCGTGCTGGCCTTGTAGTCGCGCATCATCTGGAGCGAGCCGCCGTCGAGATCGAGGACTTTGATGACGCGTGGATGTGCATTGACCACATTGTGAGCGCCGGCGGTGTAGTAGATCAGCTTGTGCAGCGAGATCTTGCTCGTGCTCGGCGTACCCTGAGCCAGCGACGCGCGCGACAGGGCCAGAACGACCAGGATTCCTGGCCAGGCGAATCGGAATATGAGACGGTCTCTCAAGCACCTTCTTGCGGGCAGGTCGATATGCGGAGAAGGATTGCGGCGGGTTTCCATCTGCGTCGCGGTCATGAGCGTCCTCCATTCGGATCGAAAAAACGCGCTTCCCTGACGAGGGGGCACACTGGCGCCACATGTGCGTTCTTTCGCCTCCTGGAGTGGGCCGGGGCCAACCGCGCAGCTACGGCCGCTCTGCAAACGGGGAGATGCGCCGCAGCCGCCGGCACGTACCGACATGCGTGCCGGCCGGCATCAGGTGCCATGCCAGTGGTCTGTCACTCGCACGCCTGCACCTGGATGGCTCATCCCAGGTGGCTGGCCGGCGCTCCCCGCCAACGGGTCGCAACTGCCGCTTCGGCGGCCCGGCTCGATTCATCTCATCGACGTGTTGCCCGATACCGAGATGTGAAGCCTTCATACTCCACAAGCCGGAGTGAGTCAATAGTATTCTCGCCGATTTGAAGCGGTTTTTTGAGCCACCTGGCGGCGAAGGTCATCAGCAGGCATGACGGAATCCTGTCGCCTGCGTTGCATGCGGGCGAACAGCCCAGCTTTCGGATGTGCGTTTCGAGTGGTGTCCGGCACCGTACGAGTGCGTCCACGCAGGAGACTCCATCTCATCAACAAATCCGGACCATCTGCGGGCCAAGCACTTGGCGAGGTCGACCGGGGGCTGACTGCTTACCCTTGAGGCCCCAGCCGGCCTGAGTCTGATCGCGCGGCCGCCAGAAGACGCCCCGCTCCAGAATGAAGATGAAGTGCCGCGCCCTGGTTGCTGCGTCCGAAAAGAATTCAAAGATGAACTCTCGATCGAACCGGAATCAACGCGTTCTGGTTCTGCTGCCCGGCCGATCGCTGCCGCGTGGCCTGCGCCACGACGACGTCCCAGAAAAGATTCACTCTCAGTGCTGCGCTTGAAGCCGGCCGGACATGAGAGAATCTCATCAACTCGATTTGGCTCCTGCGGCTTTCATATTCTAAGCTTGCCTCAGTTTCCCTCGCCGATGGCATCCATTCCTGCCACGACCGGGGGCATTGTTGAGGAAACTCGCAAGGGGGGGTAAGAAATGTCTGATCGAACACGATCCCGCCACTTTGTCCTGGCAGCATCGGCTGCTCTCTTGTGGTCCGCCGCCGGTTCCCCGGTGTCGGGGCAGGAAAGCACAACTCCGAATATCACGAGGATTCAGGAGGATTGGGTGCTGGTCTTGAATGTGCCCGATAACTCCGTCGATTGTCCTCAGTTCCATACGATTATGTCTCCATCCGCCGACCTCGAGTCCCGGTACTTCCAGGTAAACTGGAATTACCGAGAGCAGCCGGAATATGCAGGGGGAGGACTCGAACTGCTGAACTGGTCGGGGGACTCCCTGCTGAAGAACAAGACCATGAAGACCGAACAGCTCAGCACCACTGCAGAGACGATCACCTGGACTCAGCAGCTCTACTGCGACGGAGAGATGCTCGGATTCGTGATCACTTACGCCCACTCCACCACGTGGGGGAATTTCTTCACCACGGACTGGGGCAGCACGCCAGGGCTCGCCAATCTGAATTCTTACTCCACGGCTGTGTCTGTGGCCAACTCCTGGATCACCTACGGAAGCAACCGCGTGGACGTGTTGAAGATCGTGAGCGTTCGCTATTACGACGATACCGGGGCGCTCGTTGCGACGGATAACACCCCCCACATTGTCTACCAGGCTCCGGTTGAAGAGTCCAACGGCGAAGGCTCAAATTGACGCGTCAAACGCAGAGGGGGAATGATATGAGAAACATTCGTCCAGCAAAATCACGACGCCGGGGTGCGGTGACCGCACTCACCGTATTCAGCCTGACGACCCTGGTCGGCTTCATGGCCCTCGCCGTGGATGTGGGGCTGCTCTACAACGCCCGCGCAGAGATGCAGCGCGGTGCGGATGCGGCCGCCCTGGCCGGTGTAGCGAAGCTGGCATCCGACTCCAGGATCAATGGTGGGTCTGAGTGGTCCAGCACTCTCTACAGTGCACGAACCATGTCCAGCACCCTGGGCTACGAGAACCCGATTCAGAAGTCGAAGCCAACCATCGACCTGAACACCAACAACGTACAGAGCGGCGATGTCCTGCTCGGGCAGTTTGTGAATCCCGACAACCTGACCGACCCGCTCACGTTCCCCGCCGACACGACCCGCTACAACACCGTGCTCGTCCGGGTGCGTCGCAATGACGTTCGTAACGGACCCGTGCCGCTGTTCTTTGCCCACATTTTCGGCATTGAGTCGACGAACATGGAAGCGATGGCGGCCGCAACCCTCGACGAGCGCATCGTCGGCTTCAAGATCAAGCAAGGGTGCGGAAACCCGAAGCTGCTGCCCTTCGCCCTGAGCAAAACCGCATGGGACAACCTGGTCGCGGGTGGTACGGGCACCACGGATGCGTTCACGTACAACTCCAACGGCACGGTAACCAGCGGGGGGGACGGCATCCGCGAGCTGAATCTCTACCCAGGCGGAGGCACCAGCAACGAGGAGCCCGGACCAGGCCAGTTCCCCCAGTTGGGGCCCGGAAACTATGGTACGGTCGACATCG
>CAZQEN010000028.1:0-36721 GCA_964591605.1 uncultured Planctomycetales bacterium
AGTCACAGACGGGACAACGCACGCGTGATCGGGCCTGGGCACCAAAGTACGCCCAAGCCAACACCGTCAGGCCAGCACAAAGGACACACACTGCCCAAGGCAGGAAGGGCGCATCCCAATAATCGCTCCACGACATGTAAGAGCCTATCGGCTTGAACCGTGTCAGAATTCGCACCAGGCAGAGCATGACCAGCAACTCAGCAAGCAGCACGCGGCAGCTTCTCCAGACGATGACGAGCAGGAGCAAGACCAGGCACCCCCAGAGGTCATGATCCCGCAGATACTGCCTGGCCTCCTGCCAGGCGGGAGGGTCGAGTGGATATGTCACATCGGGGACCGCCTCCGGTGCCAGCATCACATCGCGCAGCCTGCCCGCTGAAAAGCTGATGACGAAGGGCACTCCCTCCGAATCACGATAGCCACAGGCGGTGTGGCCTTGCGGTGTGGACCGGCATGAAAGCTGCACCCCGAGGACCTGTTCCACGTCCCTCTGGGAAGGTGCCCAGTTCTGTCGTATCCGGTCGAGTGAACGGAGCATGTTGCGATAGAGTTGCTGTGCGACCGGGGGATCCGGCTGGCGCCAAGGCGGGTCCAGCATCAGGGCTATGCTTCGCTGCATCCCGACTCGGCTGCGCAGCGCGTTGGCCTTGTGCTCAAGGGCGATCTGTCGTTCCAAGGAGGCCTGATAACGCTGCTCGAGTACCCACTGCTGCCACGTGCTGAACCCGATCGCGGCGCCTGTAACCGCGAGAAAAGCGATCCACAGCCGAGGATGTAGCTTGCGAGGAGGCCGATGTGGAGAACCGGGATCGAAGGCCAACTCACCCTCCTTCCTTGGCCCGGATGCAACTCTAATCGGAACATGTGATCGGATCAACCTGACGAGGATCGCCTCGTGCGCTCCCGTCCGAACGACCGAAACCCCAAAGGCCGTCAAGCTGCAGCCACGGATGCAGCAACGGCCGCAGGCCGAAGCGGAACCCGTGGAAGGTACGGATTGGGAACCCAAGCCCCGGCAGGGGCAACAGAACCGGGGGCGCAGTGACTGCCCGGTCCTTGATCATCAACCGCGCGGGCCTGCCTCCGCCCCATCCGGGGCCGAATCGTTCATCACCGCTCTCTCCACGGCTTTCGGCCGTCTGACGGCATCCTTCCCTCGTGGCTACCCGCCGTCGCGCCTGCCGGGGTAGATCGCCCTCAGGTTCTGAAGCCTCCGCGGCCGATAGTTCAAACATCGATGAAGCATGAGGCTTCTTTCAAAGAGCATGGAGGCTCGGCAGTATGGAGTTTGACGAACTGTACAAGGCCCTGGCCGACGAGCATCGGCGGGAGATTGTCACGGCGTTGTGCGAGCAGCCGGTGGTGGCCGGGGAGCTGGCCCGGCGGGTGGGGCTGGCGCCGAATGCGCTGTCGTTTCACCTCAAGTGGCTGCGGTCGGCCGGGCTGATCGGGATGCAGCGCCGGGGCCGGCACCTGTGGTATCACCTGAACGGGGCGGCGCTGGATACGTGGCGCCAGCACGTCAATGCGGCATTCCGGCCGCGGGAAGCACTCGTACAGACGACACCGGGGCGGGAATCCGACGGCCGCTTCACCCTGGCGGCCGTCCCGACCCCGGCCCTGTCGGCAGCCGAAACCCCCACCGACGATGGGTCCCTGCCGGCCGAGTTGCTGTGAACCGGTTCAGGCCACGGCCGACGCAGGCGAGGTGCGGCTGAGGTCCCGCCCGCCAGCCGGGACCTGCTGAAGGCCGCCCCGGCCGGCGGCGCTTACCGGTCGGCTCACCAGAATGCGGCATCGGTTATAAAATGCGGTGCCGCCTGTAATTGACAAGCATCGCGGGCGCTCATAGAAGGTAAACTTGGCGACCACATTCTTCGTTCGCGCGGGACTCTGGCCCGTCCGTGCGGACCTCGTGACCTTGCTGTCGCAGAGGGTACACACATGATCGTCGGGAAGCTCTGGCATGCGGTGATGGCGCAGTTCAACAAGCTGGCCAATATCTTCTGGACCGCGGACCCGATCGCCCAGATGCAGTACGAGTACGACCAGGCCGTCGCCCAGCTCAAGGAGGGGCGCGAGGGTCTTGAGCAGTACCGCGGGCTGGTCGAGCGCGTGCTGCGGCAGGTGTCCAACGACAAGGCCCACGTCAGCAGCCTGGAAGCGAAGGTGAAGGCCTATCTCCAGGCCGGCGACCGCGAGACAGCCTCGAAGTTTGCCCTGGAGCTGCAGAAGGCCAGGCAGCAACTCGCCGAGAACGAAGGCCAGCTCAAGCTCCACGAAGAGGCCTACAACAACAGCCTGAGCAAGATCAAGCACGCCAGCGGCAAGCTGGCGAAGGTGCGCGACAAGATCGCCCGCTACGACGCCGAGCTCAAGATGAGCCGGGCCGAAGCCGAGATGGCCAAGCTCGCCCAGTCCTTCGACTTTGACGTCACGACCGATTTCGGGCAGATCGAGCAGGTGATCCAGGACAAGATCAGCCTCAACCGGGCGAAGGTGCGCGTGGCCGCGGACCTCTCGAGCGAGGGGATCGAGGATCTGAAGCGCGAACAGGCGATGGAAACGGCGCTGGCGGATCAGGCCCTGCGCGAGTTCGAGGTGCAGATGGGCCTGGTGACGCCCGAGACCGCCGGCGTGACGCAGGCCGAGAAGGAACTCGGTCCGGCGAAGGAAACCGCTGCGCAGACGCAGTGACGCCAACACGGATGCGACCTGTACAAACGGAGGATTTCTAACACGAAGGCACGAAGACACGAAGAAAAAGAAGAACAAGTCAATCCTTCCCGCTCTTGCTTCGTGTCTTCGTGCCTTCGTGGTTTCCTCCTGGTTGAGATGCCTGGTGACGCCGGCTTCATCTTTTCGCGCTTTCGTGTTTTCGTGATGAGAAGACTGACATGGGCGATGTGCCGGCTCTGCTGAAACCCAGCCCGTCGCTGCCCGACTGGCATCCGAACTGGGCACGTGAGTTGGCCGAACTCTACTTTTCGGGCACCACCTGCCTTTTCGTCCTCCACGGCAACGTCCATGACCTGATCCGCTGCCCGCGCGGTAATTCCGAGGACTACTGCAACCTCTCCGAGTTCCTCGCCTCCCAGGTGTTCGGCTCGTGGGATATCGTGCTGCAGTACGACCTGGGCCGGGGGCTTCGGCCGCTGCCCGGCGGCGACCCCGCCCGGCTTCAGTCGATGATGCAGCACCTCGCGGGGCGGCTGGGCGACCCGACCACCTGGCCGGGCGAACCTGAGAAAGTGCTCTTCCTGCTCGACCGGTTCATCGAGCGCAGCCTGCTCGATACCGAGCCCGCCTCGCGCAAGCGCATCGCCATCGTGCTCGATTACGCCCAGTACCTCGCCCCCGCCGGCGACTTGAACACGCTCACGCGCGGCACGGGAGCGAACCTCGTACGGCTCCTGGGCTGGGCGCAGAACCCGTACATTAAACGCGTCAACATCGCGATCTGCCTGGTGGCCGAGAAGCTGGCCGAGGTCAACGACCGCCTCACGCAGAACCCGCACGTGGCCACGATCGGCATCCCCCTGCCCGACCAACCGACGCGCGAGGCGTTCGCCCGCTGGTCGGCCCGCGCGGAAGACTTCTCGAAAATCGCCGCGTTCACACCCGAGACGCTGGCCGAGCTCGCCAACGGCCTGAGCCTGATGAGTCTGCACGTCGTGCTCTCGCGAGCGCGGCAGACACAGCAGGCCGTCGATGCCAAGCGCTTCAAACAGCTCAAGAAAACGATGATCGAACGGCAGTGCCAGGGGCTCGTCGAGTTCGTCGAGCCGTCGCACACGCTCGACCTGCTCGTCGGCCAGGAAGCGGCCAAGCGGAGGCTCCAGGAGGACGCGAATCTGATCCTGAGCAACCGCCTCGAGCTGGCCCCGATGGGCTACCTGCTCTGCGGGCCGGTGGGCACGGGCAAGACGTTTCTGGCCGAGTGCTACGCCGGCTCGATCGGCATCCCGTGCGTGAAGCTGCGGAACTTCCGGTCAAAGTACGTGGGCGAGACCGAGGGGAACCTCGAACAGGTGCTCACCGTGCTGCGCTCGCTCGGCCCGGTGGTGGTGATCATCGACGAGGCCGACGCCGCACTCGGCAACCGCCAGGCCGACGGCGACTCGGGCACCTCCAGCCGCGTCTTCTCGATGATCGCCAGCCAGATGGGCGACACGCAGTACCGCGGGCGGATCATCTGGATGCTGCTCACGTCGCGGCCGGACCTGCTGCCGATCGACCTGAAACGCCAGGGCCGGGCCGAGACGCACATCCCGATGTTCTACCCGCACACGGAGGCGGAGCTCCGCGAGATGGTCCGGGTGATGGCCAAAAAGAACAGGATCGCACTCTCCGCTGACGCGCTGGGGCCGATTCCGACCGACCGGCAGCTCAGCGGCGCGGACATTGAGAGCATCGTGCTGGCCGCCCAGCGCCGGGCGCTCGCGGCCGGGCGTCAGGAGATCGGCGCCGGGGACCTTTCGCAGGCACTGGCGGACTTCATCCCCTCGGCACAGGGGCTCGAAAAGGAGATGCAGGAGCTGGCGGCCGTGCTCGAGTGCACGCAGCTCGACTTCCTGCCGCCGCACTGGCGCGAGAAGGTCGCCCGGCCTGATGGCCGGTCGAAACTGCAGGAGCGGCTCGTGGCCATCCGCAGCCTGATCGAATCACGGTAGGGTGGGCTCTGCCCACCACTCGATTCGCAGTGGGCGGGCTCTCCCCACCACGATTCACGGTAGGGTGGGCTCTGCCCACCACGCAGGCCAAAGCGTCACGGCAGGTGGGCGGAGCCCACCCTACCAATACGCAGATCGAAGCGTCACGGCGGGTGGGCGGAGCCCACCCCACCGATAAGGGTCGAATATAAGGAATCGGGACATGGCAAAGAAAAAAGCAGCAAAGCAGGCAAAGGGCAGACCGGCCGTCGCGAAGGGCAAATCGACACCCCGGAAGCCCGCCCGGAAGGACGCGGGCAGATCCGCGTCCAAACCCCCCGCCAAGAAGCCGGCCTCCCGCCCGGCCGGGCCGCGTCAGAGCTGGCTCGACGAATCGGCGCAAACGCCGATCATTGACCGCTACGCCCGGCAGCTCGGGACCTTCATCGAGGCCATGGCCGATGGGCAGATCGATGAGAGCGAGCTCAAGGCGCAGGAACGCCGGCTCGTCGCCCTCATGAAGGAGGTAGAACCGAAGCTCGACCCGGCCCTGCATGAGAAAGTGACGCGCCTGCTGTGCGAGGTCACCGCCTACGACATCATGCACATGCTGCATGCAATGGCCCAGCGCCCGACGGCGACCGAGTTTCAGGGCTGAGCGCTTGTGCCGGTGGGCAGGGCGTCTCACCCGCACGGTGTGGCACAAGTGCTCGTCCGGATGGAGCCTCCAGGCACGCCGTGACGGAGCCCGAAGCGCAAGCGAGGGGTTCACGCGGAAGGCGCCCGGTCCTGTAAACCCCACGCTTGCGCTTCGAGTTGCATGCGCGATTCCAAAAAAACCGTCGGGTTATCATTGCAGCGACCGGCCGGAGCGCTTCCAATGACCCCGTGACGCAGCACACCTGCATCGTCGCGCGGAACGGAGGTGATCATGAGACGGGAGCCAGCAGCATTCGTGGCCGTCGCAATCCTGGCGGCCGGCGTGTCGAGTGGGACCGGTTGCGACAGCAAGAAGCAGTCCACCCACTCCGGCCAGTCCGGCTCTCGCCAGCATCAACCAGGCCGGGCGACCCCGGCCGCCTCATCCGACGAGATCCCCCTGCCACGGGCGGATCAACGCCTGTGTACCGGCGTGGTCGTGTTGATCGACACCTCCGGCAGCATGGGCAAATCCGTCCGCGGAGCGACCGGCCAGCCCCGGCCCAAACACCGGATCGCTCGGGAGGCACTCGAACGGATCGTGACCTACACCGCCCGGTGGCAGAAAAGCCACGCGGACCGCATCCTGCAGCTCGGTCTGGTCAACTTCAGCAGTTCCGCGAGCACGTTGTTGCCGATGAAACCGTTTGACGAATCCGCCACCCGGGCTGCTCTGCGGGAAATACCCTCTCCGGCCGGCGGGACGGCCATCGGCGAGGCGCTGAAAACCGCCTACCAGTCGCTCTACGCGAGCGGCTGCGTACGCAAATACGTCCTCTGCATCACGGATGGCGAGAATACGTCGGGACTTGAGCCTGATCGGGTGGCGCGGCAGCTTTTCGGTCAGACCGGCGGCGAGGTCGAGCTGCATTTCATCGCCTTCGACACGTCGGCCGAGAAATTCGGCTTCCTGGCCACCGTCAACGGACACGTGGTCGAGGCCGCCGACGAGAAGCAGCTCAACGCGAGCCTGTCGGAAATCTATGAGAAGAACATCCTCGCCGAGGCCATGCCGGCCGAGCGCGAGTAACATGATGAACGCCGCCCAAGTGAGTAGACTGTGGGGCGGCAGGTGAGCGAACAAAAGAACGGAGCATAGCCATGGCAGGCCAACCGAAAGCACCATTCTACATCGCACTGGTTCTCGTGGTGGCGGGGCTCATCACGTTCGCGGTCTACCGCAGCGACGTGTTCGCGCCCAGGGAGAAGAAGGGCGATACCGGCGACCTGCAACTGCCGTCTGCCCAGCAGGTCGAGAATCCGGCGGGCGCGGACGGTGTGACGACGGTCAAGGAGTACTCGTTCCGGCCGGCGGAGCGGCTGCCGGCCGTCAAGGGAACATCCGCCTACAAGCCGCTCGAGAACAACACGGTCCGCTTTGCCCTCAACGTGTGGGCGGGCTGGGCACCGATCATCCTGGCCAACGACGGGTTCAAACCCGGCAAGACGTGGAAGACGCCCGACGGCCAGGAATTCAAGATCGAGCTGGTGCTGATCGACAATCCGGTGGCCATGCGCGACGCCTACGCCGCTGGGGACGTGCACATTGGCTGGGCGACGCTCGACATGGTGCCGTTGTTCATGGAGGGCTTCGTCGATACCGCCGGCAAGCCGCGCGACAGCCGCGTGATGCCGCGCATCTATCAGCAGGTGGACTGGTCCAACGGCGGCGACGGGATTGTCGTGCGCGACTACATCCGGACGGTCGCGGACCTGCGCGGCAAGCAGATGGTGCTCGCCCAGAACTCGCCATCGCAGTATTTCGCCTTGAACATGCTCGTGGCCGGCGGCGTGCAGCCCGGTGAAGTCAAGATGGTCTACACCGACGACGCGTTTCAGGCGGCGGCGGCGTTCAACGCTCAGAAGGACATCGCGGCCGCGGTGTCGTGGGCGCCCGACATCTACAACCTTGAGAAGGTCCAGGGCAACCGCCTGCTGGTCACGACGGCCACGGCCAACAAGCTCATCGCCGACGTCTGGTTCGCCCGGGCCGACTTCGCCAACGACCACATGGGCATCATCGAGTCGCTCGTGCGCGGCATCTTTGACGCGATGGTCGACCTCAAGGACGAAGCGAAACGCAAGCGGGCCGCCGAGCTCATGGCCGCCGGCTACAACATCCCCGCGAGCGATACGCTGGGGATGCTCGGCGACGCCCACAGCACGAACTGGGCCGAGAACTTCCAGTTCTTCATGAACCAGAACAACCCGGCCAATTTCGAGCGCGTCTGGTCGCAGGCCTACTACCTCTACAAGCGGATCGGCTCGATCACGCATCAGCCTGTGCCGTTCGACCAGGTGATGGACTTCTCGATGATCGCCAAGCTCGGCAAGGAGCCCAAATACGCCCAGCAGAAAGACGAATACACCGTGCGCTTCGCACCCGCCTCGACGGGTGAGATCCGGGCCGAGAACGAGATCCTGACCAACACCGTCTTCATCCACTTCTTCCCCAACAGTTGGGACCTGCACAAGAAGGTCACCAAGAAGAAGGACGGCAAGGAGGTCGAAGAGATGTACGACCCGAACGTCGATTTCGTGCTCGAGGACATCGCCAAGCTGGCCGGCCAGTTCGGCGCGGCGCGGATCATCATCGAGGGCCACACCGACAGCTCGATGCGCGGCCAGGTCCCGCCGGGCCTGGTCAAGGAGCTCTCGCTCCACCGCGCGAACGCGGTCAAACAGGCCCTGGTGGACAAGTACAAGCTCGACCCGAACCAGTTCGCCGTCGAAGGCGTCGGCTGGGACCGCCCGGCCAACCCCAGCGACCCGGACAACCACACGAAGAATCGGCGCGTCGAAGTCAAGGTGTTCCCGGCCGAGCGCTCGGGTTAGTCGCGCGGCAGGTCCACGCTGCCGAATGTCTGATGTCCAATGCCCAAATGTCTAAAGAATGACCCAATGACTGACAAACAGAGTGACTACGGGCATTGGACATCCGGGCTTCGGCATTAGTCATTCTTTAGTCATTGGGATTCAGGCATTAGACATTCCGTCGGACATCTCCCTGGGGGCTTGATTGCTACACTGGCTGCGTCTTCGAAACGAGGTTCCCTGGTGGCGGGCCATCCTCTACGGCATCGCCTGCCTGGGCGTGTGCCTGCTGCTCTGGTGGGCCGCGACGCGCGGCGACCCCGAGAGCCGTCTCATCAGCCCGGCCGTCCTGCCCAGTCCGGGTGAAACCTTCGGCAGCTTCCACAGCCTCTGGTTCGATCGTGCCCTCACGCGCAATCTGTGGGCCAGTCTGCGCCGCGTGGTCCTGGGCTTCGGCCTGGCCACGATCGTTGGCGTGCCGCTCGGCATCCTCGCCGGCTGCTTCTTCGGGTTCAAAGCCTTTCTGTCGCCCCTGGCCATCTTTGGACGCAATATCCCCATTGCGGCCCTGATTCCGCTCACCTTCTCGCTCTTCGGCATCGGCGAGCAGCAGAAGATCATGTTCATCTTCATCGCCTGCGTCGCGTTCATCTTCTCTGACTCGGCCCAAGCGGTCATGGACGTCGCCGACCGCTACATCGATACCGCCTACACGCTCGGAGCGCGGCGTTATCAGGTGATCCTGAAGGTGCTGGTGCCCCTGGCGCTGCCGGCCATCTTCGATTCGCTCCGCCTGCTGTTCGGACTCGCGTTCGGCTACATCATGCTGGCCGAGCTGGTCAAGTTCGGCGGCGAGTCCGGCGGCCTGGGCGACCTCATCATCATGTCGCAGCGGCGCGGGCTCAAAGAGCACATCCTGCTGGTGCTCATGATCATCCCGGTGGTCGCGCTCGCCATCGACCGCATCCTTTTCTGGATTCAACGGGAGCTCTTCCCCTATCGTTATGGCGGCGCGGGCATCCTGCATTCGGGCGTCCGCGTGGTGCTGCACCGATGGGAGGATTTCAAGAACCTGTTCCGCCCTCGCAGCGTGGAGCAGCGCCCCTGAGTGGATCGGGCGTGCGACGGCCGCGACGCCGCTTTGGCTTTTGGGAGTGCGGCGGCCGCGACGCCGCTTTGGCTCTACGCGGAGCGTTTGGGCTCCGAGGGGGACGCGCCGGTGATTCGAATGCAACTGAGAAAGCGGCTCCGCCGCGAGTGAAAGCGGCGTCTCAGCCGCCGCACTCCCAATAATGACGCTTCACGGCTTCTGACACATGAACGATCTTCCCACACAGCCCGATCGTAACTCAGCCGCCGCTGCTCCTCCGGCGACTCCCGCCGGGTCTGCGCCCGCGGTCCCCGCCGCGGCGGAGTCTGCCGCAACCCCCACGAAGGCTGCGCTCGTATCGGCCGCACCAGAAGGCCACACCGTCGTCTCCCCGGTGGGCATGGGCAAGGTGGTCGCCCCGGCCGGAGCCGATGCGGCACCGCAGCGCCCGCACATCGTCCAGTTCAAGAACGTCACCAAGACGTACAACGCCGGCCGGCCCAACGCGTACACCGCCATCCGCGACGTGACGTTCACGGTGGCCGACCTGCCGGGCAAAGGCGAGTTCGTCTGCGTCCTCGGTCCGAGCGGCTGCGGCAAATCGACGATTCTGCGGCTCATCGCCGGCCTCGAGCCCCAGCACCCCCCCACCGTCGGCGAGGTGCTCGTGCTGGGCCAGCCGGTGACCGGGCCCGGCTCGGACCGCGGCATGGTCTTTCAGGACTACACCAGCTTCGATCACCGCGACGTGCTCGACAACGTGACCTTCGGGCTCGAGTGCCGCGGGATGCCGCGCCAGGAGCGCTGCGAACTCGGCCGCCAATGGCTCAAAAACGTCGGCTTGAGCGTCGAGACGGACCAGCACAAGTACCCGCACGAGCTCTCGGGCGGCATGCGCCAGAGGGTCGCCATCGCCCGCACGCTGGCTCTCAAGCCGCGGATCATCCTCATGGACGAGCCGTTCGGCGCCCTCGACCCGCAGACGCGCATGAACATGCAGGACCTGCTCGTACGGCTCTGGCGCGAGGTTCAGGCGACCGTCTTCTTCGTGACCCACTCGATCGAGGAGGCGGTCTTCCTGGGCGACCGCGTCTATATCTTGAGCAACGCTCCGGGTACGCTGTTGCGCGAGCTGGAGGTCGAGCCGGCCGACCGCCCCAGCCGCGAGATGCATCGCGAGCCGCGATTCCAGGAGACGGTGTTCTATATCCGCGACCTGATCAGCAAGCTGGAAGAGGGAAAGGCGTAGTCGGGTTCGGTACCAAAAAACAGTGCGGGAGAATGACAAATGACGAAACCGGAATGTCGAATGAATGACGAATGACGAAGCCAGAAGGAAGGGGCACACGTCCCCATTCGTCATTCGAGTTCCGTCATTGATTCGTCCCGCCACGGCGGATCCTCGACATTCGGATTTCGTCATTCTGATTCCCCCAGAAGGTGGGCGTTTGCGTTTCACCAGGTACCTCAAGAAGGCCTTCCTCAACCGCTGGAATCTGCTGATTGCCGGCGGGGCGATGGCCTTTGCGCTGATCAGCAGGCAGGCCGACGTCTTCGTGCCGCTCGTGCTCGCGGGCGAGGTCGCCTACGTCGGCCTGCTGGCCACGCGCCCGAAGTTCCAGGCCTACGTGGACGCCCAGGAATACAAGGCGATTCGCGCGACCGGCCCCGGCAATACCGAGCAGACGCTGCAGACGATCATGCGCTCGCTGCCGCCGCGGTCCATCGAGCGGTTCGAGGCACTGCGCACCCGCTGCCTGGAACTGCGCCAGATCGCCACGCAGCTCAAGAACCCCGGCGGGCTCGAAGCGTCGCTGGGCCTCGAAAAATCCCAGCTCGCCGGCCTCGACCGCCTTTTGTGGATCTACCTGCGCATGCTTTTTACGCAGCATGCCCTCGAGCGGTTCCTGGCCAAGACCAGCGAAAACCAGATTCAGGAGGATATCCGCGACCTCGAAGCCAAGCTCGCCTCGGTGAGCCGCATCACTGACGAGCAGCAGCGCCAGAAGTTCACCCGGACGCTCGAAGACAACCTGCAGACCTGCCGCGACCGCCTCGCCAACTACCAGAAGGCCCGGGCCAATTGCGACTTCATGCAGCTCGAGATCGACCGGCTCGAAAACAAGATCCGCTCGCTCAGTGAGCTGGCCGTCAACCGCCAGGAGCCCGATTTCGTCTCCGCCCAGGTCGACCAGGTCGCCTCCAGCATGCTCCAGACCGAGCAGACCATGAACGACCTGCGTTTCGCCACCGGGCTCGACACGGTCGAAGAAACCGCCCCCGCCCTGCTCCAGGAGCGGGCATGACTCAGTCGACACACGCCAGGTCGACCGGTTGGCCGGCCCCGCCGTAGCAGCGCTGAAAGCGCCCGAAGTCGTCGCTGTCCACGTCCCCATCGCCATCCAGATCGGCCCTCGCACAGTCGACGACCCAGTGCACCGCCGGTCCGGATCGGCAGGCCCGCAGCACCTCCAGGTCATCCCCATCCACGTCGCCGTCGCTGTCAAAATCAGCGGGGCATGGACACGTCGGTCCCCAGCGGGCCCAGTAGGCCGACGCCTGCTCGCCGCCGGTCGCGCTGCCGACCGCGACGAAGTTTCCGCCGACGATAAGGTCACCCCCATGCACGGTCAGAGCGTGGGCCGGACGGCTGAGGCCCAGGCCAAGGGGCGACCAGGCCTGCCCATCCCAGCTCGCGACGCCGAAGACGGGCTGCCCGCCGGCGTGGCTGAACTCGCCCGCGGCGAAGAGGGCCCCTTCGTAGACGGCCAGCGCTTCCACGCTGTCGTTGGTGCCCGCACCGAGAGCGTGCCATTGCGCACCGTCCCAGCGGGCGATGTGACTCGCGGAGGTGCCGCCAGCGGTCGAGAATCCGCCGCCAGCAATTAGGTCTTCACCGTAGACCGTCAGCGATGCGAGAAGGCCACCCACACCCGCGCCCAGGGTGCGCCAGCTCGATCCGTCCCACGCGGCGATGTTCCCGGCGGTCACGCCGCCGGCGGAACCGAACTGGCCGCCGGCGATCAGTTCGCCGCTGTAAACCGTGAGCGACCACACCGGACCGTCCATCCCCGACCCCAGTGGCCGCCATACCGAGCCATCCCAGCGGGCGATGTGGTTGACGGGAACCCCGCCGGCCGTCGTGAATGTGCCGCCGGCGATGAGATCGCCGGCGTAAGAAGTGAGCGCCACGACGCCCCACACGTAGATGTCGTCCAGCCCCGTGCCGAGGGGCTGCCAATCCGCGCCATCCCAGCGTGCGACTCCATTCAAAGCCGGTCCGCCGGCGCCGAGAAACGAGCCGCCGGCGAACAGTTCGCCCGCGTGGACGAACAGGGTGTGGGCCACGCCGTCGAGCCCGCCACCGGCCGCCTGCCAGCCCTGGCCGTCCCACGCCGCGATGCGGGTCAGGCCGCTCTGCGCCGCGATCTGCCCCGCGCGGGTGAGCCAACCGCCGGCGAACAGCCGCCCGCCGTGCGACGCCAGCGCCGCCACGGCTCCCAGCGTGCCCGAACCGAGCGAATGCCACGCGGACCCGTCCCACGCCGCGATGTACGGCGCGCCCGGTTCGGTCACGTGCAGGGACCCACCGACGATGAGCATGGAGCCCATGCTTGCCAGGGCATAGACCCTCGAGTCCGGCACCAATCCGCTCGGCACGGTTCCGACCGCGTGCCACGCGGACCCATCCCATCGGGCCAGACTCGTGGTGCTGACGCCGCCGGCGGCGCCGAAGGTGCCGCCCACGATCAACTCCCCGTCATGCACCAGAAGAGCATCGACTTGGGCCATGGAAGTCGGCGACGCAGCGACGCCTGAGCCGAGAGGTCGCCATCGCGATCCATCCCACCGGGCGATGTGGCTGATGTTGCCCGACTCGAAGTGCCCGCCTGCGATCAGCTCGCCGTTGTATACCCCCAGCGAGCTGACCCAGCCCGAGACCGAGCCCAGTCCGCTGGCCAGCCGGCGCCAGGTCGACCCATTCCAGGCGGCGACGTTCGTGGCGTCGACGCCGCCGGCCGTGTCGAACCGCCCGCCCGCGATCAACTCGCCGTTGTGGACGATCAGCGCCTCGATTCGGCCATCGGTGCCCGAGCCGAGCGGGTACCATGCTTGGCCGTCCCAGCGGGCGATGTGGTTAACCGTTAGGCCCCCGGCGGTGGTGAAGGAGCCCGCGGCGATGAGTTCGCCGTTGTAGACGGTCAGCGCGGGGACACCGGCGAACGTGACTCCGCCCGTGCCGGCACCCAGGGGATGCCATTGCGTCCCGTCCCAGCGGGCGACGTTGTTGGCCTCGACGCCGCCGGCAGAGACAAACCGGCCGGCGGCGATCAGGTTGCCGTTGTACGCGCTCAACGCCGATACGCCCGCGGGGTGTATCGGCGACAAGTCGCCCATGCCCGTCCCGAACGGCCGCCAGGTGTCGCCGTCCCAGGCCGCGATGCCGTTGGCTACGACGTTCCCTGCGACGTCGAACGACCCGCCGACCACGAGCAGTTCCGGCTGCGGGCCGGCCCCGTCCGGATCCCACGTCATCGCAGCGCCGGCAGCGCCGTCCAGGCCCGGCAGACCCTCACCTGGCACCCAGTCGAATTCACACTGTGCTCGGGCGGATTGCATCGACGGCGGCGTGACCGCGGTCATCAACAGGAATGCGGTGCAACCTCCGGATCGAAACATGCTCACACCTCTCCTCGCTGCGCGACGGCCTCGGTCACGATCGGGTCGATCGACGAGAGCGGAGCCTCGTGGCCGACCCAGGGCTGGCCGCCGAAATAGAGCTGGAAGATCTTCTCTGCGGTGCGCGTGGCCAGCGCCTGCGTGGTGAGCGTGGGGTTCGGCCCGCCCAGAGCGTTGGCCAGGGCCGAATTGTCGGCCACGAACAGGCGTTTGACCCAGCGGGCCTCGCCGTTGGCGTCGAGCACCGAATCGGCTTCGCTCAGCCCCATGCGCATCGTGCTGTGGATGTGGAACAGCCAGGGCGGCGGAGCGGTTCGATAGACAGCAGTCGCGCCGGCGGCGCGGAGCAACTGCGCCGCCTGGGCGGCGAGGAATTCGCGGTTCTGGAACGTGCGGGCGGTGCGGCCGCGGCCGTGCAATTCCAGGCGCGCCACCGGGCCGTGTTCATCCGGCGGCAGCGCGGGCGAGAGCGTCACGCGGTTCTGGGCCTCCACGTCGTCGTCGGTGAAGATCGCCAGGCTGAGCACGCGGTCCACGTCGGACATGACGGCCTTGAGCGCCGGCCCCACAAGCCGTCCCACCGCGTCGGCCCCCTGGGCCCCGACAGGCGAGCCGTTGTTGTACGCCCCGGCGATCCCGGCATCGCTGAACGTCAGGCCTGACGCGCCGAACGCCGGCGTGAACACGAAGGGCATCAGGAAGCCGCGGCCGGGATAGTCAGCCCGGGCATTCGCGCCGGCTCCCTTGCTCGACCCGGTGTAAAACGGCATCACGCCCGTCACGGCATCGATGTAGTGATCGGTGAGCCCACGGCCGACCCAGTCGTTCGGGTTGGGCAGGCCGCTGTTGAGCCAGAGGCGCGGCGTCTCGATCGCTCCGGCGGCCATGACAATGACGTGCGCTTCTTCCGTGACCAGTTCGCCCGTCGCACCCACCCGCCAGGTGACGGCGCGGGCGGCGCCATCGCCGTCGGTCTGAACGTGCACCGCGAACGCATCCGAAATCAGCGTGACCGCCTGGCCGCCGGGCGACCACAAGTCGGCGGTGAGCGCCATCGGCACGTAGCTGTTGTCGGTCGAGCGCTTGGCCCGCAGGTTCCGCGGCGATCGGCGGGGCATGAAGCAACCCTGCAGGCAGTGTCCGCAGAAGGTGCAGCCCTGGGCCTGCGGAAACTGGAGCTTTCGCGGATCGGCCGTCCTGCCGGCGACGCCGCGCGGCTGGAGAATCGCGTTCTCCTGCGGCCGGAAGGATGCGCCGATAATGTCCTTGGTCTTCTGGACGGGCAGGCCCAGTTGCTCCGCGCCGCGGAAGAATACCTCTTCCTTGGTCCCCATCGGTGCTGTCTCGACCGGCAGCGTGTGCTCGACCCACCGATAGAAGGGAATCAGTTCCTGATAACTGAAGGGGAAGAGGTGATTGATATCATAGGCAGCCGCGTCCGCGCCGGCGTAGCCCAGGAACGCACCGGGCATGGCCCGCGGCGAGTTGGCGAAGTAGTGCTGCGTCGTCCCTCCGACGCCCGAGGACTGGGCGACGGCCGACGGCTGCGGCAGGTCGCGTCCCCAGGCCGGGCGTGAGCGGTCGGCCGGCCCGAACCGCAGCGAACCCGTCAGCGGATTGTTCGCATCGTTTTCAAACCGCGTCCACTCGTTTTCCGGATCTGCGTGGCGCGGGCCCGCCTCAAGCAGCAGCACGTCGAGCCCGCGGGCCGCCAGCTCCTTGGCCACGATCGGCCCGCCCCCGCCCGCTCCAATGACGATCACATCTCGCATGAGTCGTTCCTTTCATTGCGGATTTCGGATTGCGAATTGCGGATTGAAGGAACTGCGGAAGTGCGTTACGATCATTCGGCCGAAGGCCGATCGACGCGCGATCATGCGCCTTCTCTTTCATTCCGCAATCCGCAATGCTGTCAGCTCACTTTCCGGCGGTTCTGGTAATAGCCCTTGAATTCATCATGCCCGTCAGACACGCCGGCGTAGTTGGACATGGTCCAGCCCAGCGGCCGGCCGGTCAGGGCGCCGGTGCCGGGATCGAACACGCCGGCCTCGCTGTAGGCGAGGAAGCCGACGAACTGCAGCAGCCCCGTCGCCAGCGGGGCCAGCGCCGGGTCGATCTGTCCGCTCTCCATCACGGCGAACACGATGACCTTCTCCTGGAACGAGAGGTTGGCGAACGTCGACTCGAACGGGCCGCTCACCGACGGGTTGATCGCCTGCGCCACCGCGTTCAGGATTCCAGCCACCTGCGCCGAGAACTGGGGCAGAAACGGCACCAGCAGATCGAGGTCGGCGATCAGAATATCGGCGGTGCCGGCATCGACCGCGCCGGCATCCGGCGCGCTCACGCCCTGGTGCACGGAATAGGCGTCGTTGCCCGGCACCACGAACGCTTCCAGGCCATGCAGCGTGTCGCGCAGCGGGTCGCTCTGCGCGCCCAAAACCGCGGTCTGCGGCGCGCAGCCCGTCAGCCAGGCCGGCAGGTTCGCCAGGCCGGCCGCCGCGGCCAACAAACCGCTCCTGCGGAAAAACTCGCGCCGCGAGAGCGCCCTCGCCTCGGCATCCGGCCGCATGGGCCCGGCAGACGACGGGGCCCGCACTTCGAGGATTGAATCGACGCGTGTCATGATGGACCTCCGATGAGTGGGCCGATGCAGTCCAGCCTCCGACTCGGGCGATATCCATTGAATAAGCGAATCCGATGAGACTCCCGCCCTGCCAGAGGGGTTCGACCGCACGATTGGGGATCGCTGAACAGTCAATGCACGGCAGGCGGCCCGGGACGTTCCGATTGTCCGGAGGTGCCAGCCGTCAGCGACGGCCCTCAATCCAGTAGCTGCATGTTGGGGGTCGGGAAGACAGGTTTTTCGGAAGGAGTTGCGAATTTTGACCCGCGCGGATCACCGGCAGGAATCGACAGGCTGGCGATCGGCTTGTCCGGTGCGGTCCAGGGACCTGTAATCGGCGACTCGGGGCACTCACGAACCAGTCGCTCCTGCTGAGCCCGCGACGCGGCCAATCAGCGAACCGGGAGAAAGCTTCTCTTGAGTAACGGTTTCGCTCATCGCTGCTTCACCTGCGGCGACGTCCCGCCGTCGTCATCACCCTCAAGCGAGCCAGAGGTGGAGCCTTGTTGCGTGTTCGCGTTGAGCACCGCCAGGCGATAGGCCGCCCAGTGTGAGGCGTGATGCGCGTCGGGCAGGCGGCCCAGCTCGACGCACTTGCGGTAGGCGGCCACCGCCTCCTCGCGACGCCCTTCAATCTCCATCCGCTGGCCTATGTAGAACCACGGAAAGCACGCAAACCGCTCACGGAATCTGGTGTGCTCACGCCAGCGGCTCGCGAACTGCTCCGCAGTGGTCAGATCGAGGAAATAGGCCGCGACCCACTGGTCCGGGTCGGCCTGCAATGGCGGCGCCGGCGACCACTCCTCCAACCCACCCAGCGCCGCCCGGAACGCGAGGTCGGCCTCTTCCTTGTCGCCCGCGCCCATCAGCGCCCAGCCCAGCGACTTGTAGAAACAGCGGGGCACACTGGCGCTGGCAGTTCCTTCCCGGTCGATGGCCTCTGAAATGACCTCGACGGCGGGTTTCATTTCGCCGCCGAGGATCAGGTGCTCGGCATAGATCAACTGTTGCAGCGGCGGGAGGGAGCCGCTGCCCAGGTCTGCGGCCCGGGCGGCGTCGACGGCGCGGCTAACGCCCTCGGGCGATTCCTTGGACCAGACTAGAATGTTGGCAGACGGCATCCCCGCAGAGGCGGCAGCCGTCATCGAGGGGCTGGATCCGGCGGAAGCGACGGAAGGGCGCGAGGGCAGCCCGGCGGCGATCGCCGCCCCGGCGTCCGGGGATCGCCGCTCGGGCTGATAGCCGATGGCCGCTTCGATCTGGGCCTGCATGGCGGGGTTGTTCAGGCAATCTGGCCCGTAGAGCTCGCGGGCCGCGTACAAGGCTTCCCAGCGCCAGGGGTGGCCGGGAATCAGTTTCGTGCCCAGGATGCGCCGGGCCTGGGTAATCAGCGACTCGGCCTCCGCACACGCGCCCGAATCCCGGCGCTGCAGCAGCAGAGAGCCCAGTTTGATCATGACCCTGGCCGTCCAGGCGTGCTCATCCCCAAGCTGCCGGCGGTACCGGGCGAGCGTGGCCCGCGCGAACCGTTCAGCCTCTTCCAGCCGCCCGAGACTCCTCAAGGCATCGAAACGATGGCAGGCCCCGTCGATACCCTCGTCTGCTTCTTCGCGAGAGGCAGCGTCCCAGAACTGCACACCCTGGACATTGCCCGCCACCAAAGCGCTTCCGTCGCGCGAAAACGCCAAACCTTCCGTGAACAGGACCGGTCCGGGTGTCGGAAAACTGAGCAGCAACTCGCCGGTGCGAAAGCTCCAGAGCCGCACGCCGCCGTCCCAGCTCTGGGTGGCCACGGTCTTGCCGTCCGGTGCAAACGTCACATTCCAGACTTCCTCTGGGTGGGCAACTACGCCATAGATCTTCCTGTCGGTGCGGGCGTCATACAGCTCGAGTCGTCCGCCACGGCCCACGGCCAGGTATCGGCCATCAGCACTGTAGGCCAGCGCGTTGCCCCCCCGGCCCGGCAGCCGGCGAGCCTGTCCGCTGCGCAGGTCCCAGATCTGCACACTGGTGGAACCCTCCCACGTGGCCGTGGCCAGACTCAGACCGTCCGGCGAGAAGGCAAAGCAGCGCACCCGATGGCCCTGAGGCTTGAGCACCCGGTTCACCTGCCCGACCTCGAGGTCATGGAATACAACCTGATCGTCCCCTCCCGCGGCCACCACCACACGCCCGTCGGGGGAGAAGTCAACACGCCAGAGGTCCGGGCCGGTCGTGAACTCGCTCCGCCGATCGCCCGTGGCGGCGTCCCACACGCCCAGCAGGTGCTTTTGATCGTCCGCAGCTGCAATCCAACGCCCATCCGGGGAGACCGCCATCAGGTGGCATTGCTGCTTGAAAACAGGTCTGACCGTCCCGGTGCTGCGATCCATGATGTGGACCGAATCCCGGGTGGCGGCCGCCACTCGCCCGTCAGGGAAGAGAGCGATCGCCCCCACGGTCGGCGGCACGATTCGGCTGCCGGCCAGAGGATTGGATACATCCCAGAGCCGGACCGTGTTGTCCTTGCCGCTGGTGGCCAGCGCGCCGCCGTCCGGCGCAAACGCCACCGAATAGACAAAGTGTCGATGACCGCGCAGGATGCGAAGCATCCCTGGCGCGGACCACCGGCGAAGCTGATCGTTGTAACGCGGTTGCGACCAGAGGCGGACAGTACGGTCGTAGCTCGCCGTGACCAGCCTCGCGTTCACCGGCGAAAAGGCCACCGAGGTAACCCCGGCCCGATGGCCGCGCAGCGGCGGCAGCGGTTCCATCGACGGAAAACTCCAGAGCGCCACTTCGCCGGGCTCGCGCCAGTTGCCCCAGGCGGCGGCCAGGATCGAACCCTCGCGATTGAAGGCCACGCAGGAGACGAAGCCTCCGACATTCAATTGCGATTTTAGTTTGCGGCTGGCTGTCTCCCAAACGAACACCTTCGCATCGGTTGATACGCTCCCGAAATGGGAGCCGCCGGCCACAAAGGCCCCGTCCGGGCTGAACGTTAGCGAAAGAATGCTTTCGGTTTCTCCTTCCAGGGCCCCGACTTCCTGGCCCGAATCGACACTCCAGAGCCGAATCCGGCCGGGTTTCCTTCCGGCCTGAACGGCCACATCCCGGTCCCACGGACTGTTGTCGCCAACAATCAGGGCCGCCGTGCCCACGGCCAGCAGTTTGCCATCCGGACTGAAAGCCACGGCCGTGGCCGGCTCGTCCAGTTCGGGGAAAACCACCGCTGGCCGTCGCCGGGCCACGTCCCACAGCTTGATTTCTCCGCGGACGCCCGGCTTTTCGGCGCGGTTGCCGCCGACCACCGCCAGCAGCCGGCCGTCCGGCGAGAACGCGACGGCCCGGATTGGGCTTCGGCCGGCCGGCAGTCGGCCGGCCGGTTCGCCAGTGGCTGCATCCCAGAGTTTCACCTCCGTCCCGTGCGGGGTGACCAGCAGCTTGCCGTCGGGCGAATACACCGCCGCGCGCACGTCTTCCGTGAACTCACGCAGGGCCAGGCGGTCTTCGTGGCAAAGCCGCCAAAGATGGAACCACTCGAAACCGCGCAGGTCCTCCTGATCCGGATCGGGCCGCAGGCTGTTGAGCAGTTCCAGTGACCGCTCGATGTCCCCACCCTCGATCGCCTGCTGGATCAGGTTGATGCGGGCGGCATAAAGCGCCTCGCGGGCGGTGGCTTCGCTCGAGACGGCCTTGCCCAGATTGATGGCTGCCACCTCGGCATTTCGGGCGGCCTCTTCCGCTTTGGTCCGGGCCTCCAAGAGCGCCCGTCCCTCGCGCTGCAGGGCCTCCTGCTTGCGATCCCGCTCGCGGGCGATCAGCACGTTGCTCACCGACAACCCGATCACCGCCATCACCAGCAGCACCGCCGCCGCCGCCACCACCGGCCGGTGCCGCCGCGCCCATTTCGAGACCCGGTCCAGCACCGTCGGCGGCCGGGCCAGGATCGGCTTGTCTTCCAGGAACCGACGCAGGTCGTCCGCCAGATCCTGCGCGCTGGCGTACCGCTCGTCGGGACGTTTGGCCATCGCCTTCCCAAGGATCGTCTCCAGCTCACGCGGCAGGCCCGGGCACAGTTTGCGCGGCGAAAGCGGGTCCTCAAACGCAATCTGACGCAGCAGTTCCTGACGCTCCGAACCCTTGAACACCGGCTCGAGCGTCAGCAGCTCATACAGCGTCACCCCCAGCGAATAGATGTCCGTGCGGTGATCGATCGGGATACGCTTGGCCAGGGCCTGCTCGGGGCTCATGTACCGGATCGTCCCCACCAGGTCCCCGGGCATCGTCAGGTTCGAGTCCGTCTGCACCAGGGCCAGGCCGAAATCGGTGATCCACAGGTTCCCGTGCACATCCAGCAGCAGGTTCGAGGGTTTGATGTCCCGGTGAATGATGCCCTGGTCGTGGGCATGCTGCAGCGCCCCGGCCGCATGGATCGCGATCTGCGCCACCGACCGGAAGAACGACCGGCCCCGCTGAGAAGTCTGCCCAGAGACACCCAGATGTCCCGCCGAGGCCCACTCCATGCCCAGAGGAGCAGGCATGCTCCGCGCTTGTGGTGCAGGCGTCTCGCCTGCACGTGCAGCCGGGACGGCTGCACCACAACTGGCAGGCGTGCTCCGCGTGCCGTCGAGCCCGGACGACCCTCGGCGTGCGCTTGTGGATTGCAGCGCCGCCTCCTCTCCATCCTCCAGACCGCACAGCCGCCGCAGCTCCGCAATCACGGTCGAGAGGGGATGACCCTCGATGTATTGCATCGCGTAGTAGTGAACACCCCGCTCGCATCCGACCGCGAACACCGGAACGATGTGCGTGTGATGCAGGTGCGCCGCTGCCTGCGCCTCGGTCCGGAACCGCTGCAACTGCCGTTGATCCAGAACTGCTGCGAACGGCAGCACCTTGAGCGCCACGCGGCGACGCAGCGAGAGCTGCTCAGCCTCGTACACGACGCCCATGCCGCCGCGCCCGATCTCGCGCACGATCCGATAGTCGCCCAGGCACCCATCCGTCGCAGAGCCCGGCACGCCCGGCAACGCCTCGCCCGCCAGCGTGCCACGCCCCCCACCCGGCCCGTTCGCCGTGCTCGTCTGGATCAACTGCAGCGCCGGGAACACCTGCCGGATCTCGGAGGCAATCTGCGGATACCGCCGCGCGTACTCCTCAATGTCGGGACATTCACCCCGATTCAAGCGCTGCGTGAACTCGTCCGCCGCCTCGCCGAGGAGGGCCTCGCAGGACAAAGTTTCAGCGGCATCGTTCATGACTGTATCCACGGTCGACTGCGGACGACGATGTGCGTGGAGCGTGGTCCATCGCCATCGACTGGCCACGGCAATGGACGCCGCAGGCACGGCAACAAGTTGCCATGCTCCTATGTTTCATTCCGCAATCGGCACTCCGCCATCCGCAATGCTATACCTGCGACCCCGTTACTCCGGCCCGCACCAGCAGTGCCCGGAGTCGCAGGAGTGTCCGGCCGTAACGCTTGCTCGCCGCTGCCGGCTCGATCCCCAGCACCTGCGCAGCCTCGGTGTTCGAGAGCCCCTCGATCGTCCGCATCAGCAGGATCTCGCGATCCGCTTCGGGCAGCCGCGCTATCGCCTCCTGTACGTGCCGTGCGGACTCCTGACGCACCACGTGCCGGCTGGGACTCTGGCCGCTGGCGGCCAGCCGATCCGCCAGGTCCACGGACGTCTGATCGGGTACGAATACGTCGCGATCGATGGCCCGCCGACCCGCGACCACGTGACGGCGACGGGCCATGAGCAGACGATCCTGTGCGATACGCCGCAGCCACAGGTGAAACGGCATCGGCGGCTCGCGCAGGTACTGCTCGATCCGCCGCGCCGCTTCCATCTCCGCCTCCTGCACGACGTCCGACACGTCCAGTCGCTGACGCAGCCGCGGATCCATCCGCAGTTCGACCAGCCGCCGCAGGTACACGCGGTGCCCGCTGAACAGCTCCTCCATCGCCACGGCATCGCCGCCGCGGGCACGCTGCAGCAGAATCTCCACCTCCCTTGCCTCGGGTACCGGTGCGCTCACAGACTGTTCTCCGGCCGGAGTTGCAGTTCCATTCTAACGACTGCAGGAAATCAAAGGGAAGGACAGAAAAAACGTCAGTTTTGAGGGTGTGCCCAGTTTTCCGGGAGCCCTTTGAATAGGTCCCTTCTGCCCTTGACAACCATCCTTGTCAAGGGTCTGCCGGAAGGGACCTTGCGGGGGGGTCCGTGACAGAATCGGCGGGTGGCATGGGTCCCGCCCGGCGGAGATCGTCGCCGCGGCGACCGGACGGGACCTGCTCGTGCACGCCCCGGAAAATGGCCAGACCCGTTTTTGACCGGCCGTAACCCTCGCAGGGCGCGGCGCATCGAACCGCCGGGCCAACAGCGGCGTTTTATCATGGGAGGCCGCATGCGGCAGATAACGACTGCGTTGTACCCTATACTACTGACGGTGCTCTTCGGCGCCGTGGGCTGCCAGAGAACCCGGGAGGCCAGATCGATGAATGCCAACGCCGTTGCAGGCGCGACCAACCCCGCCCTTGCCCAAATCCCCCCCACCGCGCAGAAGGCCACTTTCGCGGCCGGATGCTTCTGGGGCGTCGAGGCGACGTTCCGCCAGACGCCGGGGGTGCTCGCAACGGCCGTGGGTTATACCGGCGGAACGACCTCCCAGCCCACGTACGAACAGGTCTGCACCGACCGCACCGGCCACGCCGAAGCGGTCGAGGTGATCTACGACCCGGCCGTCGTGAGCTACGAGAAACTGCTCGACGTGTTCTGGGCCAACCACGACCCCACGACCCCCAATCGCCAGGGTCCCGACGTCGGCTCACAGTACCGCTCGGCCATCTTCTACCATTCGGAGGAACAGAGGCAGGCCGCCGAATCCTCCAGGGAGAAACAACAGCCCCGCTTCCGCCGCCCCATCGTCACGCAGATCGTCCCCGCCGCGCCGTTCCACCGCGCGGAGGAGTATCACCAGCAGTACCTGGAGAAACGCGGTCTCTCACACTGCCACCTCTGATGACACGAGACTCGTGCACCTCCTGTAGCGCCCGCCCGCACCAGCCCCGGCAGGGGCGCAGGCGAGTAGCCACGGGTCAAGGCCACCGGGGGTGGCCGAAACCCGTGGAAATGTTCGGCCACGATCGACCCGCCTCGGAAGAGGCGGAGGTGTGAGGGGGGCCATCCCCCCCCAGCCTCTGTCGCCCCTGGCGGGGCTGAGTTGTCAGTCGTCGGATGCTGACATTCAGAGTTGTTGAGGCCGGACCCGAAAGATACAATAAGAGCGCAGAGAAACGGAGACTATACGCAGGATGTCGCGTCAACGGCCACATATCGAGGTTGAGGAAACGATCAGCTCCGCCGAGCTGGCCGATGCCCGGCGGCGTCGCGCGCAATTCGACCGGAACACTGCATGGCTGCAGGCTCACATACCCGAGGTCTATGCCCGGCATCGCGGCGAGTGCATCTGCATCGCCGGTCAGGAGCTCTTTTCCGGACGGACGGCCCGAGAGGCGATCGCGAAAGCCAGAGCCGCGCATCCGGAAGATGAAGGTTGGTTCACCCGCTATATCCCCAAGGACAGGGTACCAAGGATCTATGCGGTTCAACGGTGAATGGCTGCTGTGCGATGACGGATTGGTCCGTCCGATCATCCGAGCCGAGATCCTGGCAGGGGATGGAACCTGGCGAGCCGCCGAATTCCTTGTGGACACGGGAGCGGACCGTACCCTCATCAGCGCGAACGCATTCGATTCCCTGGATCTCCCCTCTGAGCCAGCCGTCATTCAGATCGGAGGGGTTGGCGGACTGATTCAGTCCGTGATGGTAACAACCGAAATCCGGTTGTGTCGTGATGACGGCCAGACAGCAACGTTCCGCGGCGAATTTGCAGCTTGTGCCAGCTACGAAGCATTGGACATGAGTGTGCTGGGCCGCGACGTTCTGGAGATGTTTGCGTTGATCGCTGACCGACCGGCAAACGTCCTTGCCATTCTCGGCGGCAGGCACAGTTACGAGGTGCGCCAGCAGTAACCCATACGAGGCGCCCTGCGGAACTCACCCGCACACGTCTTTCCGCACGCCGCGCAGGTACGCCAGCGACTTTTCCGCCTCGGCTTCCGTGCCGCATTCGACGGAGAGGACGCCTTTGTAACCGGCCTTGTGCAGGCGGCCGACGATGTGATGCCAGTCGATCTCACCGTCGCCGCAGGCGCAGCCGACGGCCGTGCCGGTGACCTTGCCGCGCTCCGCCTCGGCCTGCTTGGCCGAGATGTCCTTGGCGTGAACGTGCACGACCCGGTCGATCACCAGCTCGAGCATCTCGTACGGGTCCTCGCCGGCCAGGAACGTGTTGCCGCAGTCGTAATTGACCTTGATCCACGGCGAATCGACCAGTTCGAGCAACCGGGCGAGCTTCTTGATCTTCGCCGTGTAGGGTCCATGCTGCTCGACGCCCAGATAGACCCCGTTCTCCTCGCACGTCTCCGCGATCGCCCGCAGCGTGATCTTCATGGTCGCGTATGCATCCTCCTCGGTCATCCACTTCGGCGGATACATGTTCTCCGTGATCTGCACGACGTTCACGCCGAGCGCTTTCGCATAGCGGATGCCGCGCCGGGCGTAGAGCACGCCGAACTCCGGGTCGAGCAGGTCGGAATGCGAGGAAAGGGCGCTGATTTTCACGCCGGCCTTCGCCGCCATGTCCCTGATGACGGCCGGATCGGTGTCGAGGCTCGTGACGTGGCAGTACTGCCCGATCGACAACAGGCACCGCCCCATCAGGAAGCACGGCTCGACATATTCATAGCCCATCTCGCCCGCCCGTTTGATGCCGTACGCCAGGCTCTTGTCCGCGTGGCGCACGTATTCCATGTTGATGCCGATACCGATGCTCACGATGGTTCTCCTCATGGGGAACGGACCCGGCCGCCACAGGGGGCGGCCGCTGCAGAGTCTCCGGGCACATTTCAGCCACTCTGGCCCGCTTCACGGGCCGCTTTTTGCCACTCCTGATCCAGCGCGGCACGATCCGGCCGGCCGGGATGGATCACGATGCGATAGCGCAGGCGCAGCGTAGAGCCCGCGGCCAGCTCGTATGGCTCCGCCCAGAGCGGCGCGGGGCTGAAATAACCGAAGCGGGCGTCCTGATCGATGATGTTGTGCCAATACGAAGGATGCCGCAGGTTACCGGGATGATCGAGAATCGCGACGCCGCCGATCCGCCCGGACTGGGCGTCGGCCAGCGAAAAGTCGACCCAGCGGGCGTGCCGGCCGTGCGTGTTGGCTGCCATTCCGGGCGATTTCGCATCCTGACGGCCTTCGCTGTCGATCAGTTGCCAGTCGCGCGAGTTCTGCGAGATCCGCACCGACAGGCCGGCGTAACCCCCGCCGGCCGTCCCGCCGCGCAGGGCGACGGGCACGCTTTCGGCCGTGAACCGGCTGTCCCAGTCGATGCGGTACGTACCCGTCGCATCGGGCGCGCTCACCCGAAGCAACCGCTGCTCGGTCAGCAGCGGCGATTCGCCCGGTTTGCGATAAGCCAGCGTCAGCTTCACGCCGGCCGAGAAGTCGTCGTGCGTCTCGACGCCTGCGTCGGTCACCTGGCTGAGCCCCGGCGAGTTTCCGGCCGCGTCCTCGGACCAGAAGTCGATGTCGTTGAGCTTCACCCACGAAAACCAGAGCGCCCGGTGCCAGACATGGTCGCTGGGGCGAAACGCGGTGAGCGGCGTGCCGTCGGCCAGGGTGAGTGGATGGAAGCTCGGTTTCATGCCATTCCGCGCATAGTTGAGCTGCCAGATCACGCATTCGCCACTGAGGAGAGCCACCGTGTCCTGCGTCTGTTTCCAGTGAAAAGCGGCCGGAGCGATCGCCGGCGCCTTATTCGCCTCCGCTCCGCCGATGCGGGCCAGCGCGAATACCGCCGCTTCGCGCACGGCCGCGTCGTTGCTTTCCAGAAGCGGCTTCAGGAGCCCTGCCGCGTCCGCATCGCGCAGCATGCCCAGTGAGATCGCCACCCCCGCCTGCGTCCGGCCCGTATGCTGCGGCAGCGCGTCGCGAAGTGCCTTCTTCGACTCCGGCCCGCCGATCCGCTCCAGGGCGTACCGCGCCGCGTCGACGGACTTCTCATCGGAGAGCAACGCCGCCAGAGCCGGCACCTGCTCAGGTCCGCCGACGATCGAGAGCTGCCTGCACAGAAAAAACTTCGCCTCGGGCGTGGCGGCGCTCGCGAGCGCGGCGGCGATCTTCGCCGCGAGCTCACGCTGCTCGCGCCCGCCGTCGCTGGCCGCGTGGGCGCAGGCCGCCATCACGAACTGCTCGACCTGCGCCAGTGCCCGCCGATCCTGCGCGTGCCGGTATGCGGCCGCCGCCGCCAGCGACTTGTCGAAGTCGAGATCGATGATCTCCGCATCAGCGGCACTGGTCGGCCATCGCTGCGGAATGGGAATCGTCACGTTGCCCGTTGCCGCCCACTCGGCGGATCGCAGCATGAGCGTCTGCCATCCGACGTTCCGCATCGCGTGGGCATCGTGGCCGAGCGTCAGATTCACGCCGCGCCCGCGGTCGAGCTGCGTGGCGATCAGTACCGGCTCGGGCCGGCCGCTGCCGCCGAAATCCGGCTCCGAAAACACCTCGGCCAGCACCGCATACGGTGTGTCCGCCACGCGGGCCGTCCGGTGCCAGAGTTCATCCATCGTCCAGAAATCGCGCATGTCGCGCGTGATGGGGTGCGAGCGGTCCGTCATCGCGACCTTGAAGCTGTGATACGCCCCGTGCGCGGTGTGATCGAGCTTCCACGTGAACGCGACGAGCTGCTGGAACTCCGGCCAGTCGTGGCAGGTCGCGCTCGCGGCGTGAAACACGACGAAGCCCCCGCCGCGCCGAATGAAACCGGTGAACGCCTTCTCCGCCTCCGCGCCCCACTGATGGCCGGTCATGTTCGGATACGCCGACCAGTTGCTGACCACCACGTCGCACGCGGCAAACGTCTGCTCCGTGCAACGGGCCGGGTTGTCGATGACCTGCTGGACCGTAAAGCGGCTGCTGTCATCGAAAATCTTTTTGAGCACCGGCGTGGTGGCAGCCCAGTCGTGGTTGTTCGCGCCGGTCAGAATGACGACGCGCAGTTTCGAGTCCGATTCGGCGCCGATGACAGTCGATACGGCGAACAAAACCGAAGCCGCCGGCATGACGGAAATGACCTTCATACGCCAGACTCCATAGCAGAAAGATCACCACGAAGGCACGAAGACACGAAGGCAGTTTCAGAGTTGTGGATCTCAGCTTTCGAATCGGAATCTCAAATCTCAGATCCACACATCACGGTGTTTCGCCAGTATGACCATCAGCGATCCCACCTCCTCAGCCCATTCAGTCTTCGTGTCTTCGTGCCTTCGTGTTTGGAACGAACTTCTGAGCGGCATCCTCACACATGCCACGGACTGCGCATCGCCCGCGTGAGCATCCGGTTCGCCTGCTCGTCGCCGACGAACTCTTCCCTGCCCGGATCCCATTTGAGCTTGCGGCCCAGGCGGATCGCGATGTCGCTCAGGTGGCAGATCGTCTCGGACCGGACGGCCACGTCGATCGGGCAGATCGTCGGCTGACGCGAGCGGACGCTGTCGATGAAGTTGCGCTGATGCTGCGTGCTCACCGGGAGCTGGATGTCGCCGGGGCCGAACTTCTCGGCCAGCAGCGCCGGCTGGCTGGCCTCGATGCCGCTGCGATGCACGTACACCCATCCGTCGGAGCCCTCGAACGTGATGCCGTGGCGGTTCCGCCCGCCGTCGCTGGTAAAGTTGACCCTCACGCCGTTGGCGTATGTGAGCCATACGTCCCAGTTGAGCAGCGTATCGCACAGGCCGTCATTCGTCGGGAACAGGCCGGTACCCTCCACCTCCACCGGCCCGGTCAGTTCATGCCCGCTGCCCCACTGCGCGATATCGACGTGATGGATGCCCCAGCCGGCGATGTAGCCCAGCGCATAATCACTGATGTGGAACCAGTGCGGGTTGACGACGCGTTTGGGAGTGTACGGCGCCTCCGGCGCCGGTCCGAGCCACATGTCGTAATCGAAGCCCGTCGGCACCGGTTCGATTGGGTACGTCGGACTGTTGGTCCGTTCGGCAAAACCCGAAGGCGCCGAGACGCGGATCGTGTGCACCTTCCCGAGCCGGCCATTGAGCGCCAGCTCGCACGCCTGACGGAACACGGGCATCGACCGCTGCTGCGTGCCGAACTGGAAGATCCGCCTCCGCCGCTGCACTTCAGCGCGAAGCACCTGGCATTGGTCGAGGCTCACACCGAGCGGCTTCTCGACGTACACATCCTTGCCGGCCCGCACCGCGGCCAAGGCATGCAGCACGTGCCAGCAGTCGGTCGAGGCGATCTGAATCGCGTCAAGATCCGGCCGGGCCACCAGCTCGCGGAAATCGGCGTAGACGCGGCAATCCTTGTTCTTGTACAAGGCGTCCACCGCGTTCTTCGCCAGCTCGCGCGCCTCCGGTTTGACGTCGCAGACGGCGACCACCTGCGCATCGGGCAGAGCGGCCGTCTGACCCATGTCGTGGCGACCCATACCCCCCACCCCGATGCACCCGACCACGATGCGCTCGCTGGGCGCCGGCCGGGTGGCCGCCTCCGACCCGCGCAGGACATACGGAAAGCCCAGTGCAGCGCCGGCCCCGGCCGCTCGGGCCAGGAGCCGCCTTCGAGTCACACGCGCAGAAGCCATGTGTGCGCTCCCATGAGAGGTTGATGATCAGACGAAGGTGTTGATCCCGCGTTCCGGTCGTGCAACAACCACAGCACGCTCATCCGGAACCCGGCAAAGCTACCGGATGCCGCTGCATCCGGCGCAGGTCAGCGCCAGGGTGGGAAGCGCTGAAATCGCGAGCCTCGGCGCGGGTGGTGTCGCGCCGACGGCCTGGCAACTGCCATTATCCGCAACGCCGGCGCATCGTCAATGTGATCCACGCCGGGTGGTGCCGGGAGGGTGCGTCACGCTTTCGGCGGGTGGCATGGGCAGCGTCGGCTTCGCCGGGCGAAACCGACGCTGCCCGTGCGAGCCGCCCCACAGGCTGCGTCAATCGTAGGATCGCTGCAGGATGCCGAAATCGTCCAGATCCACGTCGCCATCCTGATCCAGGTCGGCCAGGATGAGCCCCGGCTGCTCCGGCGAGAGCTCACAACCGTCACCCGGATGGACAGGATCATAGGGAACATCCGGCCCGCTCAGACAGCCGGTGAAGATGCTCAGATCGTCCAGGTCCACGTCGCAGTCGTGGTCCAGGTCCGCCGGCCGCGAGGAACAGTAGCGCTGGGACCGTGCAAACCAGGGCGACACCTCGTTTCCGGCGATCGCGAAGTAGCCCCCCGCGTACAGCGTCCCATCGAATGCGGCCAGAGTCTCGACGGATTCATCCATTCCCATGCCCGCAGATGACCACGCGTGCGTCAGAGGGTTCCACGCCGCCAGATTGCTCGCGGCGATCCCCCCGGCCAGCGAAAACCAGCCGCCGACATAAAGGTTGCCGCCCAGACCCGCCAGCGTGTGTACATCTTCGCTGATGCCCGACTCCAGGGCCGACCATGACGCCGAGACGGGGTCCCAGCAGGCGATTCGCAGCGCGCCGGACCCTCCGGCCGCGGTGAAATCACCGGCCACGTAAAGCTTTCCGTTGAGGGCCGTCATCGTCCGGACGAATGGAAGCACATAGATGTTTTCTACTCCCAGGCCGCTGCCCAGCGCCGACCACGTCTGCGCCGCCGGATCCCAGCAGGCGACCCCGCTGATGCTCTGCCCGCCCGCGGTCGCAAAGTAGCCGCCCGCGTACAGCTTTCCGTCCAGCGCGACCAGTGCGTTCACACGGCCGTCCACGCCCGCCCCGAGCGGCGACCAGAGCGAAGCGCCCGGATCCCAGCAGGCAATGTTCTCTGCGGCCTGCCCGCCCGCACTCGTGAAGCTGCCACCTGCGCAAACCCGGTCACCCAGCACCGCCAGGGCCGCGACCTCGGGCAACGGCCCAGCCACCCCTCCGGCGAGTGCCGACCAGCTCTGCGCAGCAGTGTCCCAGCAGGCGATGCGGCCGACGACCACGCCTCCCGCGTCAGTGAACCGGCCACCGGCATACACCCTGCCGTTCAGCCCGGCCAGGGCCAGCGCCGTATCGTTCAGACCCGTTCCGAGTTCGAACCACGTCGAGGAATCGGGATCCAGCCCCGCGATTTTACTGGCGACGGTGCCCCCGATCTGGCAGAACTCACCAGCCACATACACCCGCTCGTCCAGGGCGGTCACCGCGAGCACCGCACCATCGATCTGTTCATTCTGCGGCACAAGGGACGACCAGGCCTCCGCGGTCAGATCGAACGCGGCAATGCCGCGGGCCGACTCGCCTCCGGCACGCCTGAAATCGCCACCGACGTAGAGCCGCCCGTCCAGCAACGCCAGGGCGGCGGCATGGTACGAGACCGACCCCGTCTGCGCCGGTGTGAGATCGCTCCAGGTCCAGGTGGCCAGGTCCCACACCGCAATCTCACCCTTGGGTGGGACGTGCATGGCGTAGATCCGGTCGACATCGGCCGCCAGGGCGCGAATCGGTGTCTGCGTCGAACCGACGGAGATCCAGATCTGCGCACCCGGCTCCCACACGGCGAAGTTCGCTGCGGTCTCCGACCCCGCCGTGGCGAAATCGCCCGCGACGAAGAGCGCCTCTTCCATGACGGCCAGGTCATAAACCGCCGGGTACTCGACCCCACCCACGCCCGTGCCCAGCGCTGACCAGCTCGACGCGGCGGGGTCCCAGCAGGCAATGCGGCCGACCGCCATCCCGCCGGCCGTGGTGAAATCGCCTCCGACATACAGTTTGCCGCCCAGGCCGGTCATCGCATGGGTGAAGAACGGAACCGTCCCCGTCAGACCGGTCGCCAGGGCGGACCAGCTCGAAGTGACCGGGTCCCAGCACGCAATGTTGCTGGCGCTCACGCCCCCGGCGGTGATGAAGGAACCCGCGACGTACACCTTCCCTCCCAGGGTCGCCAAGGCCGTGACGGAGGCCGGCGTGGGAGGCGTACTGGTGGCCAGGCCCCCGCCGAGGGCTGACCAGGTCTGCGTACTCGGGTCCCAGCAGGCCACGCCGTGCGCCGTGGCCCCGCCCGCGGTGGTGAAGTAGCCGCCCGCGTACAACTTGCCATCAAGAACGGCCAGCGCGTACACCCACGAATCAACACCGGAGCCGAGCGCCGTCCAGCTTTGTGTGGCCGGATTCCAGCAGGCGATGTTGCCGGCCGAAACGCGGCCCGCCAGGCTGAAGCTGCCGCCGATCACTACCGATGTGGGCTGCGGGCCCCCGCCGTCGGGGTCCCACAGCGTCGTCGCCATCACCGTGCCGTCGACTCCCTGCACGGCATCCCCCGGGCGCCACTGCGGCTCCCAGTCGGCCCGAACCGCGCCGCCGGCGATGGCCCAAACCCACGCGACCCGTATCAGGATCTCCTGTCTGGTCATGATGTCGCCTCTTCGCGTACCTCACCGCCTGCGACTCAGTTGGTACCACAGCTCGTACGAACCCGGATTGCTCGACGTGACGGTGATCCCGCCGATGTCGTGATGACGGAGATGACCGTCGCCGTACATCACATTCACGCCCGGCCCGTGCACCGGCTTGAGGCCTCCGATCCACATGTCGAACATCAGTGCCGCCGGATCGGGTACGGCGAACGTTTCCCCGGGATGCCGAGGCTGCCATTCCTGCTGAATCCAGTTGACAAAGCCGCTCGACCACTTGGCGGCAGGAAGGAACTCCGGGCCAGTGAAATCAGGCGATGCCAGCAGCCGCTGCCCGAGAGGAACGGCGTAGTTGTAGCTGCCGTAGCTCCAGGTCACGGTCGCATCACCCACCGTCTTCCAGCCTCCGCCCGGGCTGCCGTTCGACGGCCGATCGCGCATCGTCTGGTAGGTCGACGGGCAGTACAGCATGTCGTGCTGGTTGCCGATCCACCCGGGATAGAGCAGCCCCAGGTTGATCATCACCTTGGCACGGCCGCCCCAGCCGTAGGCCTCCTTTGAGCTTTCCGCGACCGTATACGAGAACCAGCCGCGGATCGGCCCCTTGCCCTGGTGTTCATCCGCATAGCAGAGCGTCGCCTGCATCAGGCGGCGCAGGTTGTCTTCGCACCGCGACCGCCGGTTGGGTTCTTTCAGCGCGGCCAGCGACGCAAGCAGAAGACTCCCCATGATGACTACAACCGCCATCGCCATCTGCGCATCAGTGAGGCTCAGACCTCGCGCGTGCCGCCCCGGCGCCCGCGTGCGTGCGTGAATCATGGTGATGTCTCTCGTGCGGGTGGATCATTGTTTCAGACTCAGGTCGTACCAGAGGTCGTATTGGAGCGGGTTGGAACTGCTGAAGCCCCGTCTCCCGGTATCATGATAGCGGACATGGCCGTCGCTATAGAGCACATTCATGCCCCCGTCGTGCACGGGGTAGATGACCCACAGGTCCGACACCAGCGCGGGGGAGCCTGGAATCGTGAACTCCTTGCCGGGGTTCCGCGGTTTCCAGGTGTTGTTGATCCACGTGACGAACCGCGATGCCCACCTGGCCTGAGGGAACAGTTCGGCACCCGTGAAATCCGGTGACGCCAGTGAGCGGGATTCGAACACAATCGCGTAGTTGTAGCCGCCAATCGTGAAAGCGACAGAGGGATTGAATGCAGTCTTCCATCCGTAAGAGGGATGATCGCGGATCATGGCATAGGTCGAGGGGCAGTACAGGGTGTCTGCGTGGCCGCCGTTGTACTTCTCGTGGAGCATCCCCAGGTTGATCAGCACCTTGGCGGTTCCTCCCCAGCCGTATGCTTCCCTGCTCTGTTCAGTGATGCTATACATGGACCATCCGCGGATCGGGCCCTTGCCCTGATGCTCGTCGGCGTAGGCATGCACGCCCGCCATGAGCCGCCGCATGTTGTCGGCGCAGCGCGTGCGACGGCTGGATTCCTTCAGACTGGCGGCGGCGGGGACCAGGAGCGTGGCCAGAATCGCCACGACGCCGACGGACGTGACCGCTTCACCGAGCGTGAGGCCGCGTTCGAGCCATCCATGCGAGCGGGAAAAACGGGTCGCCATGGAGCTGCCCCTCAAGCGTGGAGGAGTGCCTGCCCACAATCACACTGCGATCCCCCCGTTTCTGACTCCCTATCATGACAGTTCCCGCCCCAACTGTCAAGAACCAGCCTGCCCGCTCCGGATCAGCGGTTCCATGGCATTTGCGGCGGGGCCTTGATCAGAACCCCGAGCCTCAGCGAGTGGGCCTGATCCTCGAACGGATTGACGCAAGTCCGGTCGCTCACGCTCCCGGTTCTGATCAAGGCCCCCCCGGCTGTCAAGCGCCCGGATCAGGGCTGGACACGCGACCGACAACGCAACCCCGACCACCTCATCAATCGATCACCACGCCGGCAGCTCGCCGAAGATCTCCTCCACGACATCCTTGAGGGTGACGATGCCCACGAACGACTGGCGAGGCTCGGTGACGATGGCCATCGCGGCCTCGCTCTGCTGGAGCCGCACGAGAGCGGCTGCGGCGGTCTCGCTGCCGCGCAGCAGCAGCGGGGCCCGCAGGTGCTCGCGGATCCGAAGCTCTTCGTCGGCCAGAACCTCGGCCACATGGACAACCCCGGCCACGCTGCGTCCGTCCGCCTCCAGAACGACCAGCCGCGAATAGGGATGCATCCGCACGGTGTGCTCGAACGTGCGGCGGTCGATGTTGACGGGGAAGGTGACCACCCGTCGCCGCGGGATCATGAGTGAGCGGACCTGCACGCGGGAGAACGCCATCACGCGTTCGACGATCTGCGTCTGCTCCGGGCTGAGGACGCCCTCGGCCGCCCCTTCGCGGAGCAGACCGATCACCTCGCCGCGCCCGCCGAGCCACTCTTCGCGTTCGTCGCCCACCAGCCGGGCCACCGCCCGCGACGCCCGACCGAGCAGCCCGGGCACCCCGGTGAGCTGCAGCAGTCGCACGCTCCAGGCCAGCAGTCCGGCCGTCCGGTACATCATCCGGTCCGCCTCCAGCCGGAACCAGTTCTTGGGGACCACGTCGCCGAACACGAAGATCGTCGGGGACAGCAGCAGCGCCGCGTAGAACTCGACCCGCGACGCCCCGACCTCCCACACCGCCGCCAGCATCCGCGAAGTAGTGTCCGTCAGCAGAAACGCGCACAGATTCTGCAGCAGCAGGATGCTCAGCACCGTCTGGTCGCGGCGGGTGGACAGGTCCAGCAGCCGCCGGGCCGGGCCGCCCGGCTTCTGCTCGGCACGAAGGCGCAAGCGCACCCGGTTGAGGCAGTACAACCCCATCTCCGCCCCGCTGTAGAACCCGGAAGCGATCAGAAGCAGAAGGGAGATCGACACCCACAGCAGTTCGTTCATGTCGACTCTCCCGGCCGGTCGTTCTGCCCGTTGGCCAATTCCAGGAGAATCGAATCGATGCGCCGCCCGCGCAGGCGCTCGACGGTCAGCTTCAGGTTGCCCAGGCGGATCTCATCGCCGGGGGACGCCGGCCGTCCCAGCCGACTCAGAATCAGGCCGCCCAGGGTGGTCACATCGTCCGTCAGACCGCGGGCGTGGAACCGCTCCGCCCAGTCGCGGATGTTCATGCTGCCCGACACGCGGAACTGCCGGGGCCCGATCCGCTCCCACATCGGCGCCTCAGCCTCCGCCGGCGCCAGCTCTCCAACAATCTGTCGCGCCACGTCCTCGACCGTCACGAGGCCCGTCACCCCCCCGAATTCATCCACGGCAATCGCGAGCTGGGTGCGCGTCCGGCGGAAGTGGGTCAGGAGCTGGGTGAGGTTGATGATCTCCGGCACAAACCGCACGCTGCGCACGAGCTGCCGCAGCGGGCGGTGGCGATGCAGGAATAACTCCTTGGCATAGACCAGGCCGATGATGTGGTCGATCGTCTGCTCGTAAACAGGGATCTTCGCGAGCCGGTTCTCCCGCAGGATCCGCTTGAGCTCGTCCGGGTCGTCGTGAATCTCGAACGCGACCATGTTGGTGCGGTGAACCATCACGTCGCGGACCCGCAGCCGCCCGAGCTCGAGCACTTCGCTGAGCATCGCATTCTCGTCGGCGTCGATGATCCGGCGCCGCTCGGACATCTCGACGAGCTGCTGAAGTTCTTCGACGGTGACGAACTCCTCGCCGCGCCGCGGGCCCGCCGCCAGCCGCGTGAGCGGCGTGACGATCGCATCGAGCAGGGTGACCACCGGCGACAACACGAGCTGGATCGTCCGCACGAGGGGGGCGATATACGCGGCCATCTCCCGGCCGCTCAGAATGGCGATCCCCTTGGGCATCACGTCGGCGACGAGGGTGAGAATGACCGGCGAGATGAGGCCGATAGCCGGGGCCAGCAGGGCCAGCCGCCCGGGCAGCCGTTGAAGCAGTGCAAGGCTGGTGGCGAACACGAACATGTTGATCGTCACGTTGCCCACCATCAGCGTGAGCAGGAGGCGCCGGGGATGGTCCATGAGGTGGGCGACGAGCTGATGGCTGCGGCGCTTGTCGCGGCGGAACTGGCTCAAATCGTGCCGGCTCAGCGAAAACAGCGCCGTCTCCGCCCCCGAGAAACAGGCCGTGGCGGCCAGCAGCAGGATCAACAGCAACACCAGAAGCACCATGACGCGAGTCTAATCCGGATGCCCCACCCGGGCGAGAGGGATGCTGATCGGAGCCGCAAGTGTGGGCAAGGGATGCTGATCAGAGCCTCAAGCGTGAGCAAGGGGCGCGGCAGGACGGCAGTGGGCCTTCACCGATGCGAACGCACACTGCCCGTGGGAGGCTCGCACGGGCAGGGTCGGTTTCGCCCAGCAAAGCCGACGCCCCTCAGGCCAACCGCCGAACGCCTCACGCACCCCCAGGCTCTCGGCTTTCCGGTCCCCCACCGCCAGCCGCTGCTATCGGACGTGCAGGAACCCGGACCGTAGTGGCCCCCCTGCTCACGATGCGTTATAATTCTTCACCAAAGGGGGCGATTTGGGCTCGACCGGGCAACATGAGGTCGAGGCGGCGTGCCCAGGTTGTCAGGAGGCCTGGCTAAACACCTGACACAAAACCTAAATGCGAACGCTAACACGTTCCGCATGGCCGCCTAAATAAGGCGACCCG
>CAZQEN010000029.1:0-35413 GCA_964591605.1 uncultured Planctomycetales bacterium
GGCTGAGGGAAGGAGCGTGGCGGCCGTCGCTGCGTCGACACCGTCGGCGGCGAGCACGGCGACAGTGGTGGCGGGGCTGAACCCGGCGGCGCCGAGAAGTTCGACGAGGTCGGCAGGTTCGGCGTCGACGACGCGTGCGGTGTCGGCGTCGGTGAGGCGCTGCCCCACGCCGGTGTAGTAGGCGTTCAGGAGCAGATTGCGGTGCGTGAGCATCGTGCCCTTGGGGAAACCGGTGGTGCCGGAGGTGTACTGGATGTTGATCACATCCTCGGCCGACAGCTCGGCTTCACGGTGGGCGAGTCGGTCGGGCGAAACCTGCCCGGCCTGCTCCAGGAGGACCTTCCAGGGGAGCAGACCGGCCTGGGTCGCGTCCCAGAGGGGAATGATCCAGCGGAGCCGGGGAAAGTCGGGGCTGCACGGCCGGCCGGGCGTCCCTTCCGCGTACTCCGGGCACACCTCGGCGAGGATCTGCAGGTAGTCGTTGCCCTTGAAGGACTCGCTCATGGCCAGCACCTTCGCATCGGACTGCTTGAGGGCATATTGCAGTTCCCGGCTCCGGTAGGCCGGGTTGATCGTCACGAGCACAACACCGATGCGGGCGGTCGCGAATTGCAGCAGCACCCATTCGGGGCAGTTGACGGCCCAGACGGCCAGGTGGTCGCCCTTAACCAGGCCCAGACTCAGCAGGGCCCGGGCCAGGTGGTCCACCTGACGGTCGAACTCCGCATAGGTCGCGCGATAGCCGGAGGCCGGAAAGACCGCGGCCTCGTTGTCCGGAAAACGCCGCGCAGTCTCCCGCAGCACCTGGCCGATGGTCTTGCCCTCAACCCACGGGATCTCCCCATTGCTCTGCGACATGGCTCTGACTCTCTTGTTGGCCCGAAAGACGCGACAACGGACTCTCTCACTACTGTAGTGCCAGAGGGGGTGGGCGTGCCAGTCCCCCGGCGGCGATTTGCGGGACGGCAGTCCGGGCGAGCCGGATGGGGCGGACTGAACAAACAGGGCCGCTCATGATGGTGTCCGCCTGCGGACACCGGGGCGCACCCGGATGAGTTTCCCCGACCCCAGCGCCGCGATAGGATTTGCCCGAGCGGCTTGAAGGTCACGCGGCCGGGTGTGTTGAGAGACCGGAGTTCGTCCGCCGGACGCCGTGTTGTCTGCTCCGGCCGGGACGGGGGACCTTCGCCGCGGACGGTGCGAGCCTGCTGCATGTGACTCGCAGAACCTTCCGCTCGATCCTTGCGCGTGCTGCAGGCGCCAACTGCCTCACCGCGACGCACCGGAAAGGAGCTTCAAATGTGGAACATTCCGCTGTGGTTGAGGAGATGGCAGGTCCTGGTGCCGGTGATCGCCCTATCGGTGCCGGCGGTCGCCGCTGACACGCCCGCGGCTGACTTCCTGAAACGCGAGCAGGCCACGCCCCTGGCCCCCCCGCCGCGCATCATCGATGTGCAGCATTCGGTATTGCACTTCGACAAATCGACCTACTGCGGGCATCCGCGGATGGTGGCATTCGAGTATTTCGGCCATGGCGAGATCCTGGTCGGGCACTTCCATGCGCCGAGCAAGTACGAAGTGTACGACGACGTGAGGCACGTCAGTTACCAGTCGCGGGCGGTCTGCCTGCTGCAGCGGTCGACAGACTACGGCAAGACCTGGCCGAAGGAGAACGAGCAGGTCATCTTCGACCGCGTGAGCTTCGTGAAAAACCCCGGCGAGTTTCTCAACCGCAAGGGGGAGCGCCCCGCGTACGACATGTTCAAACCCGGCGCGATGTTCTTCTCGCAGAACACGTATGAGCTCGCTCCGCCGCCGCGGCAATGCTTCTTCCTGCGCTCGCCGGATAAGGGAAAGACCTGGGAAGAGACTCCAACGGTCATCACCAATCCGCACGGCGGCGACTACGGCATCACGCGGCATGACACGCCGGTCATCCGCATGGACGACGGCAGGACGCTGCTGGCGGCGTTTTCGATGGCCGGTAAGACCGCGGACGGCAAGGAGACCGAGGGCGAGCCGGCCGTCTTTTCGAGCACCGATCAGGGCATCACGTGGCAGTTCCTGAGCCGGCCGATTTCCGACCCCACCGGCCGCGGGCTGTTCATTTACCCGACGCTGCTCAAGCTCGCCAGCGGCGAGTTGCAGTGCTACGTCGTGCACCTGGCCAAGAAGGGATACTACCCGGTCGAAGGGCTGCTGAACGCGATGGCCGTCGTCACTTCACGCGATGGCGGCAAGACGTGGAGCGAGCCGACGGTGATTTCGGGCAAGGGAGCGGGCGCGTGGAAAAACCCCGGCAAAGAGGGGCACATGTACCGCTCGCCCTGGCCGATTCAGCTCGCCGACGGGCGGATTCTGGTGATCTTCACCCGGCGTCGCCAGCCCACGGGCATCGGCGGCATCGTCAGCTCCGATCGCGGCAAGACGTGGAGCCATGAGTTCGTCCTCCGCGACGACGGCAACAAATGGAACGAGGAGAAGCATCCGGAGGGTGACTGGGGTGACCTGGGTTACCCGGTCGTCTGCCAGTTCGAGGACGGCCGCATCTTCACCGCCTATTACTACAACAACGACGAAGCCCACGAGCAGGGCGGCACGCGATTCATCGCCGCGACCACGTTCCGGCTGGAAAGTGAGAAGGTGGGAAAGTGAGAAAGCGAGCAGGTGGAAGGCGATTGCCTTGCTCGGCATCGCGGTTCTGTAGCGGCCGCCCCCCGTGGCGGCCGGGATCCGCCGAAGGCGGATCGGGCGCTTGTTCTGCAAAGGGCAGCGGCTTCGCCGCCACCCGGCCGCCACGGGGGGCGGCCGCTACAGGGTTCATTGGTTCTATTGCCCTGCTCGCGACTGCCCTCGCGCTGGTCATCTCCGATCTGCCGGCTGCGGCCGCTGAGGTCGCACCCGCCGGCGCCGGCTCGCAGACCCCCGACATGCCCCGCCTCATCGGCCGTGCCGACATTCATCGCACGCACGTGCCGGGGCAAGACAAGCCCTGGATCCCGCTCTATCAGGCGAACGGCCGGTTCGGCGGCTGCGCGGGGCCGTGGGGCCTGCACCTGCGGCCGGGAGATAAGCCCGCGTATCCCTTCCGCGGCGTCACCGTCTTCACGCACCTGCGGCACTGGGTGCGCGCGAAACACAACGCCGATTACCTGTTGCCAGTGGGAGCGCTGTACTGGGAGCGCGAGCCGACAGAAATCGAATCGTACGATCAGGTGCAGTCGTTCTACGACGGCACGATCATCACGCGCTTCGCGACGCCGGGCTGGCGGGCGAGCGTGACGACCTGGTTCGACCCGGTCCATCGCGACGTGGCCGGATATCGCATCGACGTCGAGGGCGACGCGCCGGCCGTCGTATTCTCGCCCTTCCGCCAGCTCTCTGTGCACTACCAGCAGAAGCTGGAGGCTTCGGTCGAGGGCGCGGTTGACGGCCAGTCCTGGCGCGGCATGGTCCGCTGCCTGAATGCGAAAACGCCGCTCACGATTCGCACCAGCGCCGCTCTGAGGGCGGTCGACGGCAACGTGCATATCACGCTGAAATCGGGCCGAAATGACATCCTGGTGGCTGTCGGCGGCGAGTTGACGACGACGGCCGACGATTCGCTGAAGGCCACACACGATGGGTGGCATGACACGTGGGCGCGCAGCGGCTGGCTCGACCTGCCCGACGAAGCAGCCCATCAGTTCTGGGTGCGCGGCATCGCGTACACGCTCTACTCGCACAACGATGACGGTTTCGGCTGCTCGCCGCCGACCGGGCTGGCCGGCAACGGCTGGCCGTTCGAGTTCCCGTTCGACAGCGGCTGCCGACATCCGCTGCTGCTGTGGACGGGGCAGATCGATGCCGCCCGCAGGTGGGTGGAGTTTTATGCCAGCAAAGCGGCCGGGCTGCGAGCGTATACGAAACGGCATTGGAAGCTCGACGGCATCATGTGCCCGCACGTGTTCCCCATGGGTCCGGCCGAGGACTACCACAGCGAGCTGCCGAACGACAACTATGCCCCCATCTACCTGTCGGGCCACCTGGTCCGCCTGGCCGATCACACCGCCATCATGGTGAACGACCCGGCCTGGACGAATAAGTACGCGGTGCCGCTGATCCGGGGCGCGGCCGAGTTCTATCGGAACATGGGCCGGAAAGGCGACGATGGCCAGTGGCATTTCACCGTCGTTCCGTCGCTCGGCCTCGACGAAGACGCGGAGCGCAACAAGCCCGACTACTACTGCACGCTGGTGAGCGCGGAATACGCGCTTCAGACGGCTATCGCATACGGCCTCGACACCGATGGGCGAATGAAAGCGATCCTCGACGACGGAATCGCCTGCAAATCACTCCTCTCGCCGCAGGGCATGTACTACGCCTACGGCGGCGCGGGCGACCGCAACCTGGGCAACCAGAAACACCCCGACCAGCTCGCCCCGATCATCCACACGCCGCTCGGCCGCGAGGTCGACGCCCCCACGCGCCGCGGATACGAGCTGCGCTACGAGATCACGGCCGGTGCGAAGCTGCCGCGCTACACGGGCCACTCGCTGGGCGAGCTGATTCTGGCCGACGCCCGCATGCACAACGCCGACGGCTGGCGCCGCGAATGGCAGAGCGCCCAGATCTGCCACAACGCCGACGCCGACTGGATTCAGCTTTACGAATCCGCGGATTCGAGCCTCTCGCACTACGTGACCACGCACGGCCTGTTCGCCCAGTCCATCCTGGAAACGATCGTCTCCACCTGGTGGGGCCGGCTCGACATCGCCCCGTGCATCCCCTGGAAAGGGCGCGTCCGTTTGGGCAATATCCGCACGCTGCTCGGCGTCACGGTCTCGGGCGAGCTGCAGGACGGCAAAGGAGAAGTTGTGTTAAGGGCCTGGAAGGACACTGCGTTTCAGTGCGGTGGTCAGAGGATCACGCTTCAGAAGGGAGGAGAAAAGGTGGTGACGCTTGGCGATTGAGTTGACGAGCCCTGTCTTTGCCATCGTGACGCCGTTTAATTCGAGCGGCGATCTGGATTTCTCCGCGCTGGACGATTATCTGCGGTTTCTCGCTGCCGCCGGCGTCCGCTGCATCGTCGTCAACGGCACGACCGGCGAGTTCCCTTCGCTCACGCTCGAGGAGCGCTTTCAGACGCTCGAGCGCTGCCGCAAAACCTTCACCGGCCAGGTCGTCGCCCACGTCAGCGCGTGCGCGACGCGCGACTGCATCCGGCTGCTCGGGCACGCCCGCGATCACGCTGACGCCGCACTGCTCCTTCCGCCCTACTATTACGCCCGCGTCGAGGCGGCCGGCGTCCTGGCCTTCTTTCGCGAGGTCATCGCCGCCAGCCGCGTTCCGGTCTACCTCTACAACTTTCCCGAGCACACGCAGTTCGAGATCCCGCCCGCGATGCTGCGCACGCTGGCCGACGAATTCGAGCATTTGGCCGGCATCAAGGACTCGGGCGGCAAGATCGACGTGTCGCAAGCCTACAAGCAGACGGCGCCGCGGCTGCAAGTCATGGTCGGCAGCGATCGGCGGGCCCTCGAGGTGCTCCGGCTCGGACTCGACGGCTCCGTCACCGGCTGCGGCAACCCGGTGCCCGAGTTTCTGGTCCGACTGACGCAGCAGCACGCCGCCGGCCGGCACGATGAGGCCGACGCCACGCAGCGGGCATTTGACGTCTTCACCACGTTCCGCGAGGGACTGGCGATCCGGGAAATCCCGCTGGTGAAGGCCGCCCTGAGCGCACGTATTCCGGGATTTCGCCCCTATGTGCGTCCGCCCTTCGTGACGGCCGATGATGCCGCCCTCGATCGCATCAGCGCCGGCCTGCGCGAGTGTCTGCTGCGGTGAAGGGAATCGCCTCCACCTGCTGATCACATGAACGTAGGACATGGGAGTAAACCATGGCCGAGATGAAGCGAACGGCACATTACGTGGTGAGCACGCACTGGGACCGGGAATGGTACGAACCGTTCCAGGACTACCGCTTCCGGCTCGTGCGCCTGCTGGATGACGTGCTCGACCTGATGAAGACCCAGCCTGCGTTCAAGTTCTTCCACACCGATGGCCAGTCGATCCTCGTCGAGGATTACCTGGAGGTCCGCCCGGAGCGCGAGGCCGAACTGCGGGCCCTCGCCAGGGAAGGCCGCCTGCGCATCGGTCCCTGGTACGTCATGCCCGACGAGTTCGTCGTCTCCGGCGAATCGCTGGTCCGCAACCTGCAGCTCGGGCTCGAAACCAGCGCGGGTTATGGCGGAAAACCTGCCCGCATCGGGTTTGTCTGCGACATGTTCGGGCATATCTCGCAGTTGCCGCAGATCCTGCGCGGTTTCTCGATCGATAACGCCTTCCTGTTCCGCGGCACGAACGAGCGCACGCACGGCGCGATCTGGCGCTGGCAGGGCGCCGACGGCTCGGAGATCATCGTCAACCGGTTCCCGCCCATCCACGGCTACACGGCCTACGCTTACCACGTCCGCAAGGTGATGTCGCTCGACGAGCCGTTCGAGATGGATACGGCCGTCGGCGAGTTGCTCGCGATGGTCGAGCGCGAGAAAAACCGGCACCGCACGCCCTCGTTCCTGCTCTTTGACGGCTCGGATCACATCGAAATCGAGCCGCGGACGACCGAGTTGCTTGCCCTCGCCAACGAGAAGCTCAAAGACGTGCAGATTGTCCACTCGCACCTGGAAGCGTTCGTCGAGGACCTGCGCCGCCAGAGCGGGCACATCACCGACGTCTTCCACGGCGAGCTGCGCGACCCCGCCGAGGTCGGCGACGACGCCCTGCTCCTGCACGGCACGCTCTCGAGCCGCATGTACCTCAAGCAGGCCAACGCCGAGTGCGAAAATGAGCTATGCCTGTGGGCCGAGCCGTTCGCCGCATTCGCAAAGAGCCGCGGGCTTCAGCCCGCGCGGTCTCTCGAGAACGATGAACCCTGCCCGCACCAGTACCTCCACCTCGCCTGGCGCTATCTGATCACGAATCACGCCCACGACTCGATGTGCGGCTGCTCGCTCGACGCGGTGCACGACGACATGATGGGCCGCTTCCGCCAGTCGCTGCAGATCGCGCGGCATGTCGCAGGCGACGCCATGCGCGACATCGCCCGCCGCGTGCAGCGCCCGGAGATGGGCGAGAAGGATTTCGCCGTCGTCGTCTTCAACCCCGTCTGCGAGGATCTCGACGGCCCGGTGGACCTGACGCTGCGTTTCCCCGCCTCGATGGACACGCTGCTGTGGGAGGGAAACGCGTTCGAGAAGAAAGTTAACTTCGCCCTCTACGACGCCGATGGGCACGAACTGCCGTATCAGCTCGTGAACCAGCGCTGGAACCGTCACGGTCGGCGGCGGCCGCTGAAAAAATTCCCCGGCCCCGACGACCGCCACGAGATCGACATCTGCGTGCCGCTCTCGCTGCCTTCGTACGGCTACACGCAGCTCATCTGCCGCCCGCGGCCGGGCTTCCTGCCGCCGCAGGGCCCGCCCACCGGGCACGTCCCGATCCCCACACGGTACCTCGGCAGCATGCTGGCCGATCACCGCACGATGGAAAACGATATGCTGCGCGTGCGCATCCAGCCCAACGGCACGCTGTCCATCCTCGACAAGCGCAGTGGCCGGCAGTACGACGACCTGCTGACCTTCGAGGACTGCGCCGACATCGGCGACGGCTGGTATCACGGCCAGCCCGTCAACGACGAGGCATTCAACTCTTCGGGCGCGGCGGCGGAAATCGCCGTCGTCGCCAACGGCCTGCACAAAGCCACGTTCAAGATCGTCCTGAACTGGCAGCTCCCGCGGCGATTCTGTTTCGATTCGATGATCCGCAGCCAGGAGACGGCCGTCCTGAAGCTCACCAGCTTCGTCACGCTCCGCCGCGGCGCTGACCGCGTCGAGGTGCGTACGGTGGTTGACAACAACATCCGCGACCATCGCCTCCGCGTGCTCCTGCCCACCGGCACGCAGGCCAGCACGTACTTCGCCGACAGCGCGTATGACGTCGTCGAGCGGCCGATCGCCCTCAGAAGCGACAACGCCCGATACCGTGAAGTGGAGGTCGAGACCAAACCGCAGTACACGTGGACCGCGGTGGTCGATCGCGAGGGAGCCAACCGCGGGCTCGCGGTGATCAGCACCGGTCTGCCCGAATCGGCCGTCTGCGATCAGCCCGGCCGTCCGATCGCCCTCACCCTGTTCCGCTCGTTCATCAAGGCCTTTCTCACCGACGGCAACGAGGGTGGCCAGATGCAGGGCACGCACACGTTCCACTACTGGATCGTGCCGCTGGAGGGCCGGCTTCCGGCCACCCGCCTGTGCCGCCTGGCCCAGCAGCTCGCCGCGCCGCCGCGGAGCGTGCAGGTTGAGGGGGTTGAAAGAAGTTCGCAGGGGGAAGAGGGCGGGTCGCAACCGCCATCTCTCTCGTTCCTGAGGCTTTCCCCCGGAGCAGCCGTCGTTACCGCCGTGCATCGAAGGCGCGACGGCAACGGCCTGGTCGTGCGGATGTTCAACCCGACCGAGGCCCCCATCCGCGAGACGCTGGAATGGGTGGAACCGATCAAAAAGCTTGAACAGACGGACCTGGAGGGGAACTCACTTGCGCAGCTCGCTGCCGACGGGAACCGCGCCGCCCTCACGCTCGCCCCCCGTCAGATCCTCACGCTCCACATCACCTGAGCGCAGGTCCCACAGAGTCAGCGACGTCCACCGGTGTTGCGGATCCGCGGGCGCCAGCAGCGAGACGACCAGCCCCACCGCGAACGACCCGACATTCGAGCACGCGATCACCAGCCAGGGGTGAAACGGCGGGCGAAGGGCCCAGATCGCCTCGGGAATCGGAATCCCCAGCCGCGCGAACTGATTCATCGCCCCCCACGCCGTGATCAGCACCCCCGCCGCCAGGCCCGCGTAGATTCCCGCCGCACTCGCCCGCCGCACCAGAAATGCCAGCATGAACAGGCCCAGCAGCCCGCCCGAGAGGATCGACGTGCAATCGTACGTGAACTGCAGCGCCCGCTCGACGCCGATCATCGCCAGCGCGACGAGCGTGCCGATCGTGCCCCACAGGCACGTCACGATCTTGCCGGTCACGAGCCGCCGCCGATCAGAGGTCATATGCGCCACGCGCCCGACGAAATCGCACACCGTCACCAGCGACATGCTGTTCATCAGCGAGCTGAGCGTGGACATGGATGCGGCCAGCATCGCCGCCAGCACCAGCCCGATCGCCCCCTTCGGGAAGTGCGACATCACGAAATAGGGAAATACCTTGATCTTCTCCGCGGCAATTTCGGCCGGCAGGCGGCCGGGATGGAGTTTGTAGTACGAGTAGAGCAGCGTCCCGATCAGACAGAACAGCGACCACGTGGCGATGCAGCAGACCGCCCCCACCCACAGCCCTCGCGTCGCCTGACGCTCGCTGGGTGTGGCCAGGTAGCGCTGCACGGAGTCCTGGTTGGTCACATAGAGCGAGCTGTAGCCGAAGATGCCGTAGAGAACGAGCACGATGAACGTGGGCCGCTGCAGGTCCCACGAGAAGTCGAGCATGTGAAACTTGCTGTCCTGGCTCGCCGTCCGCAGAATCTCGAGCGGCCCGTTTTCGGGCATGAACAGCAGAATGAGCACGCACACCGCGCCGCCGCTCAGCAGAATCAGGCTCTGCAGAACGTCCGTCCACACGACTGCCTCAAACCCGCCCAGGACGGTATAGACGATCGTGATCACGCCGCACGCCAGGATCACCTGCCGCGTATCCCAGCCGGTGAACGTGTGAATGGCCTTCGCCGACAGCAGCAGCACCAGGCTGAGCCGGAACACGTTGATGAGCAGGAACTGAAGGGCCGCGTAGGCCCGCGCCGGGTAGCCGAAGCGCCGCTCGAGGTATTCGTACGCGCTCATCCGCACGTAGCGGCGGTAAAACGGCAACACCGTCAGACACACGAACGCGATGACCAGCGGCAGCGTGAAATTCGGCACCATCAACGTCCAGTCGCCCGCGAACCCCTGCTCGGGATACGCCAGGAACGTGATCGTGCTGATGATGCTGGCGAACAGCGACAGCCCCGCCGCCCACCCGGGCACGCTGCGGCCGCCGACGAAATACTGCTCGGTCGATTTCTGCCGCCGCGCAAAGTACGCCCCCGCCACGGCCACCAGAACGACCGAGAGCACGACGATGGTCCAGTCAATCAGGCTGACAGCGGCAAGCATCAGACAAAGTCGAAAGCCGAAAGTCGAAAGTCGAAATCACACCCGACCTGCCGTGAAACCCGGAGGGTATCTGAGAAGCCAATAGAACCCACAGCACAAGCAAGGGCTTCAACACTATTGACCCCGAATCGCTGACATCTCTCGTGCCGTTATCGGTAACACGGTTTCGGTTGTCTGCGCTAGGCCCGGCCTTCAGGCCGGGTTCGGGGCGTCCCGTCGGCCTCGAGCCCGCTTCCAGCGGGCTTCTCCTCCTGCTTCAGCGCCGGCCTGTGGCGTAGGCCGGGACGAGAATGCCGGTGAATCGGCATCCACAATTCGATGCCGCCCGATTACCCGGCATGAATGCTGGGCCTGGCGCACGCAGCACGAAACTCTCATACCGAAAACGGCACTCGCAGGCACTCCGGCTCCCAGGAGGCTTCTCAGGCACGCTCTCACTGTATCGTGCGTTGATGCCCCTCCCTGAGCGGATCGCCGGTGCGTCGCATCGCGTCCGCCATCTTCTCGCGCATCTTCTGCAACTCATTCCGGTATTCGGGCAGATCTGCGACGTTGCGCTGACAACAGGGATCGATGGCGAGATCATACAGCTCCTCCGGCACCCGATACGAGAGATGCCGGACCCGCGCCGCCACGGCCGGATGCGTCTGAGCCGCCCGCTGCATCCCCTTGAACGACGCCGACCCCGTCGATTCGCTTGTGAACACCGTCTTGCCGTCGGACCATGCGTTGTAGATGTAGGCGAATCGCCTGTTCTGGACGGCCCGCATCTCAAAGTCGCGCCGGCCGGAGGTCTGGTGAAACGTCGTGAGCACCTGATCGCGCCCTTCCTGCTCTTCGCCGCGCAGCAGCGGCAGGAACGATCGGCCGTCAACGCCCGCCGGCGGCGCCACCTGCACCGCGTCCAGCACCGTCGGCAGAAAATCAATCCCCGAGATGTAATGCACGCCGTCCACCGCGCCGGCCTTCACCTTCCCCGGCCAGCGGACGATCCACGGCGTCCGCGTGCTGAACGGATAGCAGTTGGTCTTCGCGAACGGGAAGGGCATGCCGTTGTCGCTCAGAAACATGACCAGCGTCGAGTCGCCCAGGCCGCTCTCGTCCAGCGCCCGCAGGATCTCGCCGACCGTCTCGTCGCAGCGATGGACCGACGTGTAGTAGCTTGCCAGCTCCCGCCGCACCTCCGGCAGATCGGGCAGGAAACACGGCACCTCAACCTCCTGCGCCAAAAACGTCCGGCGGACATGAGCGGACGCCGCCCGCTGAACCTCGCGCTGCTTGGCATTGGCCCGCGGCTCCGCGTCGCTGCCCGCAACCCTTGACACGCCGCCCGCTTCGCGGAGATCGCGAGGCGATCTGTCCGCCGCAGGCGGACGCGGCGCGTCAAGGGCAAACGGCCGGTGCGGGTCCTGTGAATTGGCCATCAGGAAGAACGGCTTGACCGCGGACCGCGCTTTTTCGAGAAACTCCTTCGTATGGCGGTAATACCGGGCCGGGTCGCGCCCGGAACCCAGTTCACCCGAGTCAACCACCACATCCCAGCAGTACTTTTCGATCGGTTCAAGGTGCCCGACCTTGGCGAAGATGCCGTTGAAATAACCCGCCGCCCGGAGCGACTCACCCAGCGTGGGCACATCCCGCCGGATCGGCTCGAAACCCCGCGCCCCGTTGTGGAACGGATACCGCCCCGTCATCAGCACCGACCGGCACGGCTGGCACACCGCCACCGTGACATGCGCCCGCTCGAAGCGCATCCCCTGCGACGCAAGCCGGTCGAGATTCGGCGTGATCCCCGGAAGCTTGCAGCCGGTGACGCCGAGCGAGTCATACTGCAGGTCGTCGGCGGTGATCAGCAGCACGTTAAGCCGCGCACCCGCCACGGCCGCCGGTGCGGCGCCCGCCGATTCGTCGGCCTGCAGGGTGGGCACGACCACCAGCGACAGCAACCATGTCAGGATGCAACCACTTGGGAGACGACGGTGTGATCGAAGGGCGCAGACGGGCACGCTCAGACCTCCACATATTCAGCAGTCCTCTCGACCAGTTCAACGAAGATGCGATCCGGTAGTCTACGGCGATGGCTGTCGGAATCAATCGCATCGCGTCCGCTGCACGGGTGACCAAGTGGCCCATCCTTGGCCGAAGGCAAAGGGGGGGTCTCCATGGTGGAACGCCCGCAGACGCACCCGATTTGAACTGATTCGCAACCTGCTCTACCTTGATTTGCGCTGTGGTGCCTTCGCAGCCGCAGCCGCATCGCACACGCAATTGAGGTGAAAAGATGAACAGTATCCGAACTCCGGCTGGAGTCGCACTGTGCCTCGCAGCGTTCATCAGCTCGGGGACTGTCCAGGCCGCACCGGACAAGCGCCCCAACTTCGTCTTTTTCCTCGTGGATGACCTGCGCTACGACGCCATGAGCTGCGCGGGGCATCCATTCGTCAAGACACCCCACATCGACAAGCTGGCCGCGGGCGGAGTCCGCTTCACCAATGCCTTCGTGACCCTCTCGCTCTGCGCGCCGTCGCGGGCGACGTTCATGACCGGCGCCTACGGCCACATGAACGGCGTGCGGACGAACGAAGCGCAGGAATTCGACCCCCAGGCATATCCGACGTTCCCCATGCTGCTCCAGAAGGCCGGCTACGAAACGGGTTTCGTCGGCAAATGGCACATGAAGCCCGTATCCAACCCGCGACCGGGTTTCGACTACTGGCTCAGCTTCCGCGGACAGGGCGTCTACGAAAACCCGGAGCTGAATGAGAACGGCCGCACCTTCCAGGCCCAGGGCTACATGACCGATCTGCTCACCGAGCACGCACTCAAGTTCCTCGACAAGCCCCGCGAGAAGCCGTTCATGCTCTGCGTCTGGCACAAGGCCGTCCACGGCCCGTTCACCCCGGCGCCGCGTCACGAGAATCTGTACGCCGATGCCTCGATGCCCGAGCCGGTCAGCCACCGCGACACTTTCGAGAACAAGCCCGCCTGGCAGCACCGCCAGCCCGAGCCATGGAATCCGCGCCTGCCCAACCGCATCAACTACTACCGCACTGAAGCGGCCGTCGACGACAGCGTCGGCCGCGTGCTCGCCGCCCTCGAGAAAAGCGGGCGGCTCGATAACACCTATGTGATCTTCACCAGCGACAACGGCTTCTTCCATGGCGAGCACCGCCGCAGCGACAAGCGGGCCGCCTACGAAGAGTCGATCCGCATTCCCTTCGTCATGCGCGGTCCGGGCATCGCGAAAACGCCCCGCCTGATCGATCAGATGGTGCTCAACATCGATTTCGCACCGACCCTGCTCGACCTGGCCGGCGTCAAGCCCACTCCAACGATGCAGGGCCGATCCTTCAAACCGCTGCTGCTGGGCGAGTCGCCCCCGTGGCGGACGTCTTTCCTCTATGAGTACTTCCAGGAGAAGCAGATCAACCGCATCCCGACCATGGTCGGCGTGCGGACACTGAATTGGAAGTACATCACGTACCCGACGCTGAATGACGTGGACGAGCTCTACGACCTCACGAAGGACCCCCACGAAATGCGCAACCTCATCGCCGATCCCGCCGCGAGCGAAAAGCTCGCCGAGCTGAAGGCCGAGTTCGCTCGATTGAAGAAGGAAACGGGATATCAGGACCCCACAGGCGGACACCCATGAGAACGGTGTCCGCTGATCACACGCCGCGATGGGCATGGCGTGACTTGGAGCGGGTTCCACACGTGGCGTGGCACCGGCGTCTCATCTGTGCCCGGCCGCCACAGGGGGCGGCCGCTACAGGGTGCGGGGACGCACTCCCCGGCCGTGCACTCACTGTCGGGTGGGGTAGCATGGGCCGCATACTCACCGCCAGGTCGGGTGGCATGGCCAGCGTACCCACTGCGAAGTCGGGTGGCATGGGCAGCGTACTCGCTGCCCGTGCATCTGCACGCAGGGTCATCCCCCTCATGCTCTGGGCAGTCGGCCTCACGTGCGCCATCGCCGCAGGCGAAGACGCTTCCGGCGACTGGCGTCGCCAGCTCCGCGAACCTTCACCCGAATACTCCCAGATGCCGTTCTGGTTCTGGAACGACGACCTGAATGACGACGAAATCCGGCGGCAGATGGCCGATTTCCGCGCCCACGGGGTCTACGGCTTTGTCATTCACCCGCGCATGGGCCTGTCAAGCGACATCTCTTTCATGGGCGAGCGCTGGATGCGGCATGTGCGTACGGCCATCGAGGACGCCGCCCGCACCCGCATGCGCGTCTGCCTCTACGACGAGTGGATGTACCCATCCGGCTCCGCGCACGGCGAAGTCGTGCGCGAAAACCCCGCATTCGCCGCTCACGGCCTGCTCATGACCGCGAACGACGTGACCGGGCCGGCTCAGGCGATACGGCCTGCGGCCGTCGAGGGCCTGCACGTCGCGACGGTCGCAGCACGCCTGGTGAATGACCGTACCCTCGATGGCGCGTCTTTGCGGCAGATCGGACCCGACGAAACCGTCACGCTGACCGACGGCCCCTGGCGGGTCATGACCTTCAGTTGCGTGCCGTCGCAGGGCCGTATCCGCGGCGTGCACGAGGGCGAAGATGATCATCAGCCCAATGCCCCCGCGGCCGGAGACCTGCTCAGCCCTGAGGCGATGCAGGCATTCCTGCGCGTGACCTATCAGCCGTACGAGCCGGCTTTCAAACAACATTTCGGCCGGACGGTCATCGGAATGTTCACCGACGAGCCGGGCATCCTGGGCCGCGCGCCGCGCCGCGGACTCAAGCCCTGGACGCCGGGATTCGAGCGGTTCTTCCAGGAGCGCCGCGGCTACTCGCTGCTCGCCTCGCTGCCCGCCCTCTTCCTGGACGTGGGCGAGAAGACCGCCGTCATTCGAGCTGATTACGAACGGACCGTCGATGAGCGCCTCAACGAGACCTACTACCGCCCGCTCTCCGAGTGGTGCGAGCGACAGGGTATCGCCCTCACCGGCCACCCCGCCGGCGCCGATGAGATCGAGCCGCTCCGCTACTTTCAGATCCCCGGCCAGGACCTCGTCTGGCGGGGCATCGTGCCCGGCAACGCCAGTGCGCTGGAGAAACCCAACAGCACGCTCGCCAAAGGCTCGAGCAGCATCGCCCGGCACGACCGCCGCCCCCGGAACTGCAACGAGATCTACGGCGCCTATGGCTGGCGGCTCACCATGGAGGAGATGAAGTGGCTGGCCGACTGGATGATGGTCCGCGGCGTCGATCTGCTTTACCCGCACGCATTCTATTACTCGATCCGCGGCGACCGGGTGAATGAGCGCCCGCCGGACGTGGGCCCGAACAACGCCTGGTGGCCGCACTACAGGCTGTTCGCAGATCACACCGCGCGGATCTGCGGCCTGCTGGCCACGAGCCGGCAGGTGTGCGACGTGGCCATCCTCGGCCGCAATCACCGGCTGCCGTGGCGGGCGGCGAAATGGCTCTACCAGCACCAGGTGGACTTCAACTATCTCGAAGAATGGCGGCTCCTCGAGCAGGCCCGGATGCACGGCGGCCGGCTGCGCGTCGGCGCGGCAGATTATCGGCTGGTCATCGTGGATCAGGACGAGCCGCTCGACAGGAAGGTCTCGCAGCGGCTGGCCGAGTACGAGGCGGGCGGGCTGCGCGTCCGCTACTGCCGGGGCGAGCCGGGAGCCGACCTGATCGCGGGACTCCGGCTCGACATCGTCGCCGAGCCGCCGGCCGTGGACCTGCGCTGTGCCCACCAGAGCCGGCCGGGTCTGGACTTCTATTATCTCGTGAACGAGGGAGAGGGCCCGATCGAGACGGCTCTGCGCATTTCGAACGTGGGGCGGGCGGAATGGTTCGATGCCTGGACCGGCCGGTTCTCGCCGGCCGCGGTCACGCGGGCCGATGCCCAGGGCATGACGCTGCCGCTGCGGCTGGCCCGGCGCGAGAGCATCGTGCTGTGCGTCGAAAAGGGCTCGCCCCCCGCCATCCACGCCGCCGAGCCGGCGCCGGCCGAGCCCGCCCACATCGTGCCGCTCGAAACAACCTGGACGCTGCTGGATCCGGCCGGCAGAGTCGTCGGCGGTCAACTGGGCGACTGGCTGCAGCAGTCCGCAACGGCCGGCTTCACCGGCACGCTGCGATACCGGACGCAATTCACCCTCAACGCAGAGCCCGAAGCCGTGTACACGCTGGATCTCGGCCGCATCGGCGACTTTGCGGTCGTTCACCTCAACGACCAGGACCTGGGCGTGCGCTTCTGGGCCCCGTTCTCGTGGGATGTCACCAGGGCGCTGCGCGACGGGGCGAATGAACTCGTGGTCGAAGTCACGAACTCGCTCGCAAACAAGTACGACCCGAAGGATCAGGTGCCCTCAGGGCTCATGGGGCCGGTGCGGCTCGAGCAGCGGCCTCAGCCGCGGTGATCGCAGAGTGCGTCCGACCCTGCCGACCGCTCAGTTCGCGCAGCCCGGATCGGCGGGCAGATTCGGCCCGCTCATGCACCCCAGGAACACCGCAAAATCGTTTCCATCGATGTCGCCGTCGGGGTCGAGACTTGCGTCGAAGCAGTTGGGGTCGGTCACGACCATTCCAGATTCACCCAGGCAGAGCTGGAAGTGAGCGAAGTCCTCCATGTCGACGTCTTCGTCGAAATCAAAATCGCCGGGAATCACCACCCCCGCCGCCAGATGGAGGACCCAGTCGCCCGAACCGGGCTTCGTGAACGCGCGGGGACCCGTGCCGGTCACGTTGAAACTCGGCTGGAATACGCCCGTCCGCGGGTTGAAGAACCGCCCGACCATGTTGTAGCTGCTGTTGGGGAGATTGACGGTCAGACTCGAGCCGCTCTGCGAGTAAGCCGCGTACGCCTGGCCCGGATTCGCCAGGCACACGCCGCTGGAGGCCAGCGTTCCGTCGGGCGTCAACTCCCAGAACGGGATGCCCGAGGCATTGAAGAAACGGGCGGCGTGGCCTTCCAGATCGAGCACCGTGTCCCGGTCGACGGATTCCGCCGCCATCGCCGCATTCGGATCGAAGCCGAAGCTCGTGTCGTTCTGGACCACAAACCCCGCCCCCCCCAGCAGCGTCCCCCACATGAGCCGCATCAGGGCATCATGCCACGACGCATCGCCCTGGTATTCGGGCACGGGCTCGCTGAAGAAGAACGGCTTGGCGGGCGTTCCCGTAAACTCGGGCGCGAATCTCTCAAAAGACGCCGTGACCGTCGTGCTCGCCGTCCAGTTGGGTTGATGCAGCGAGATCGAGTCGCAGTCCGCCTCACCGCGAAAACCCGCGCCGCCGATGTGGTCATCATTCACCATCGTCACCCGGGCCGACCGCGACTTGAAAAACCGCAGAAAATGAACCTGCAGCGCCCGCAGGTTCGTCTGGTTGTACCACTCGCCCTCATTGAACATCTCATAGATGACGTTGGGCTGATCAGCGGTCGCCTGAATCAGCCGCGCGCAGAGGCGCTCCTGGAAATACTGGTTCTTCTGCTGACGCGTCCACGCCGGGTTGTACGTCGCGGGCATCTCGTTGTTGTAGTCGGCCAGCTCGACGTACTGTGAATTGCTGGTGAGCGGCCCGCCGAGCGCCTGGTTGAACGGGTGGCCGGCAAAACGCGTCTTGGTCCACCCGTCGTGGATCGTGATCAGCACGACGATGTCTTTGGTGTTCGCATACATCACCAGCGCCCGCAGGCGGTCGAAGTACGCCTCGTTCAACTGGTTGAGGTCGAACGTCGCGCCGGTCCGGACCCACGGCCAGATCTCCGGGGCGTCGTAGCCGATGCGGCTGTCGCCCACCTGATCGGTGATCCCAATGTACGACCAGAGCATGAGCACATTGATGCCGCGTGAAGCCAGGGCATCGACATAGGCGTTCTGGTTGAAGTTGGCTCCCAACTCCATCCACCCCTGGGTCACCGAGTCGCCGACGAGCAAAACCTTGTGCCCCCGGAATTCGAACCAGTGGTGGTCCGCCGAGATCACCAGCGGATCCGTCTCCGCCCCCAGATGGCAGGCGACCGCCACACGGCGCAGAAATGCATGCGCGGGCCCGGCACCGATCGGGAAGGCCTGATCGGGCCGCATCCCCATCACGAACAGGACCGCCGTCCACACCGCCGCAGTCCACCGTCGGCGACGCAACCGGTGGAAATCACCGTTGGAGATTGTCACAAGATGCCTGCCTCTCGGGGGCGGTCAAAGGACTCAGGGAATGCACCCTTCCGGCGGATTCTCCGTATCCAGGTCCACCTCGGACCTCGTCATGCAGTGCCGGAAGGCGCTGAAATCAAACTCGTTGATCATCTGGTTTTCATCGCGGTCGAAGCAGGAGCAGCGGACGGCATCGAACACCCCCGGCGGCGGCGAGGTGCCGGTGTAACAGGCCTGAAACACGCCAAAATCGTTGCCATCCACATCGCCGTCATCGTCGGTGTCCGCGAACGGAACCGGACAGGGCACGGCCGCCGCGCCGATGAGCACCGGATCGACTCCGCTTCCGCCGCCGAAGCCATCCGCACCCGTCAACCGGACGCCGCGAATGTTCGACACACCGAGGGCGTCAAGATCAAGCCCCACCCCACCCCGGCCGGTGCCGCCGATCACCGTCGAGGTGGACGCATAATCGAACGTCCGGACCTGGATCGTGGCCGCAACCTCAATCCCCGCCCCCACGGTATTGGTCAGTAACTGAATCTGAAAGTTGTCCGGCGTGTTCGAGCTCTCGATCACGAAGATCTCGGGAGCCCCCGTGCCGTCCGGCTGAATGACGTACTGCTCCGCGAAGTACCCGTCCAGGAATTTGCCATCGGCGTTCAGGCCCGCGACGGTCGATCCCAGCTCAAGCCCCACCATGGCCTGTTCCGGCGTGGCCGCCCCGGCCCCGCTGCCGGTGATCCCGGTGCCCGTCACTACCACGTGTGCGGTGTCCGGAGGACCGACCAGATTCTTGTCGGCGGTGAAGGTCTGGACACCGCCCGGCACCTGCGTGGTGACGGACGTCAATGGGTGGGAGCCGGCGGCAAGCGTCCCGGACGGCTGCATGGCCGTGATCCTCAGAAGCCCCGCGGGCGGGAGCGTATTCACCTGGATCGGGAACGTCCCCGTGGCCGTGTTGTTGTCGTTGTCGGTGACGGTGAGCTTGCAGACGTGGTTTCCGACCGTCGTGTACTGATGGCTCACCAGCGCACCGGAGGTATCATCGACCGTGCCGTTGTTGTCGAAGTCCCACGCGTAACTCACAATGCCTCCGCCGCCCGTCCCGCCGGTGTCGTAGGACGCGCTCCCGTCGAAATTCACGGTGAGCGGCACATAACCGACCGAAACGTCCGCGTTGATGACCGCGATGGGGAGCAGCGGGCCGGCATCGATCTGGGCCGGCGAGAACACCCCGTTGTAGACGTTCGCATTGTCCACCCAGTCGCCCGCGCGCAGGGTGCCGCCGAAGTTGGGTCCCCGGTTGCCGATATTCATCTCGCGCGCCTGAACTGTCCCGCCGGCAGGAGGAAGCTGCCAACTGAAACCGTCCGGCATCGTCGTGCTGTCCGTGAAGATCGGACTGGCATTGCTGTATTGCGCCCCAGCAATATCGTCCAGGTAGAGCGTGAACACGCCGTCGCCCACGCTGCAGGTCAGGCGATAAATCACCCCGTCCGTCAGGGGGATGTCCACCCCGGGCGCATACTCCTGAGAGCCCGGATTGGCGGCGCTCCCGTTGAAGGTGAACTTGTACTGAGTGCTGCTGCTGTTGGACCACAGGATGCGCAGTTTGCCCGTCCGCAGAGACGTGATGAAATACGAGTCACCCAGGTCGCCGGAGCCGCTGCGCCGGGTCATCGTCCAGAGTCCCTCATCGACCGTGCCGGTTAGACCGGTCCAGGTCCCCTGAAAATAGAGGTCCACGGTGATCCCGGCCGCGTTGCTCCAGGTGGCAAAAATGTTGCCCACCTTGGTGCTGTTCCAGCGTGCCCAGGAGCCCTGGTTGGGCGTGCTGCTCGTGCTCTGGAAGGCGTTCCCGATGGCCCCCGGCACAAACAACGGCGCCGCCCCGGCCAGCACGCCGCCGTTGGCCGCGTCCGGGTTCAGCGTGATGGAGTCGGAATCATCGAGCGTCGTGCTGAAGATGGGAGTCTGCCCCGGTGCGGACGAGGCGGCAACCAGCACAAGCGTCAGGGCGCTGACTCTGGGAAACCACATGACATCTCCTCCTTTAACGCAGGCTCAACGTCCCGGCACCCTGGGCAGTCTCGAGCTGCCTGGGCGGGGCCGTTGATTCCCGCTCAACGAGCTGACCTTCCAGTAAAATGACCGTATGACGGCCGGCGGGCTGTTGAATCCGGTTCATCAGCAGCCGCGCCGCCTGCTGGCCGAGCCGATGCTTGGGCTGAGCGTACGTCGTCAGCCACGCCGGCCTGGCCGGATCGATGTTCACGTCATCAAACCCCGCCACCGACAGATCGCCGGGCACCTCCAGACCCATCTCCCGCGCGACGATCGCGATGGTCTCGGCCAGAACGTCCGTCGCCCCGAACAGCGCGGTCGGACGCCGGTCGGCCGGCAGCGACAGCACCTGCCGAACCTCCTGCCGCCCGCAGTCGTCAGCCACCTCACGCCGGTTCCGAACCCACAACTCATCGATCGGCAACCCGTGCTCGTGCATCACCTGGCGATAACCACGCAGCCGGTCTTCGAGCGTCGAGAGCCCTTCGATTCCCACGTAACCGATGCGGCGGTGCCCCAGCCCGACCAGGTGCGACACCACCTGTTCGGCGCCCAGCTCTCCATAGGTGGCCACCAGGTCGGTCTCAAAGCCGGGCAGTTGCCGGTCGACCAGCACCAGCGGGACGTTCTGACGGATCAGGTTGATCAGCGGTCCGTGCTCATCCTCATGATTCGTCGACGGCGAGACGATGAAGCCGTCGAGCCCCTTCTGCGCCAGGCTCTCGATGCCGCGATACTCCGCCCCCGCCTCGAGCCCGCCCACTTCGAACACCGCGTGGTAGCCCCACTGGCGCAGCTCCTGGCGAATGCCCTGGGCGATCGGGCCAAAAAGCGGTCCGGACGGCCAGTTGAACCACACCCCCACCAGCATCGAGCGATGCGTACGCCGCACCGCCGGTTGCGGCCCGCCGATGCGGAAAGTGCCGCGGCCCTGCTGCCGTTCGATCAGGCCCTCGATCGACAGCTCCGAGAGCACCTGACGCACCGTCGAGCGGCTCAGCGAGAACTTCCGCATCAGCGCCGTCTCCGAGGGCAGACGCCCGCCCGGCGGGATGCGCTGATCTTTCATCTGCTCAAGCAGATGGTCCTTGAGCACGCGCGACTTGGTTGGTCGGTGCGCTTTCATGGCATCCTGCAACCTGGATTCCCGGTGATATTCGCGCCGGACATGCAGCCGAGGAACAGATCCAGATCGATGCCGTCCACGTCCGGGTCGCCATCGAGATGGGCCAGTACGCACGCCGGAGCGTCCTCGACGTTCCCCGAGCCCGACAGGCAGAGCTGAAACCGGCTGAAATCGCTCTGATCCACGTCAAAATCGCCGTTGAAATCGCCGGGCACGCCCACGCTGATCGCCACGTCGTCACTGGCCTGCAGTTCGCCGTCGTCGGCCGTCAGCCGCAGCACATACGCCCCGGCCGTCGAAAACGACGCGGTCGTATCGATCGCGGACGCGTTGCCGAAGATCACCGTCCCCGGTCCGCTGACCTTGCTCCATTGCGTCGCGAACGCGCCGGGCGGGATCGGCAGCCCGTCGTCGGTCACGTTGCCGTCGAGATTGACCGCCGCAACGCCCAGGACGCTCTGGTCGAAACCGGCGCTGACCGCCGGCGCCTGATTCGGCCCGGCCGGGCCCGGCGACACCAGGATGCAGACGTCGCTCGAAGTGCCGGAATTGATGGTCCGCTGTCCCCCGCCGGCCACGTCCGGCAGGTTCGCCGTCGCGCCCGTGTTGATGTCGAGTTTCCTCACGTTGAAGGTGCCCGCCGCACCGGTGAGGTTCAGCGTCACGCTTCCGCCCCCCTGCAGGAAGATCGCGTAAGCGTTGCCGAACCTGCCGCACTGGCCGGTGTTGGCCAGCCCGCCGGACGGCGTGAAGTTCACCATGTCGAGGTTCTTGAAGAAATCGTAGAAATACGACATGCGAACGGCGCCCGGGTCGGTCGTCACCTGACTGACATTGAAGTTCGGATAGTGCGCCCGCATCAGGCTGCCCATCGTCGGAAACGCCATCGCCGAAACGAAGCTGCGGTGCGTGTTTCTAATCCCCAGGAGGTAATCGTTGTCATATTCGGCCGGCTCGTACCAGTATTCCTCAAACCACACCGGCTTGCCGTACGAGCGGTAGTTCAGCGCACTCTGATACTGGGTTTCCGTCCGGTTGGCGGAGCTTCCGATCTGGACCTCGATGTAGTCGATGTTCGCATTGTTGGCGCTGCTGGTGTCGATGCTGGTCGCGTGGCTGCCGATCGGATGATCGTAGGGATCTTCGTCCTTCACAAGCTGGGCGTCGTGCGCGACCTGGGCCTGCCAGGTGGTGATGCCCCCGCCCCATCCCGCCGGAGGATTGCGCTCGTTGACCTCCCCGTACAGGCACCAGCGGACGTTGCAGGCGGCGTATCGCGCGACGCAATATCGAAACCAGCGATCGTTGCGGGCCAGCGTGCCGAACTTGACCCACCAGTTGCTGTTGTCGGGAAACCCGCCGATCGTCAGGCCCATCATGATCCCGCGATCGTTGGCATACTGCACGAGCTGATCGAGCCGCTGGAAGTAGCTGACCTGGAGGTTCTCATTCGAGCCGATGGGATCCTTCCCGGGAAACGCCTCCGGCACGCCCGCCCGGCTGTAGATGGCGAGCCAGATGGACCCGAGGAACGTGTTGAACTTCTGGGTCTGACGCGCGTCCATCCACTGCTGCCACTCCGACGTCGTGAACTCTTCCGAAAATGACCACTGCGTGTCGCCGACGGGAAGAAACGACGTGCCGTCCGAGAGCTTCCAGGCGTGCGTACCGTCACGCTCGAGGAACCCCCGGTACAGGCTGTTGGCGGCAAGCTCGGGCGGCGTCGGCCCGACGGCCGTCACCGTCCCGCTGATGCCGTTCAGTCCCGGGTCGATCGAAGAGGTGGTATATGACCAGTCCCCCGTTGCCGTCGCGGCGAAGCGGACCCGCCAGACGTTACCCCCGTCCCAGAAACCCTTCAGGGTGAGCACTTTGCCCGGTGCCGCGCCCGACGTGCCCGTGAACGTGGCTGTCACCGTCGGGCCGTTCACATACGGATTCGCCCCGGGCGTATTGGCCGACATCGCCAGCTCGAACACCCGGTACGTCGTGACCTGCGAGGGGGGAGTACCGATGAGCCCCGCGCGGGCGCTGCGCGTGCAGCCCACGGACGACACCCATCCCAGCAACGCCAGAACCGCCCCTATCTCCAAGATCGGATATCGACGAATCACAAACATCCTTCCTCATGCGAAGTCACGTGCGGAACGGCACCCTTCCCGTGCCGCTCACCCGACGCGGTCTTCCGTATCATCGCGCCTGTACCGCGGCTCAGCGGCATGATCCGTCACGGCCCGTCGCACAGCGGGTCTGCCGCAACGCCGGCCCGGCTGGTATTCGCGCAATCCTCGAACAGCGAAAAGTCAAACTCGTTGATGCGGTTGTCACTGTTGCGGTCGAAGCACCGGCACGTGCCGTCGAGGACGCCCTCGCTCAATCCCGTGTAGCAGCTCTGAAACACCGCGAAATCGTTCAGATCCACGTCGCCGTCGCCGTCCGGCGCCGGTTCCACGTCGGCAAAGACCGTCGCGTTGCACTGCCCGATTTCGAGAATGGCCGTCGTGGGGCTCTCCACCGCCAGGCCCAGCAGCACCCGGCAGTAATCCAGTTCAAAGTCGGTCAACGTGGTGTTGCTGTTGGAGATGGAGCCGATGTGGAATCCGCCCTTGTTGTCGATCTCGGCGGCCCAGCTCTGCGTCCCGCTCGAGCCGGAGGCATTGGTCACCTCGATCTGGGCGTCGAGGTCGTACACGCGGAAGAGGTTGGATGCGGTATCCACGGTCACCCGGAGCCGGCGCCAATCCGTGGTGTTGGCGCACCCTTCCGCGCCGGTGCCGCCCGTACTCGCGACGAACCGCAGGCTGCCCGTCGTACAGACGGAGCCCGCCTGGCTCTCGTCCGGCTGATGCAGCCGCAGACCGAGGTTCCTGGGGCCCGAGCTGAAGCCCATCGACCGCCGGCCCGTCGAACCGGTGACCCCCGCATTCACCTTCACCCGCATGTCCGCCGTAAGCGAGATGGGGTTGCCGTTGTTCTGAAAGTACCAGCCGAAGTTGCCGCTGCTCGCACTGTTGTCGATGAATCGCAGGATTCCGTTGGCAATGCCCGCACCGGCCCCGGCCGCACCATAACCGTTGCCGACTCGGGTGAGCACGCCGCTGCCGTTCACGTCCAGAGGATCGGCATCGATGACCCCGGCAGCCGTGCTGGGGTCCGCGTCAAACTCATACTGCGTCGAGTAGGTCAGCGTCGCACCCTGGGCAAGCACCGTGATGGTCACATCGTCGCTCACCGTGTTGAGCGTATCGCTCGCGGTCAGGCGCAGCACATAGGTCCCCGCGGCCGAAAACTCGGCGGTCGTCGTCACCGAGTTCGCGTCACCGAAAATGACCGTGCCGGGGCCGCTGACCTTCGACCAGGTCACGGTGAGCGGTCCAGGCTGGCCGTCGTCATTCGCGAAACCGCTGAGGCTGGCCGTACTCGGCAGCGCGATCGTCTGATCGGAGCCGGCGCTGACCGCCGGGATCCCTCCCAGCGGACCCACCAGCGTAAACTTCATCTGGTTGAACGTGATCGAGCTGTCGCCGGTGTCGTTCACGCGCACGGAGCTGCCCGTGTTCAGATCGAACGTCCCGATCACGAACGATGGGCACGATCCGGACACACCATCGAGCTGACTCTTGAGCACGGTGGTCGTCCCGTTGGCGTGATGAACGATGTACTCTGCCGGATACGGGGCGCGGCTGGTGGTGTTGCGATACTCGCCGGTGATCTGGTATCGCCCCGGCGTCAGCTCATTCGTGCCCGGCCCGAACGGCGGGATGTAATCGACGTACTGCGGGCCGTTCACATCCGGTTCATCGATGCAGGGGCCCGCCCCGCACGTGTTCACCGGCGGAACATCCGTGCACAGCATCTGGTAGTTGGACGTGTACCAGTAACGGCCGGTGCAGCCGCCCAGGTGCGCCCGGGCGACGTTGGTCCGCTGATAGTACGGGTTGTCGCCGCCCGTGCCGGTGTTGGCGTCCGTCTTGGGACACGTCGTGTCCTCGTCCCCGGTGGCCGAGTCGGGATTCAACTGGTACGTGTCACCCAGATTCAACTGGCGGGGCGTGGTGTAGGTGGCCGCGCTCGACGAGCCCATGATCACCCCACCCAAGACCAGACATCCTCCGGCGATGCGCGCGGTGCCTCTCTTCATCAGTGTATCCCTCGACCAGAGAAAACGACGAGTAACGCCCCGTCCACGTCAGCGGCGTGCGTGCCGCCGGCCCCCCGTGAGGCCCGGCCCTGTCCCGTCAACAGGCTTCAGATTGAGGTCTCCCGTGCCGTCTGGCGGATCCCCGCGCAGGATGTGATCCTGCATTGTCAACGATCAGCCCCGGCGTCTGCGCCGTGCGGCCAGCATTGGCAGAAAAACGCCCAGCACCAGCAGCACGCTCGCCGGTTCCGGAACGCCGGCAATGATCACCGGATCAACGCCCGAGAGTCCGCCCGCACCGTCATCCGAAGGGATTCGCACCCCCAGGATCATCGTGTTCGGGGCGACCAGCCCGTCTATGCTGATCCCGACCCCCCCGACCGTCTGCTTGTCCCCCGACCCGCCGAGAATGGTGTCAATCGTGGTCGTCGTGACCTGCGTATAGTCCGCAGCCAGAACCTGAACCGTCGCGGCGATCGTCGGCGAGCCGCCGGACCCGGGTCCGCTCGTGAGCAACTGGACGAGGAACCGGTCGCGCCCCTCACCCGGCGTTGGGCCCGACCACTCGATGACGAAGAGCTCGCTGGTGTTGTTGTCCCCGTCCGGCTGGATCGGAATCGGGAACCACGCCGCCATCCATCGTCCGGCGCCGCCCCCCACGCCCAGGTCTGCCGTGCCCAGGTCCAGATCCATGATCGCCTGCTCGGACAGATAGCCGCTGACGTTCGACGGGTGAGACGCCGAGAACGACGCATTCAGGCCTGAAGTGTCCGCCGCGGACGTGGGGACGATGAGCTGCGCCGCGCTGTAGCTGATGCTGTTGGCGGTCAACTGCGTCACGTTCTGCACGCCAGTGAGATTCACACCTGAAGGCGACAGAGCGGTGATGCCATACACCGCCCCCCACACCTGGGCCGGCAGCACGCCCATGATGAGCATCGTGGTCCACTTGGTCATGTGCTTAACCTCCTCCCGTGTCGGGAATCCTTCACAATTGTCAGGTACTGGGACAACTGAGCCGCTTATCTGACTGGCGCCATTCAGTTCGTGCGCCTCCGCAGCATCGGCAAAGCGGCCAGAAGCAGGAGAACCGTCGCCGGTTCGGGAATCACCGTGTATTCGAGGAATGGCGCGTACTCAGCGTTTCCCGTGCGCGACAATTCGCGGTCTTCGAACGTTCCACCCGCATTGCCGTTACTGGATGAACTCGTGCTGACGCAACGGAATACCACGGTCTGGCCGAGGTTCGCGTTGAAGAAACTGGTGATGTCCACCACGACCGCCACCGGCGGCACGACATCCTGCCCGCTGTTGCCGCCCGGCATGGTGAGATCCGGGTCCGTCAGCCGGGTGAACGGTCCGTTCTGCAGTGCGGTCCCCTGGTAGTTCGTGAAGGTGAGCGTCGTCTCATCAAAACTCGTCGTCACCCCCAGCAACCGGAACGTCCAGGACACGCCGCTCGACCAGCTCCGGAAATACGTGGCGTTGAACGTCGCCGACGCGGCTTCTTCGTTCGGAATCGTGTACTCGATGAAGCTCACACGCTGATTGCCGGTCTGGTTCTTCATCAGCAGACCACCCGTACTCAGCGGCGCCCCCTGCGTCGGGTTGTCGAAATTCGTCCCCTGCTGGTTCTGCGGACTTGTCACTGCGCTCACATAGGTATCGTCGTTGGGCGTGATGATCGCCGCCCAGCCCGTGCTGACCACCCCGCCGGTCAGAAGCGCGGCTACAACTCCCGCCATCCCGGTTCTTCGCATCGTCTTCTCCTCCTTCTTCTTCAGACTTCGTGATCGGACATGAACTTGCTGGATCAGCATCGTCCCGGGAGCCGCTCGGGCTTCCAGAGCGCACGAACCCACCACACCCACACACGCCCGGAACTTGCCGCGGCGTGTCAAACCGGTCTCGTATCAGAGGGGGCTGAAGAGGCGAAAAAACGACGTGATCTGCTCCTCCCCGCCTGACCAGCCCTGAACGGGCAAACGCCCGCTTTTCCATTCACCACTATACAAGTTGATCCGCGCTTTTCAAGACGTATATGCGTTTGCGGCGACTTTTCGTCGATTCCGCCGGCGACCCGCTCGCTGCGGAGCACCAGGGTGTCGATTTTCAGCGTCATCGGGCTCACGCAGATACCTCAGCCCTCCCGAGGCAGGACAAGGCGCACTCCCCCGAAACCGCATTTCTGCACCCCAACTCGTATATACAAGTGCCGGGCTTTCTCATCCCCCGCTCGCGGTTCCGCGGTTCGCCCCCGCCAAGGCTCATTGACACTGTCGCCGCGATGCCTATAGTTTGCGCCCCGGTTTTGCGCAAAACCTGCCCGGCCGGTCCCGCCTCGGAAGCACCCACTTCCCGAACGGCACGACAGGACGCCTCATCGAGCGCTCTGGCAGGGGATTCGGATCCCTGTCGAAGCGGCCGTGGGGGCGGCATGCTGCCCGTACAGGTCTTGCGCGCCTTGATGAGGGCCGCCCGTGTCTCGTTATCTTCCCAAGTCAATCGTCTGCTGGCGCGAGGGCTACACCCGCGAGCGGCTCATGCACGATGTCTTCGCGGGTGTGACCGTGGGGATCATCGCCCTGCCGCTCGCCATGGCGTTCGGAATCGCCTCCGTCCCCCAGAGCGTCATCAGCAGCGCGTCGCCCGGTCAGATCGTCTCGCCGCCGGCCATGGGGCTCTTCACCGCTGTGGTCGCCGGCTTTCTCATCTCCGCCCTCGGCGGCAGCCGCGTCCAGATTGGCGGCCCGACCGGCGCCTTCATCGTCATCGTTTACGAAATCGCCTCAGAGCACGGCTACGACGGCCTCGCCATCGCCACGCTCATGGCCGGCGTCATCATTATCATCATGGGACTCGCCCGCTTCGGCGCCATGATCAAGTTCATTCCCTATCCGGTCATCACCGGCTTCACCACCGGCATCGCCGTGATCATCGCCACGTCCCAGATCAAGGACTTCTTCGGCCTGCAGATGGACAGCGTTCCCGCCGATTTCGTCCACAAACTGCAGGCCTTCGCAGAGCACGCCTTCACCTGGACGCCGGCGGCGAGCCTGGTCGGGGGCGGATCCCTGGCCGTCATCCTGTTCCTGCGCCGCAGGGCTCCGCGCATCCCCGGCTACATCGTGGCGGTCGTTCTCGCCTCGTGCGTCACCGTCATCTTCAAGCTCCCCGTCGAAACCATCGGTACGCGTTTCGGCGGCATTCCCAACATGCTTCCCGTGCCGCGGCTGCCTCACCTGAGCTGGGATCTGATCCAGCACCTGGTGCCCGCCGCCACGACGATCGCGATTCTGGCCGCCATCGAATCGCTCCTTTCGGCCGTGGTGGCCGACGGCATGATCGGCACCCGCCACAAGGCCGACTGCGAGCTCGTCGCCCAGGGCGTGGCCAACATCGGCTCGGTCCTGTTCGGCGGCCTTCCCGCCACCGGAGCCATTGCCCGCACCGCGGCGAACATCAAGAGCGGCGGGCGGTCCCCCCTCGCCGGCATGGTGCACGCCGCCACCCTGCTCGTGTGCATGCTGCTGCTCGCACCGCTCGCCAGGCAGATTCCCCTCGCCTGCCTGGCCGCCGTCCTCATCATGGTCGCCTGGAACATGAGCGAGATCGATCACTTCCGCTACATCCTGCGGGCCCCCAAGAGCGACATCGCCGTCCTGCTCACCACCTTCGCACTCACCGTCTTCACCGACCTGACCATCGCCGTCGGCGTGGGCATGGTGCTCGCCTCCATGCTGTTCATGAAGCGCATGGCCGATGTGTCCGGCGTCAGCGCGATCACCCGCGAGTTCGAGAACGCCCAGGACGAGGAAGAGGAACTCGGCCAGCGCAAGGATCCCAACGCGATCAGCCGCCGGCACGTTCCCCCCGATACCGAGGTCTATGAGGTCAACGGCCCCCTCTTCTTCGGGGTGGCCGACCGGCTCAAGGATGTGCTCAGCCACATCGAGCCGGCTCCGAAGGTGTTCATCCTCCGCATGCGCCGGGTCCCGTCCATCGACGCCACCGGTCTGCATGCCCTGGAAGAGTTGCTGTTCAAATGCCGCCGGCAGGGGACGCATCTCCTGCTGGCCGGCGTCCATGCCCAGCCGCTCTTTGCCTTCATGCAGGTCGGATTCGACAAGTCCGTCGGGCGCGATAACATGTTTGAGAACATCGACGGCGCGCTGAACCGGGCTCGGCAACTGCTCGGGTTGCCGCGTGAGGAACGTCCGCCCGACGCGACGCCGGAAGTGGCACGCGAGCAGCCTCCGGCCTCAGCCAACACCGCGGCCGGAATCTAGCCCCCCGTGTCGCTCCGGCACGACCGGTTGGCAAGCCTCGACCTGTCTCAAGGAGAGCCTCATGCGACAACTGTGGGAGGAATTCAAGTCGTTCGCGCTCAAGGGCAACATGATCGATCTGGCCGTGGCCGTCATCATCGGCGGGGCGTTCGGGGCCGTGGTGAACTCCCTGGTCAAGAACATCCTGATGCCGATCATCACCTACCTGCCCGGCCTGCCCGACGGCTACCGCACCTGGAGCATCGGGCGCATCGAGGTCGGCGCCTTCCTCAGCGAAATCATCAATTTCCTGATTGTGGCCGGTGCCATCTTCATCCTGATCAAGAAGGTCCTGGGCGCGATCTCCCGCAAGCCCCCGCCCGCCGAACCGACCACCAGGGAATGCCCGTTCTGTCTGTCGACCATTCCGATCAAGGCCACCCGCTGCGCGCACTGCACGTCGGAAGTGCCCGCATCGGCCGTGCGCTGAGGCGCCTGCCGGCACGCCACGCTCGAGGTGGGGGCTGACAGGCAATCCGCAGGTCGCTCCGCTCGCCGGTGGCATCCCGCCGGCGGGCGCCGCCGCCTCATGAGCGCGTCAGGCGGTGATCTCTTCCAGATTCGCGGCAGCACCACCGCCTGGTTCGCCGGAGATGAGGGGGCGCGGCCGCAGGCGCCAGGTGAACGCCAGGAAAACGATCGCCAGCATGGTGCAGCCGACGATCGTCCAAAGGACGATCTGCCAGGCGACCTCCTTGCCGTAGATGGGCTGAAAGTGGTGTACCATCCAGCCGAAGCCCTTGGCCTGCACGGTGCGTCCCAGGTACCCCAGCAGCCCGATGAACCCCGCGGCCGTGCCGATCGCCTTTTTCGACGTCAGATCCAGCGCGATAATGACAATGAGGTTGATCACGGGGTAGATGAAGAAACCAATGACGGCGAGCATCGTCATGTCGAGCCACAGATGACCCGGCGGCGTGAGCACGATAGCGATGAACGCGAGCACGATGGGCACGAGCGACAGCACGGCCACCATCCCGCGCCGGCCCTTCAACAAATCTGATACCCAGCCGAGAAAGATCGTCGATGGAATCCCGCCGAACTCGGTCATGAGGATGGCGATGCCGCCGCCGGCCAGCGTCGCGTGCTTCACCTCCCGCAGATACATCGGACCCCAGTCCAGCATGCTGTAGCGGGCGATGTAGGCGAAGAAGTTGCCGATCGCCAGGAGCCAGATGAGGCGGTTGGTGAGCACATGATCGACGAATAGTTCCCGAAAGCTCAACTCCCGCTCCGCATCCGGAATGCCACGGCCCCCCAGCGTGGCACGGGCTTCCAGCCCGTGATCCGTCGCACGGCCTTCCAGGCCGTGCACCCCGGACTCCGAGCCCACATTACACCTCACGGGCTGGAAGCCCGTGAGACGCATCACGGCCTGGAAGGCCGTGCCACGAAGGGTCGATCCACCGTCGTACAGCGCGTATTCTTCGATCGGCGGCAGGCCGACCGACTGCGGTGTGTCCCGCAGACGCCAGAAGAGGTACGCCGATCCGATCAGCGCGATCGCGCCGGGGATGTAGAACGCGTTCTGCCACCCCCCGTGGCCCGCCGCCCACGCGGCAATGACCCCGGCCACGCCGCCGCCCAGATTGTGGGACGTATTCCAGATGCTGAACGTCAGCCCGCGCTCTTTCTCATGGAACCAGTGGCCCATGCACCGCCCGCACGGCGGCCAGCCCATCCCCTGAAAAAAGCCATTGAGCGCCCAGAGCGCCGCGTGGGCCGTCAGGTTCGTCACCGCGCCAAACGCGAAATTGCACACGGCCGTCAGAAACAAACCGAAAGCCATGAACACGCGGGCGTTGCTGCGGTCCGAGACCGCCCCCATCAGGAATTTGCCCAGCCCGTAGCTGATCGCGGTGAACGCCAGAATCGTGCCGACCATGGAATGGTCGTAATGCAGCGCGCCCTCGACATCCTTGGAAACGACGCTCAGATTGTTCCGCACGACGTAGAACGTCGCGTAACCCAGGAACGTCGCTTCCATGATCCGCAGCCGATAGCGCGGATACAGCCGCCGCACCTCGTCGTCCGACAGGCGCGGGACATGCGGAGCGGCCGCAAAGTATTGCCGCATCGAGTTGAAACCTGGTATGGCCATGCGTATGTCGTTCCCGGGAGGAATCGTCGCCTTGAAGCTGCAACACTCAACTCACAACTAAGAACCAAGAACTGAGAACTAAGAACTAAGAACCTCCTCACGCAACGACTCTTCACCCGCATAGGCCCGCAGCTCCCTGACCCGCACATCTTCGCTCCAACCCAGCGCCGACGCCATCCAGCGCGAGACCGGCACGGCCAGGCGATGGGCGTCGCGGCGGTAATAATGCCAACTCGTGCGACGAATCATCACGTCTTCAAGATGCTGCGCCCACTCCCGGCGGCAGAAATGCTCGACCACGCGCTGCGTCGCCGCGGGCGGAAGCAGGCTGCTCACCTCGAGGGTCTCCTCGAACGGCAGGAGCGGAACCGCCGCGGTCACGCACCTGGAGCGCGCCCGGCCGAGATGCTTCTCGATCGCGTCCACCGTTCCTGGGCCATCAGCCGGTAAGTCGTGAGTTTCCCGCCCAGCACGTCCCACCAGCCCGGCGCGGGCGTGCGGATCTGGTGCGAACGCGAGATGTCGGAAGGCCCGCCGTTGGAATCCGCGATCAGCGGCCGCACACCCGCCCACGTGCTGATGATGTCCTCGCGGCACAGGCACGACGCCGGGAACGCACGCCGAACCACGCCCAGAATGTAATCGATGTCCTCCGGCGAGGTCTCCACGTCTTCGGGCCGGCCGTCGTAATCGGTGTCGGTCGTGCCCAGGATCACCCGCTGGCCCCACGGAATCGCAAACAGAATCCGCTCGCCCTCGGCCATCACCACCGCATCAGGAATGCCCAGCCGCCTGCGGTCGATCACCAGGTGCACGCCCTTCGTGAGCCGCAGCCGCGCGGAGCTGTTGGGGATCTGCTGTGCCCACGGTCCGGCCGCGTTGATGACGCAGGCCGCCGTCATCTCGTGCGTGCGTTGCCCGATCTGATCGCGCACCACGCAGTTCCAGAATCGACCACCGGCCGTCGCCGACTCCAGACGGCAGTAGTTGGCGAGCACGGCTCCGGCGCGGTCCGCCGCCCGCAGCGTATCCAGCACGAGCCGCGCATCATTCGTCAGGGCGTCAAAATAACGAATCCCGCCCGTCAGGTCCGCCGCGTTGATATCGGGCAGGAGCTCGCGCAGCTCCGCCGGCGTGTACGAACAGGAAGAACCCAGGTTCCTGCCGCCACACAAAAGATCGTAAAGCTTCACGCCAATCCGCAGCTTCCAGCGTGCCCACGGATGGCGGAGCCCTCCGCGATACGTCGGGAACACAAACGCCAGCGGCGAGGCCAGGTGCGGGGCGATCCGGTGAAGGATGCGTTTCTCGATGCTCGCCTGCCGCACCAGGCCGATCCGGCCCTGGGCCAGATAACGGAGCCCGCCGTGCAGCAGCCGGCTCGAACGACTGCTCGTGCCCGAGGCAAAGTCGGACTGCTCGACCAGTCCGACGCGCAACCCCCGAAGCGCTGCGTCGCGGGCCACGCCCGCGCCCACAATACCCCCGCCGATCACCAGCACATCGAGCGGCGACTGACTCACAGCGGCCAACGATGTTTCACGATCAGGAGACGAACTGCCGGAACGATTCATCGAAGCTTTCTCGCTGCTGTCTCGGCGAGTATCTCGCCGAATTCCCGGATGCTGGGCACGATGAGATCAGGGGCGTCAGGCCCCGCTTCCACGTCGTCCGCCGCCGCTTCCCCCGTGAGCACGAGCACGGCCAACGCACCGCTGCGCCGGGCCATCACGATGTCGGTGTGCAGGCGATCACCCACCATCGCCAGCTCGGCCGGCTGCAGACCCTGCCGCTGCAGAATCCCCTGCAGCATCCACGGGTCGGGTTTGCCCAGGACGGCCTGCGGACTGCGGCCGGTGGCCGCCGTCAGGCACGCCGTGATCGAACCGCAGTCGACCAGCACCGTCGTTTCGTCGGTCGGGCACGTGCGATCGGGGTGCGTGGCGATGAACGGCTTGCCCTGCCGGATCCACCACGCCGCTTTGCAGAGCCGCGGGTACGAGAGGTTCGTGTCGAACGCCACAACCACGGCATCCGGCTCGTCGTCCGGGGCGGTCACATAAAAACCCGCCGCCCGCAGCTCCTGAAACAGGCTCCCGGTCCCCAGCACGAACAGACGCCGCGCCTGCGGCAGCCGGCTGCGCAGGAAATCGATTGTGCACAGGGCGGACGTATAAACCTGGTCGGGGGTGGCCTCGATCCCCAGGCGCCGCAGATGGGTCAGATAGTCGGCCACGCTCTTCGAGCAGTTGTTCGTCAGGAACGTGTGGCCGATACCGATCTCGTCGAGCCTCGCAAAGAAGCCCGGCGTGAAGTCAAACAGCGTCCCGCCCCGATACAGCGTGCCGTCCATATCGAGAGCGACGTGACGGATCGAATCGAGTTTCGGGTGAATCATGGTTCACTCCTGCCTTTCGCAGCGAGGTAGGGTGGGCTCTGCCCACCACACGCGGCCGCCGCACTCCCAAGCGCGCGCAAAAAGGCCCCCGCGAGCGGTTCGCGGGGGCCTTGCTCTTGATCTCTGGCCCACATGGCGATCGACGCACGTATGCGTATCGAATTCTACTGCCATACTAGCATCGGCACGGCAGGCGTGTCAAGATAAGCACAATGAAGAAAACGCCGCCCGAAACGCCGATCCGCGACTGGCTGGCCCGGCCGATGATCCCGGTCATCTCCTCTGCCGAGGCCGATCCCCGGGTCCTCGCCGACGCCAGTCTGATCTTCGTCCAGGGCTGCGAGCTGGTTGAACTCGGCGGCATCCTCGACTGGCTCAGGGGCGGCGAGCTGCGCCGCATCCCGGTGATGGTCCACGTGGATCTGCTCGGAGGTCTGAGCAGCGACGAGGCGGGCCTGCGCTACGTGGCCTCCCTCAAAAAGGTGGACGGCATCATCACCGTCCGCTCGCACGTGGTCGCGGCGGCCCGGCGCGTGGGCCTGGCATCCATCCTTCTGCTGTTCCTGCAGGATGGACGGTCCGTCGATCGCGGGCTGCACCTGATCGAGCAGTCGCGCCCCGACGCCGTGGAGCTCGTGCCCGGCGTGGCCGCCCTGGAGACGGCCGCCCAGTTCGAGCAGGTCGCCATCCCGCGCGTCGCGGGCGGGCTGATCCGCTCGCCGGATCTCGTGCAGCGCCTCCTGGCCGCCGGATTCGACGCGGTCAGCTCGAGCAACGCCGAGCTCTGGCGGCTCAACCGCGACCCGTCTCTGCGCCGGTAGGTCCCGCCTGCCGGGCGGGACCTCAGCAGGGAGTGTGCTTTAGTACGTGTCATGCTGACGATGGGCGAATGATCCCGGCACAATACCTCGGATAAACGACGTCCAGGAGCAACG
>CAZQEN010000030.1:0-34835 GCA_964591605.1 uncultured Planctomycetales bacterium
TTCCGGGCTACGTGTATATCATCCTGCTCACCGCCCGTGATGGCACGGCCAACACGGTGGAGGGACTCTCGGCGGGAGCCGACGACTTTCTCACCAAGCCTTTCGACCCGGCTGAGCTTCGCGTTCGCATCCGCGCCGCCGAGCGCGTCCTCTCGCTCGAAACACGGGATGTGGCGATCTTTGCCCTGGCCAAGCTGGCCGAATCCCGCGACCCCGAAACCGGCGCCCACCTCGAACGGGTCCGCTCGTACTCACGCCTGCTCACCCGATTTCTGGCTCAACGCGAGAGGTACCGCCCGCAACTCGATGCGGAGTTCGTGCGGCTCATTTATGTGACCAGTCCGCTGCACGATATCGGCAAGGTGGGCATTCCCGACAGCGTGCTGCTCAAGCCCAGCCGGCTAAGCGACCGGGAGTTCGAGATCATGAAGTCGCACACCATTATCGGGGCCGAGACCCTCGCCGCGGCGGCTCGCCAGTTTCCGGGCGTCCGGTTTCTGGAAATGGCCCGCGAGATCGCCCTGACGCACCACGAACGCTTCGATGGAAACGGTTATCCGGCCGGACTGCGGGGCGAGAGCATTCCCCTCTGCGGGCGAATCGTCGCGCTGGCCGACGTGTACGATGCCCTGACGACCAGACGCGTTTACAAGCGGGCCTACTCCCACGATGTCGCCCGCGCGATCATCCTCGACGAGCGGGGGGATCATTTCGATCCCGCGGTGGTCGATGCGTTCGTGGAAGCGGAAGACGGGTTTCTGGCGATCCGGGATCGCTTCGCCGAGACCGAGGCGGTGCCGGCTGAGCTGATGGGGGCTGACGCATGAAAACGATTCTCGTGGTGGAGGACAGTGCCATCTGCCGCGAACCCATCGCGGCCATGCTGCGCCTTCACGGGTACCATACACTGGAGGCAGCGAATGGGCAGGAGGCCCTGCAGATCGCGCGGACGCACCGGCCGGACCTCATTCTGCTGGACGTCGGCATGCCAGTTATGGATGGCCTGCAGTGTCTGGACGAGCTGCGCAGGCGTCCCCGCACGGCGCAGGTGCCGGTCATCATGCTCACCGGCGCCGCCGAGCGCGGCATCGTGGTCGAGGCCGCCAGGCGCCGGATCGCCGGTTTTCTCCTCAAATCGAGCTTCTCGAGCAGCGAGCTGATCGCGCGGGTGCAGTCGCTGATCGGCGCCGCCAAGCCGGAGACGAGCCCGCCGGCCGCGACTGAGCGGGCTGAGCCGCCCGAACCCGAGCCGACTCCGACAGCCCGGCCAGGTGCTCATCCGGCTGCCCCGCACGCGGTTCCGCCGCCCGCAGCCGCGCCGGCGCCTGCGTCGGCCCCGCCCCGTCGCTTCAGCAAGGCCGAGGTCCTCGGGCGCGCCACGCAGGAAACCCAGTTGCGCTCGATCAAGCCCGTCCTTGAATACGTGATCGCTCTGACCCGCAGCAGCACCAGCACCGTTGAGGACATCGCGTCCGCGATTCGCCAGGACCAGGTCCTGGCCCTGCAGATTCTCCGGGTGGCCAACTCGAGCTTCTACCAGCGGGGTCGCGTCGCGAAAGACCTCATCGAAGCGACGCAGCGCATCGGGCTCACCGCTATCCGCAACGCGGTCATCGCCATCCTGACCATTGAGCACTTCGAGAATATGACCGAGTCGGGACTCGTTCCCCAGCGGTTCTGGGAGCACTCGCTGGCCACCGCCGCACTGGCCGAGATGCTCGGTGAAGCGGTCTCCAGCAAACAGGCGGATCAGTTGTTCCTGGCGGGCCTGCTCCACGACGTGGGCCGAATGGTACTCAGCTCCCTGTATCCGGCTGAGTATGCCGCGGCGCTGGCCAGGGCCGCCCGGGAGGATGTGGACCTGGAGTCGGTGGAGCAGGAGGTTTTCGAGTTGAGCCATGTCGACGTGACGCGGCATCTGCTCAGCCAGTGGAACATGCCGCCCTCGATCGTCGAGGCCGCGTCGCTTCACGAGTTGCCCGTGGAACGGCTTCGCCACGTGAGACAGAATGTCCAGAGCGTCCTGGCGGTGGCGCTGGCCAATCGCATGGTTCACGCCCTGTTGTTGGGCGACAGCGGTCATGCGCGGCTGCTGCCTTATCATGACCTTGCCGGCGACCTGGGTCTTGACACGCACACCCTCCAGGCGGTCGCGGCCGCCGCGGTCCAGAAGACGATCGATACGCAGATGTTCTACGCCTCGCAATCGGGCGGACACTTCCGTGACCCTCTGCGTGTTGAGCTGGCGAAGCAAGCCGGGACCGCACCGCGCGTCGTCGTCCTGGGGCCGGATGCTCCGGCCGACCCGTTCTCGCTCTTCTTCCGGCAGCTCGACTGGCTGCATGACGCCGGACCGACCCTCGTCCTGCTCCTGGCCCGGTCCCAACTCGACTTCACCAGGTATCTGCCTTCGCTCAAGACGCTGGATTCCGCGGCGGAGGTTGCCCCGGCGGTGATCGTCGTCACGGCCGATGAGACCCTCAGCGTGCCGGCCGAATGGTCGTCCGGGCGGCTGGCAAAGAGAGTCTGCCTCCCATGCAGCTATTCGCACCTCATCGACGTTGCCATCCGGTGCAGCGATGCCGCCGTGCCGAGTCCGACGACCGCTTCCTGCGCCTGAAGTGGTGAGTTGCCGTGTGCCGCCACCTGGACAGGCCGGGCCGGAGGCTTCAGAACGGTCTTGGCTCCAGGAGCTTGATGTAGTCCTGGTCGTCGGTGCCCAGGCCGCGCTCGGCGGCGGCGCGCAGGTGGGGGACCCGGCCGAGGGAATCGCCGATCCTGGGGAGGCGCGCCTGTTCGCGCCGCTCGTTCAGGATGTCCAGGCCGGTGCTGTCCGAGGCGACGGGATCCGTGCTTACGATAACGCCGCGGTGCCGCCAGGTGTTCGTCAGCCGTGCCTCCGGCCCGCCGTCGAAGACCGCGTGCAGCGCATTGACGATGTGCACCCGGAGTTTCGAGCGGATCTCCGGAAGCGAGACGATGTCACCGGCGAAAGGGGCGCATCCGTTGGCGTGATATCGCGCCGGCCGGCGGATCAGGGCGTGCGAGAGGTTCTTGAGGCAGCCGGTCATCCCCGCGATGTTGTGCGTCTTGAGAAACGGCACGTTGATGATCGCGGTCACTTCCTGCAGCCACGCCGCGAGCTGCTCGGCGCCGCTTCCGAACGAGCGTTCGGGCCCCGCCCAGCCATGGATCATCGGCCGCGTCCTGGTCAGCCGGACCAGCTCCTGCGGCGCCTCGATCAGCATGATGCGGTCCGGGGCGAAGCCCGCGCGGGTGAGCGAATCGACGAGCTGCAGGCCGAATGGCACGGTCGTCCCGAGAATCTCGGAGCCTACCTGATTGAACTTGAGAGCGATGCGGTCATCCGCCCGGAGCAGGGCGTGCCAGGCGTCGGACGGGAGCGACTTGCCGGTCAGGGTCTTGATGGCTTCCTCCACCATCTCACCGGCCAGGGAGGGGTGCATCTTCGTACCGACCAGGACCTCCTGCGCACGCAGATGAACGACGGTGGATTTGGCCGACTCGCTCACCGTCGGCGTGGTCGGCCGGCTGCCCAGGGCGGGCAGGGTCGCCGCGGTCGCAGAGGCACGGTCTGATGCCTGCCGCTGGGGGGAGGCGGCCCGCGCGTGCGGCCCTGCTGCCGCCGCACCCACGGCGCCGCACGCCGCTCGAAGCAGCTCGCGCCGCGTACAGCCCATCGCCCTCTTGAGATGCCCGGACCCGTTCACCATCGGTCCCCGTCTGCTGGCTCCGGCCGGCTTTGACTTTTCGGCTTTTCCTCTATACATCTATCGGCGAGAGCGCCGTTTCGGCTCAGTTAACTCTTTTGAAACGCAGGAGTTGCATGTCGTCGTCCGTGGAACCTCAGCGTCTGAACCGCATCCGCAACGCCTTGCGCGAGCACCGTCAGGAGCATCTCCTGGCGTTCTGGGCGGGGCTCAACGACGCGCAGCGCGCCGAGCTGCTGTCCGACATCGAGCAGATTCACCTGCCGGGCATCGACGAACTCATCCAGCGTCATGTGCTGACGGAGTCGTCGTTCCCCCTGCCACAACGCATCGAGCCGGCCCCCTCCTATCCGGCGCAGCCGGATATCGACCTGGTCGGGAAATACGCGGACGCCGTCAAACGCGGCGTTTCGCTGATCCGCAAGAACAAGGTGGCGGCGTTCACGGTGGCGGGGGGCCAGGGCACGCGGCTGGGCTTCGAGGGGCCCAAGGGTGCGTTCCCGGTCTCGCCCGTCCGCGACAAGTCGCTCTTCCAGCTCTTCGCCGAGTTCATCCGCGGCACCAACCGGCGCTACGGCTCTGACGTGACTTGGTACATCATGACCAGCCCGCAGAACGACGCCCAGACGCGGGCGTTCTTCGAAAGGAACGCGTATTTCGGCCTGACACCCGGGCGGGTGCGGTTCTTTCAGCAGGGCGTCATGCCCGCCTTTTCGAAGGACGGGCGGATCCTGCTCGATCAGAAGCATAGGGTGGCCTTTTCTCCCGACGGCCACGGCGGCAGCCTGCTGGCCCTTCGCCGTTCGGGCGCGCTGGGCGAGATGGCGGCGGCCGGCGTCGAGTACATCAGCTATTTCCAGGTCGATAACCCGCTCGTCAAGCCGATGGACCCGCTTTTCATCGGGCTGCACGAGCTGACCGGCTCGGAGATGTCGAGCAAAACGATTCCCAAGGCCGAAGATCTGGAGCGGGTCGGCAATTTCGTTCTGGGCGACGGGAAAGTGATGGTCATCGAATACTCCGACCTGCCTGAGACGCTGGCTCTTGCCAGGGACGAGCGGGGCCAGCGCCGGTACGACGCCGGGAGCATTGCCATCCACGTGTTGAACCGGTCGTTCGTGGAGCGCCTGACGGAAAGCGAGGAGCACTTCGGCCTGCCCTGGCACCGGGCGCTCAAGAAAGTGCCCTGTGTGGACGACCGTGGACAGCGGGTCGAGCCGGGCGCGCCCAACGCGGTCAAGTTGGAGGCATTCATCTTCGATGCGATCCCGCTCGCCCGCAAACCGATGGTGCTGCAGACGGTGCGCGCCGAAGAGTTCAGTCCGGTCAAGAACGCCAGCGGGGTGGACAGTGCCGAGACCGCCCGGCGGGACATGAACCGCCGGGCCGCCGCCTGGCTGCACGGTGCCGGCTTCGACGTGCCGACCCGCCCGGACGGGGAGCCGGACGGGCTGTTTGAGATCAGTCCGCTGCTGGCCCTGGATGGCGCCCACCTTCGTGAAGTCATGACCTCCGCTCCCCCCATCCAGCGCGGAGGACGAAACTACTATGAGTGATCTGTCCATTGCCGACGGCGGAGGCGGAGGGACCGTCGTTCCGCGGCGGGGGAAGCCAACCGCCCGCAGCGTGTCGGCGGCCTCGCGACGATGCGTCCGCATCAGCGCAGGCCATCCCGTTCCGGCGATGGCCGGCATGCCGGCGGGCGGACGCGACGGGCTATGTTCGGGTGACTGCGGCGAAAAGTCACAGCCTGCGCACGGCGCCTGTTGCAATTCGGCGCGCGGGTGTTACACTTCTGGTCGCGCGGTTCTCTTCGAGAGAGTTTGGTGACGTTTTGACATTTCAGAAGGACGGCAGCCATGAGCGAGTCATGTCCGGGCGTGGTCTTGATCGTCGATGGTGATTCAACGAACGCGGCCAGCCTGCACGGTGAATTGAACGCCGCCGGTTACGTGGTGTTGGATGCGTCGGACGCCGCCGGGGCCCTTTCCCAGTTGAACTCTCATCACGTGGATGTGGTGATTACCGAGCTCCGACTCGCGGGCGGCGACGGGCTGCAACTGATCGATCACATCCGGCGGGCCTCGCCCGACACCCGTGTCATCGTGGCCACGGCTCATGGCAGCATCGAGACTGCCGTAGAGGCCATGAAGCGCGGTTCGATCGACTTCCTGACCCGCCCCCTCAACGGTGGAACCGTCCTCAAGAAGATCCGGGAGGCGTGCTCCAGCCGGCGCAACGGGCGCGAAGCCCTGGCGGCCACCGCATCGGGCCGCAGCATTGAGTCCTCCATGGGGCAGATGAACGCCTTCGTCATGCCCGCCAGCCTCCGCGCGGGTGACAGCTTAGATGGCACTGGCGGCCTCACCGAAACCATGGCCGATCTCGAACGATCGCTGATCGAGGCGGCTCTCAAGCGGGCGTCCGGCAACCAGGCCAAAGCTGCCCAGTTCCTGAGAATCCCCAGAACCACATTGCGCGACAAAATGGCGAAGTACGGCATGGTGGGTGATTCCGCCCGCCGTCAACCCGCGGCCAGCCCGCCGGTCTCGTGAGACGCAGGCCGGGGCATCGACCGATGGGGCTGCCCAAAGGCGGACATGCCGGGCTTCGCTACCGATCTGCACAACCGATCAGCTCCTGAAACTCCAGGTCACCATCCGACGTATGTTCAGGAAAGCCGTGCCGGCCAGCAGACGGCCCTCCGTCTGATTCCGCCGGAAACGCTTGACACCGGCGGAAGCGGTCGCGATCATAGGGGTTTCAAACGTGCTCCGACGTGGCGCATCGGGGCCGCCGCCAGCAGGCGGGGAGTGCCTCACGGACGAGGTCCCGCAATAAGCCTCAACCGGGCAAATACTTATGAAGCGCAGTCGTGCATTCACTCTGATTGAGGTGCTTGTGGTCGTGGCGATCATCTCGCTCCTGGCCACGATCCTGATGCCGGCGCTGAAAGAGGCACGACGGGTCAGCAAGCGGACAGTGTGCCTGGCGAACCTCGACCAGATTGCGAAAGCGGTCCAGTCGTACCTGCACAACAACCGGGACACCTTCCCCAACGACGTGGCCCGGCTGCCATCCGCTGAACCGGAGAAACGAGCTCTGCCCGACATGCTCATGCGTGAGTTTGCCGGCTCGGGCAGCGGAAAGAAGGGCACGTATCAGAACAAGGTGTTTCTGTGCCCGGAAGACCGGATCACGCAGAAGGACATGCTTCAGGATCCGGTCATCATGCAGAAGGGCCCCCGATATTACGACTCGCAGCGGACGAGTTACGAATGGAACGACTTTCTGAATGGCCGCAAGCTGCACCAGCGTCCGACGATCCTGGTCTATGAGAACACCAGCACGGTTCCGCCCACGATCATCGAGACGTTCGTGCCCAAGAAAGACTACCTGCTGGTGTCCGATTACGAGATCTGGCACGGCCCCAAGGATCAGTTACGGACGTTCAACGCGCTGTATCTGAATTTCGAGCCTCGTAGCGACAAACAGAAGTAGTTCTTTGTTCTCGCAGGGGTTGTAGCGTATGTCAGCCAAGACCAGGAAAACGAAAAAGAGCTTTTCCCTCTCTGATCGCACGAAGAAGATGCTGGCCATCGGTTCCGGCTGCGTGGTTGTCCTCGTCGGCGCCTGGTGGGCCTACTTTGAGTTCACCACCGTGCCGCCGCCGGATCTGAAGACCCCCGACGCCGTGTCGAAGGTCGAGGAAGTGGTAGAGTTCATGGGCAACGAGCGCGGGTTGGGCCGCATGTCCGTCCCGCGCGCGGAAGCGTTTCTGCTCTCGGCCTACCAGACTTACGGCAACAATCCCGAGGCGCGGACGCGCTTCGTCCGCGCCATGAACCAGATGTCCACCGGCGAGCGGGAGGTACTCAACAACGCGGTCTTCGAGATTGGCCGGGCCCACGTGATGCAGAGCGCGCGCGAATATGCGAGCGTCGCCCCCTCACAGCGATCCCGGTACATCGACGGCGCCTACAGCAAGTTCGAGGAGATGCGGGCGGGTCTCTCGGGCCGTGTTCCCGGCAATGGTCAGCCCGGCGTCGGCGGACCGAGCCTGAGCGAACCCCTCAACAAGGATCTGCCCAAGAGCACCGACGAGATGATGAAGGTCCTGGTTGACAAGACCAGCGCCCGCGAGAGATCCGAGGCCAAACCCTTCATCGATGCCATGGCCGCCAAGCACAAAGAGCGGCAAGCCCAGAAGAGCCCGAGACGCTGACGAACTCCGGTTGCCCATTTCGGATGGACCGTTGCCAGTGAGTCCAGACGGGGTCGCTCGATCGGAAATCGACAGCCGGACATCGGGCATTCCTACCGTGAACGCCGGGTCATGGCTCGGTCGATCTCCCGCTGGGCGTCCCGTTTCTTGAGATCCTGCCGCTTGTCGTACTCCTTTTTGCCGACCGCCAGCCCGAGCTCCACCTTGGCCAGGCCCCGGTCATTGAAATAGATCGCTATGGGGATGATGGTCCGGCCGGTCCGGGCGACTTCCTGCTCGAGCTTACGCAGCTCGCGGCGGTGCAGCAGCAGGCGGCGGTTACGCAGCGGATCGTGGTTGAAGTCGGTGGCGGGGGGGTAGCGGTCGATCTGGGCCCCATAAAGCGTGGCCTGCGACCCGTTTATCCGGACGAAGGCGTCCGTAATCTGGGCCTGGCCGGCCCGCAGGCTCTTGACCTCGGTCCCGGTGAGGGCGATTCCCGCCTCCACCTTCTCGAGAATGTGATACTGATGATAGGCCTTGCGGTTCTCGATCCGCCGCGACTTGGGCTGGGGCTTTTTGGCCATAATGCTTGATTCTGCAGGCGGTTAGGACGATACTGCGCAAGGAACTGGACGCCGGTGAACCCACGGGATTCTAATCCTTCCGGGCTTCGCGGGGAATGGGGGCGGCGGCAGACGGCGACCAGCCGGCGGGGCCCGATTGGGAGAGTTGCCCTGGCTGGGGGCTCGGGGCAGCGGCGCTGACGCCGACTGAGAGCGGGCGGCTTTCCGCTGCAACCTTCGATTTCAGCCCGATGTATAATGGGGCGTACATATGCTTTTGCGGCAGGGCGATTCAGGGGCATCCCGGCTCAGCCGACGCACCGAGCGACGCCTGATTACTCAGGCGCAGCGTGGCTGCGAGGATGCTGCGCGCGCACTGGTGGATGCCCACAAAGATCGCCTGATGGCCTTCGTCTGGCGGATCCTGCGGGATCACGACGAGGCCGAGGAGATATGTCAAGAGGCGTTCCTTCGGGCATTCAGCTCTCTTGACTCGTTCTCTTCCGAATATCGGTTCAGCACGTGGCTTTTCACGATCGGTTATCGCCTGTGTCTGAACCACATCCGGCGCCGCAAGTCGCTGACGGGCGAGGTCGATTTCTCGGGCCTGCCCGGACGCGAACCGGATGTTGCGGATCAGCTCGCTGAGAGCGAAGAGGCCCGGCGGCTGAAGAACCTGATCTGGGAGGCGGTAGACAAGCTTTCGCCGCCGCAGCGTGCGGCGGTGATGCTCTTCTACCGCGAAGGTTTGAGTTGTGAAGATATCGCCCAGGCGCTCGAGATCCCGATGGCCACGGCCAAGAGCCACCTGCACCGGGCCCGCGGACGCCTGAGAGATTCGTTAGCCGGACTGATCAAAGACTGGTCGCAACTGGGCTCCCTGCGAGACGCCGCGTCATGATCAACTGTAAGGACGCCAAACACCTCTTCGGCCGGTACCTGGATGGGCAGCTCTCTGCCTCACTTCAGACCGAACTCCACGCACACCGGCTCCAGTGCAACGACTGCCAGAACGAACTGGCGCTGCTCGAGGCCTGCGGTGACGTGATCGCCCTTGACCGGCGCGAGCCGACGGTCAGCGCGAGCTTCACCGACCGCGTGCTTCTGGCCCGGCGGGCGCAGATGAAGCCGGTGCGGCGGCACTGGTCGCGCACCCTGGTGATCTTCGGATCGCCGTTGGCGGCCGCCGCGAGCATCGCACTCATGTTCAGTGTCATCAAACCGGTCCAGCCGCCTACGGTGGTGCTCCATGCGACCGTCGCCGTTCCTCCCGAGTTGCAGCCCGCCCTGGGACTGGGTCAGCAGTCGGCACAGGCATTGAAGGATCTGGCGGCGACGCCGACGATGACCACTGACAGTTTTCTCGATGCCCTGGTGGGTCCGGTGGTGAAGAAATCGACCGACGCCGCCGAGGGGGCCCGACGGGGAGCCGAGAACGTCCTGGAGCGGCTGCGCCAGGCGCTCTCGAGCGAACATGAAGCGCTCGTCAACAAGTGGAGGGAGGCTCACCCGGAGATCGGCGGCGATTCCGCCCTCGATCCGTTCGCCGCTGGTGAGCAGACCCTTCCGGAGGCTCAGGACGATGCGTCCCTGAGCCCGACCGGCGATCCGATCCGCAATCCGCTCTACTGAGGAGCGGTGAACGTCTGAGGACTACGGGCTCCGCGAGCAGTTGCGGAGCCCTTTTCGTCTCTGCATGTCAATGGCTGGCCGACGCCGAACAAGCGGGTGCGTGTGGGTGGCTCTTGTGCTGTCGGGAGCGCCCGTGCCCGCGGCGTGGGGGGCCGAGCCGGGTCTGGCCCGGCTGGTTCCGGCCGACGCGCGACTCTACCTGGAGGTGCGCGACTGGAACGGCCTGACCGGCAGCCCGCTGGGCGCACTCCTGTCTGACATGCTGCGCAGTCTGGCCCCGCCCGCGACGCAGCCCGCGGCCTCGCGGCCCACCACCACCCAGGCCCAGGGCACGCAGCCCGCGTCGGCCCCGGCGCCGCTTACCTGGCGCGATCGGCTTGCCAGCCACCTGGGTGTGCCCGGCCCGCACATGCTTGACCAGTTGTCCTCCGGGCGGCTCGTTCTGGTCGCCGACGGCTGGGATGAGATCGGCCAGGCCATTCTGATCGCTCAGCCCGCCAAACCGGTGGAGCTCGAGCCCCTGCTGCGCGCTTTGCCGCCCGCACCCGCGGTCGGCCATCTGCGGTGCAGCAAACTGAGCAACGATCACGAACTTGCCTTCGACGGCGCCCATGTGGTCATCGGGCGTCGATTCGGCCCCAACAGCCTCTTTTCCCGCACTCTGTCGCTCTGGCTGAGTCCGCATGGCGCGGCGCTCTGCGACATGGCCGATTTCCGGGACCGCATCCGGCTGCTGCCTGACCGCAGCCAGGTTCTGCTCTATCTGACCGGACGCACGCGAGCCGGTCAGGGGGCGGCGCTGCCGGCCATTCTGTGGCCCGCGGTCTGGAACCAGTTTCAGTCCCTGGCGGCCACCGTCTCGGTCTCCACCGGCGGGATCACCATCGAGACGACCGCGGAACCCGGCCGGGCGGTCGGACTGACCGAATCGAGCGGCCGCTCGCTGCTCACCGAGCTGCCGGCTTCGACATTGCTGGCCTGGACGCAGGCGATCGACTACGCCGCCCACTACCGTCGCCTGGGTGCGCTCACGGGGCAGAGGACATTTGCCTTCTATCGCGGTGTGCTTGAAAACGGTCTGCCCCGGGGCAGTCTGGACACGCACTTCCTGTCGCATCTGGCGGAGGAGACGCTGTTCGTTCTCAGTCAGATTGCCCGCCCGGTGGCCACGTCGCCGGGTGACCCGTACCAGCCGCTCTGGATCCCCGCGCTGACCGTGGCAGTCCAGACCGCCAGCCAGGAAGTGGTTACGACCACCGTCGATCGTGCGTTTCAGAACCTCCTCATGCTCCTGAACGTGCAGCCCGCTCAGGGCGGGCCGCTGAGCATCGAGAACGTTCCGATCGGTCCCGGCGGCGGGACCGTTCACAGCATCAGCGTGGGGCGTCTGCTTCGTCAGAAGCCGGGCGGGGAGATTCTGGGCCAGCTTCAGTTGAGCTGGACGGTCGCGGAGAATCTGGTGGTGGTTGGGACCGCGACGGAAGCCGTTCGCGACCTGGTTCTCGCCCGACGACGGCAAGCCCCGCTGCTGGCGCAGTTGGCGGTGGGTCCGCGTGGCGATCGACCCGCGGCCCGGACGGTTCTGATCGCCCAGCCGACCCTGATCTCCGATTTACTGGCCTCCTGGGCTCAGTCGTTCTCGGCCAATCCATCTCTGCTGGCGCAGTCGGACTGGTGGACGCAGCTTCAGTCGGTCCGGGCGGTGTCGCTGTATCAGCTTGGGGCGGTGCCCGGGCGGGTGGCCGCCGGAGCGGTTCAGATCGCGTTTGTCATCCCGCAGTTGCCCGCGGCCAGCAAGCTCCGGGCGGGTGACACCGTTGTGGCCGTCGAAGGCCAGCCGCTGGACGCATCCGATGCGCTGGCTTCGCTCGAATGGCTGCTGGCGACCCGGCCGCGGGCGGAGGCCGTCCAGTTCAAGGTGATTCGGGACGACTGCGAAGAGCTGATCGAGCTGCCCGTCGCCCCGCCACCTGCGCCTCCACGACCGATTGGGGCGGTGGAGTTTCTCCAGCAGGCCTCCCGGGTCCTTCAGCTTTTTGCCGGGGCCCGATATTCCACCAGTTCGCCCGAACCTGGCGCGCTCGTCGCCCGGCTGGAACTGACGTTCGCCCCGGCCACGGCCGCCCGTTGACCGGGTGCGGGCCGGGCCACGGGGAATGATGCGGTTGGGGTCCGGTTCTGCTTGAATTAGCGCATACCGGCGGTTATGAATCTGTGCAGGGTGCACAGACGGCTGCGGAGACATGTTCGGAGCCTGCTTGAACCTCCAATTTCTCCTCGTCTGCACCGTGCCGAAGGGGTCCCTGCATGAGCCGACGCTCCGCCCAACCGATATCTGAAGATATGCGCTCGCGTCAGGGGTCAGGTCGGACGTATGAGCAGAGCAGGGGGAGCGACGGGTGCATCCCCCGTGCGGAGAAATTGGCCTGATATCGGGCCCTGTGGAGTAGGTTGATGCGCTCGTGCCTGTTGCCGGTGGCGATCTGTTTCTGCGCCGCCGGGCCCGCGCTGGCCGCCGGCGGGAGTGCTCCCTGCGACTTTGGTCTGCCGGGCGACTTCGACAACGACGGTGATGTTGATTCCGGCGATTTCGTTCTCTTTCGCCACTGCGAGAGCGGGGCGAGATCGGCCGTACCCGGAACCTGCGAATACGCCGACCTCGATCATGACGGCGTCATTGGTGCGGCCGATTTTGCCGTCTGGCAGGCCCATTACACCGGCGCATGCACCTGTGAACCCATCCTCAAGGAGCCGCGACGCCGCTCCTTCGAGGAGCACGGCTTGCCGTTTGCGGAGCGGCTGACAGGAACAGGACAAGGGCAGGACTTCTCCGCTGCGTTGACAGGGGACATCGGCGGTCTGACGGCGGCCCTGGCCGCGGCCCGGCCACCGCTCGCCACGCAGTTCCCCGACCCGCTGGATATCCCGGACGCCCATCCAGCCCATGTGCCGGACGATTCCACACTGCACCCCGTCGGGCCGTACGTGGGCGACCCCAACCCGATGTACGGGGTCTACGGTCACTCCGGTGAGTTTCACCTGGAAGTCACGGATCTGCGGATCCGCGGCCGGGGCATGGATGTGGTCTGGACGCGCACGTATCGTTCGCGCACCGGACCCGCCACCGCGATGGGGAACGGCTGGGATTTCTCGTACAACATCTGGATCGAGCCCGCAGGGGACCACATGCGGCTTCACGACGGCCGCGGCCGCGCCGACGTGCTCCTGCGTCAGTCGGACGGCACCTGGTCGCGGCGGGAACTCTTTGCGGTTCTCGAGAAGACGGCGGGGCGGTGCACGCTCACCTGGTCGAACGGAGAGCGCTGGCAGTTCCGGCCGCTCAACGATTCGCCGTCTGCCGGACGCATCGAGCGCATGGTCGATCGCAACGGCAATGCCCTCGTGTTCTCGTACGACTATCGGGGCCGCCTCGCCGCCATCCACGACACGCTGGACACCGCGTCCCATGATCGCGATCTGGTCATCCACTACGATCCGGACGGTTACATCGAATCCATCACGGACTTTGCAGGCCGTCGGGTGCGCTACGAGTACTATTCCGACGGGGATTCCGGCGGGTCTGCGGGCGATCTCCGATCCGCCACCAGCCCGGCCGTGACCGGCACGCCCACCGGCAACAATTTTCCCGACGGCAAGACCGTGACGTATACGTACAGCCGTGACGAGATCGACGGGCGGCTCAACCACAACCTGCTGACCATCACCGACGCCCGGGGTCAGACCTGGCTGAGCAACACCTACTCCGGCCGGCCCGACGGCGCGGACGAGCTGACGTTCGATCGCGTGATCCGCCAGAACCTGGGCGGCGCCGCCATCGGCATTGATGCCGTCTATCAGCCGGTTTCTCCCTCTGTCATGAATAACTTCTCCGCGGTCACCGCCACGTTCAACGACGGCGCGGGGAACGTGCGCGTCTTCGGCTATGACGCCCGCCACCGGCTGGTTCTGCGGCGCGACTACACGGGCCGCGCGGACCCGGATCAGCCCACCTGCCTGGAGCGCGAGGAGAACCTTCCGGCCCAGCCGCTCCGGGCGTACGACCCGGCTTACTTTGAGACCCGGTACCGTTACAACGAGGACTCGCTCTGTACGCGGATCATTCACCCGGAGCGTAACCAGGAGCTGTACCGGTACGACACGGCCAGCGCGGACCCCCGCTCCCGCGAGAATCTGCTCGAGCACCGGGTGCTGCCGGGCCCGGCCGGAGGCGATCAGGACCCGCTCGTCGAGACGTTCGAGTATGATCCGCGGCTCAACCGGGTGTCGCGGCGGGTCGATCTCCGCGGCAACGATACCCGGTACGGGTACGACGATGCCGGCAACTGCACGCGCGTGCAGTATCCGATCGAGTCCATCAGCCATTCCTTCGAGTACAACGCCTTCGGTCAGCTCACCGCGCGGGTGTGCCCGGGCGGCGATGAGCGGCCGCGGCGCGACGAGTTCGCCTATTACGCGGCGGGGCCCCAGCGTGGATACCTCCAGAGCCGGACCCTCGACGCGGGTGGTCTGGAGATCACCACCACGTACCAGTACGACCTCCTCGGCCGCGTCGTGCGGCGCCGCGATCCCCGCGGGCAGGAATCGTTCTATGACTGGAACGCCCTGGATCAACTGGTGCGACGGGCTTCGCCCGAGGCTGTCCCCGGCACCGGCATCCGGGCTTACTGCGACTATATCTATGACGCCAGCGACAACCTGATTCAGATTCAGCAGGGCGGCTGGGGCCCGTGGCCGCAGGTCGCCGAAGGCGCCGAGAGCACGATCAGCTTCGAGTACGATCCGCTCAGGTGTCTCGTGCGCCGCACGCGGCGCGACGCTGGCGGGCCCTCTGTCGCGACCGAGTACGTCTATGACAACAACCGCAACCTCGCCCTCGTGCGCGACGGCGAGGCCGCCGCCGGCCGTCAGCCGGCCAACACGCTCACCGTCCTCTACGACGAAAGGGATCTGCCTTTCCGCGTGATCCGGGCCGCGGGCGATCCGCTGCAGTCTTCCACCCAGTACGACTACGACGGCAATGCCAGGACCCGGCGCATCACCCGGGGCCTCGAGAGTCTTGCGACGCAGGTGACCGTCCTGATGCGCGACGGCTGTGGCCGGCTCGTGCGCCGGGTGGATCCCATGGGCAATGAGGAGTCACTGAGCTACGATCCGGCGGGCAATGTCACCGCCCGACGGGTGGATGGCGAGCTCAATGATTCGCCCGACGGCAGTGAGAATGTGCGGCTTTCCGAAACGCTGTACGAACACGACGCGATGAATCGCCTGGTCCGCAGGGTTGAGAAGTTTTTCGACGCCCAGACCCAGGCGCCGATCGACGACGGTGAGGCCGTCACCCGATACCAGTACACCGACTCGGGCCTGCTGCGGCGAGTCGTGGACGATCTGGGAAATGCCACGTCATGGGCATACGACGCCCTCGGCCGGCTGACTTCGATCAAAGACGCCCGCGGGAACACGCGGAGCTTCTCACATGACGCCAGCTCCCGCGTCGTCGCCATGACGCAGGCCGACCGCTCCGATCTGGGGCGCGATCCTGATGCGGTGTTCACCCGGACGTTCGATTATGACGGGATGGATCGCCTGGTCGCAAGTGCGGATCAGAAAGGTCACGGTCCCCGCTACACGTGGGATGCCCTGGGGCGGTGCGTGCTCGTCACGGATGCCCGCGGAGGGCAGACGCGATATGGGTACGACGGGCTCGGCCGGCTGATCCAGGTGGTGATCGACATGAACGGCGAGGGGGCCGAAGCGTCGGACGCTGCGGACATTGCCCTCTCCCAGCGATGGGACGACTCTTCCCGCCTGATTGCCCAGACCGACGCCAACCTCAACACCACCTCCTACACCTACGACCCTCTCGGCCGCCTGATCGCCGCGCGCTTCGCCGACGGGACTTCCCGGACGGCGGTGTACGATGTATTCGATCGTCCCGTCGTGGTCACCGACGCGGTGGGGACGGTCATCCGCTCGAGCTACGACCGACTCGACCGCCCGATCAGCCGCACGATCGCCCGCGGGCCGGGTGCCAGCGGGGTGACGGGCGAATCTTACGCCTATGACGGGCTTTCCCGGCTGGTTGCGGGATCGGACGACGATTCCGCCATCACGCGCCACTACGATTCGCTCGGTCATCTCGTGCGCGAGACCCAGGCGGTCGGACCGGGCGGGGCGGTTCGCACGGTCGGAGCGGCATTCAACTCGCTGGGCGGCCGGCTCACGCTGGCCTATCCGGGCGGCCGCGTCATCACGACGAGTTACGATGCCCTCGGCCGGCCCTCCGCGGTGCGCGACGAAACGCCCGGCGCCTCTTCGCTGATCGCCGCGTACAACTATCTGGGCGCCGATCGCATCGAGCGATGCGACCTGGGCAACGGCGTGCGTCTGGACGTCACGTACGATGAGAATCGTCGCGTCAGTGAGCTGCGCTATACGGCGATCGCCACCGGCGCGCTGATCGCCGGGCGTGGATACGCCTGGGATGAGGCCGGCAACCGTGTCGAGTCGCAGTCCTCCCCGGCGCTCGACGGCGAATCCATCCTCTGCTTTTATGACCCGGCGGACCGGCTCGTGCAGTCTCAGCGGTCGTCGGGGGTGCTGACGATCAACTATGCCCTGGACGGCGCCGGAAACCGGATCACCGTCTCCGGCGGGCCCGATGCCGGCGCGTATCTGCTCGATCCGGGTACGCCGGAACCCGCCGACCTGCAGATGAACCAGTACACAGCGATTCCCGGCCAGCCCCGCACCTACGACCGGTCGGGAAACCTCATCACCGCCCGTTCCGGCTGCCGCTACAGCTATGACTACCGCGGCCAGTTGACGGAGCTGACAGACCTGTCCGCGGGATTGACCGTGCTCTACAAATACGACGTGCTCGGCCGCCGGATCGAAAAGAACGCGGCCGGCCTGATCACGCGGCATTACTACGCCGACGACCGGGAGATCGAAGAACAGAACCCCTCCAATATCACGCTTGCCACGTTTGTTCCGCCGCCGCCACGGATGCGCGGCCTGGGCTTCTTCGAGAACAGCCCCGTCCAGATGACTCGGGGAAACCAGAGATACTTCCTGCTCGTCGACGACCTGGGCAGCAGTCTTGCCCTCACGAACGCCCGGGGCGCCCTGATCGAGCGGTACGGGTATGGCGATTTCGGCCAGCCCCTGTTCATCGATCCGGCCGGCAGCCCGGGCAGCAATTCGATCGTCGGGAACCCGTTTCTTTTCCGTGGACACCGCTTCGAGATGGAAAGCGGCTTCTATCTGATTGCCCCGGTGCTCGATGCCGGTGCATGCACATTTGAGCCTCTTAAACCTGGTTCGGGCTGGATGATTCCGGATGGGCTCCCGGCCGGCCTCGCCGCGCGATTGCTCATCCGGGAGCTGCGGCCCGAATGCCTGGAGCTCAGCACGAGCCTGCCGCCGGCCTCATTGACCTATGACCCCGCCGCCGGCCGGCTCATCATCCGGCGCTCGGCAGGGGGGCCGTGGGCGCTGACCTCCCTGGGCAATCCCTACTCGGTCTGGGGCAACAGTCCGGCGACCCCCTGAATCCGTGTCGATCGTGCGCCGCTGCTCGTTCCGGGGCGGCGGGCCGTGCCCGGTGCTCGGACAGGGATGTGATCGGGAAGCGGCGATCGAGCCCGTTCAGGCCTTGTCGTCGATCGCGAGCGGCAAAGCCGGGCTCTGCCTGAATGGCCGTGCGGAATCGCGGGAGTAGTGCCCGTGCGGGAGGGGTCAGGCCGTGGGTTGCTCAGCCGGCGGTTCAGCCGGCTTGACCTCTTTGGCGACGCTTCTGGGCGGGGGAGCGGTCGGTACGATGAAGTTCTTACCGCATTTGCCGCAACGCACCTTCTCGCCGCGCACTTTCTCCGGGACCTGCAGCACGCAGCGGCAACGCAGATTCGGACAGATGATGGTCAGCGGCATCGTGGACACTCCCCTGGAGGAATATCGATCCGGGCGTCCAGCCATGTGAGAAAAACCTGGTCTCCAGGTTTCAATGTTGTGGGGGCTGCCTTGCGGAATCGGACGTGTGGCCCCGGCGTGCTGGTACCCGACCCCCGTCTGGGCGAGGGTAAGGACCGATGGAATCGGCGATCCCGGTGCGGATCATGACCGTAACTACCTTGCTTCGCGGAGGTTAGGATCGACGTTCTCTCTGAGTGTCATGCGGACTGACTTGGCCGAGGGCTTGGTCGGGCAACGGAGGCAAGCCTGCGGTTCGAGTATGCCGACCTGAAATCAAAGCCCATGGATGCCACGACCTGGGCGAATGGCGTCGGGCACGCGGAGTGGCGTGGCCGGCATCGAGTTGTTTGACACCCCTTCCGGCACGACTACAATGGTGTTGTCTCAATATCGGAACGTGGCCTCCGGAAGGCAGCATGCGAAGCACCTGTGGATGACTGGCTACACCTCCCGTTCCGCACTTGCCGCATGAACCTGTGTCCGAGGGGGGCTCGTCCGGCGGGCTATCGCCTGCGCCCTGGCGCCAACGGCGCCGATGGGAATCTCAGGGCCGACTCGTGGGTCGACAACAGTGGGCCGGAATGAAGGTGACGCGGCGTTCCCCCGCGAAGATCAACTGGAACCTGAGGGTGCTCGGACGGCGCCCCGATGGTTACCACGAGATCGAATCGCTGGTCTCGCCTGTCGGTCTATTTGACGACCTGACGTTCTGCTCGCGCAGTGAGCCGGGCATCGAATTGTCCTGCGAGACTCCGGGCGTGCCGGTCGACGATCGCAATCTGATCGTGAAGGCGGCACAGGCGCTGACGGTCGGGAACACCGGCCTGGGCGTCGTTTGCCGGCTGCAGAAGCGAATCCCGATGGGGGGAGGGCTGGGCGGTGGAAGCTCCAACGCCGCCGCCGCGCTGACCGGGCTGAACGAGCTGTGGCAGCTCAACCTGCCCGGCGTGGAACTCTCGTCACTGGCCGCCCGGATTGGCAGCGACGTTCCGTTCTTTCTGCTGGGAGGCTCGGGCATTCTTCGCGGGCGGGGCGAACGGCTCGAGGCGGTGGAGGTGGACTTTGGCGGTTATCTCGTGCTGCTCATGCCGGGATATCCGGTCTCGACCGCGGCCGTCTACGCAGTTTGCCAGCCCGAACCGCGGGATCGCCGGCCGATCGAGCCGGCCAGTGGCCTCGATGCACGCGGTTGGATGGAACGGGCATTCAACATGCTCGAGCCCGCAGCCCGGGCGGTGTGTCCGGCCCTGGTCCCGCTCATGGATGAGGCCGCCCTTCTCGCCGGACGGCCGGTGCGTATGTCCGGGAGCGGTTCGACGTTGTTCACGGCCTTCGACACGTGCGAGGAGGCTGAGAGGTTTGCCGGCCAGGCCGGGAGCCTTCTGAAACTGGAGACACGCGTGGTCCGGATTGTACGATGAGCGGCGATCCGTCACGCGGACCAGGATCGAGGTCTGGAAGCGAACCGGGCCCCGGTCAAAGTGTTGACATGGTATCAGGGTGGTCGCGGTGGATCGGAGATGGACCCCCTCCATCCCGACTTTCCAGGTCCGCGACCTGAGAACTCAAGCTGGAGAAATGCACCCATGGAGATCACCGAGGTCCGAATCAAGCTCGTCGAGCGTCCCAGTGAACGCCTGCGGGCGTTCTGCAGCATCACCCTCGACGGGGACTTCGTCATCCGTGATCTGAAGATCATTGATGGCACCAACGGCGCATTCGTGGCGATGCCCTCGCGCAAGCTGGCGGATCGCTGCCCCCGGTGTGGTTCCAAGAACCACCTCAGGGCGAAATTCTGCAATGAGTGCGGCGCCAAGCTCAACGAGAACCGCGCCCCCAAGGACCCGCAGGGCCGGGCCAAGCTGCACGCCGACGTGGCCCACCCGATCAACGCGGAATGCCGCGAGCGGATCCAGTCGGCGGTCGTGAAGGCCTTCGAGGCCGAGCTCGAGCGGTCCAAGTCCCCCGATTACAGGCCGCCCAAGTATGACGACTTCGAAGTTGACCTCGATGACGAGGTGAGCCGTCACCATCACCGGACCGAACCACCTGCGGCCAAGCCCGAGTCGCCACCCCCGCCGCCCAGGCCCGAGCCCGCGCCGGTGGCCAAACGACCGCCCGTACCCGAACCCGAAGAGCCCGCGCCTGTGGGGGCAGGCCAGGAATCCGAGACAGAGGAAGCTGGTTTCAGCGACTACAACTCCCTCATCGCCGAACTCAAACGCGATGCCGCCGGTCGCCGTGATCGGCATGAGGAATCGCGGGGGTTCCGTGGTCAGGGACAGCCAGACCGTTCCCGCTCGGAAGGACAGCGCGACGAACCTTCGCACGGGCAACCACGCGGCGATCACGGCGGTGGCCGATTTGCGGGTGGAGGCGGCCGCCAGGAGCGGGGTCCGCGCGATCACGGCAGAGGCCGGGGTGGACCCCGTGGTGGTCGGTCTGAGTCCAGTCCGCCTACCCCGCGTCCGGCAGCACCCCCACCTCCTCCTCCGCCACCTCCGCCGCCGCCCAAACGCGACGACGACGACTTTGGCGCGGGGCTGTAACCGCCAGGTCGCAGAGTCCCACCGATGAGCCTGGCCGTAACTCTTCGGGTTGGGGCGGCATCCAAACCATCAGTTCATGGACGGGGGCGGTGATCCGGCTTCCGTGGAAGGGTCTCCACGGACTCTGGAACGACGCCCCGGTCGCGGTGGCGATGTGCTGACCTGCAATGAATTGACCGACTTCCTCGATGACTATCTGGAGGACAATCTGTCCTCCTGGTCACGGATGTCGTTCGAGCTGCACCTGGCGCTGTGTCCACCCTGCCGCCATTACCTGGAATCGTACCGCCAGACCATCCAGGTGGCGCGGCGGACGCTCGCCCCGGTCTCGTCCATGCCGACAGAACCCGTTCCCGAGGCATTGATTCAGGCGATTCTGGCGGCTCGTCCGCAGGGCCGGCCCAAGGTCTGATGTGGGCGATCCCGTGTGATGAAGCGCGGGCGCTGGGCGGTGACGCACCTGCAGGATAGCCCCTCCGTGCCGATTCAGGCTTCCTCAACACCCCGCTGAACACGCACTTGCCGAGACCCGTTTCCCGGCGAGGCTGGGCTGCGCATGGGCATTCCACCGGAGCCGGCGCAGAGAACGGCTTGCACGTCACGACATTTCGTGATTCCCACGAGCCCCCGTGGTTCGTACACGCCGGCGGGCGTCGCGGCCGATCTCTGATCTGCGTGTAAGCCCTTTCCTCAATGAGGTTTAAGGAATTCGCGCCCTGGCGATGGTCTGCGGCACGGGGTCTGCCATTCTCATCGCACGGAGGTTGTTCATGCTGAGGATCAGTGCGATTGAGTCTGATGAAGGTGTGACGCTGCGGCTGGAGGGCAAGTTGCTGGCCAACTGGGTGAGTGAACTGCTCAGAGCGGCATCGGCGGTCCCACCGGAGCGACTCCGCCTCGATCTGAAGGATGTGAGTTTCGTCGACGCCGATGGGGCTGTTGCGCTGCGGTCACTGCTCGCGCGCGGGGCGAAGCTCGAAGCCTGTTCGAGCTTCGTTGCCCAGTTGCTGGAGGGACCGAGCCATGCGTGACCGGGTGATCGATCAGCGGGGCGGATTTGACTCGTCAGAGTCGTTCGAGAAACCGGCGGTCGACGAAGCCGAACTCGTCGGCGGGCTTCGCGCCGGCGAGCTGGAGGCGCAGGAGCGGTTCGTAAGGCGATACAGCGGCCCCATGCTGGCCACGGCGCGCCGCTATTTCCGATCCGAGCACGATGCGGCCGATGCGGTCCAGGACGGATTCATTTCGGCCTTCAAGTCGATCGACAGCTTCTCGGGGCAATCACGGCTCTCGACATGGCTGCACCGGATCGTGGTGAACGCGTGTCTCATGAAACTGCGGTCGCAGCGGAGCCGGCCGTCCACGTCCATTGACGAGCTGCTACCGCAGTTTGACCAGAGCGGCCATCACGCAGCCCGAGTGTCGCGGTGGCGGGACGACGTGTTCGAGCAGCTCGCGTCGGACGAGATGCGCGCCCGGGTCCGCCACTGCATCGATCAGCTCCCCGAATCGTATCGGACGGTGCTGCTGCTGCGCGACATCGAGGAGTACGACACTCAGGAGACGGCGCAACTCCTCGGTGAATCGACAGCGAACGTCAAAACGCGCCTCCATCGTGCCCGCCAGGCCCTCCGCACGCTGCTCGAACCGCTGATGGCCCAGTCATGACCGGTCTCACCTGGGTGGACAGGGGTAGCGATGATGAGTGCCGTGCGGTCGCGTCGCATGGCGCCGGTCGCCAGGGCGCTGTCGCGACAGCCGGCGCGGGAAACGGGTGCATCCAGAGTTCAGCGGCAGGCGGGTGGGAGGGGGGCGCCGTAGCGCCCATCCACAATCGCGGATGCAGGTGACCCGTCACTCACTCGCACGGGCAGCGAATACGCTGCCCATGCCGCCTGAGAGACGCGTCCCTGCACCTCGGATGCACCCCGGGGTAACAGACTGCGCTGGATGGTTTTGAGCCGGGCCGGCTCTTCGGCTAATCTGCTGAGACAGGCTCGTGGAGATGCTGGCCGGTGAGTGTCGTTGTTGAGCTGCGGAACATCGAGTGTGTGCGGGGCGGGAGCTGCCTCCTGAGTTCTATTTCCTGGCGGATCCAACGGGGCGAACACACCGCGATCCTGGGGGCCAACGGGGCGGGCAAGACGTCGCTGCTCAAGATCGTCACCGGCTACGAGTGGCCGACGCAGGGCGAAGTCCGGGTGCTGGGCAGGCATTTCGGCGAGTGCGACCTGCGCGAGCTGCGCCGGCACATCGGCTGGGTGAGTTCCTCGCTCGAACACCAGCTCCCGATGAACGACACCGGCCTGGAGGTGGCCGTCTCGGGGTTCGATGCCTCGATCGGGCTCTATCGCGAGGTATCCGCGGCCGAGCGCGAGTCCGCCCGGCGCGTGCTGGCACAACTGGGGATCCCGCACCTGGCCGACCGGCCGTACCGGCTGCTGTCGCAGGGGGAGCAGCAGCGGGTGCTCATCGCCCGCTCGCTCGTGAGTGAACCGGTGCTGCTGATCCTGGACGAGCCGTGCGCCGGCCTCGATCCGGCCGCCCGCGAACGCTTCCTGGCCGACCTTGCCCGCCTGGCCCGCCGCCCGGAGGCTCCGACGCTGGTCCTGGTCACGCATCACATCGACGAAATCCGCGACTGGATCGCGCAGGTGATGATTCTGAAGGCCGGCCGCATGCTCGTCTGCGGCACGGCCCGCGAGGTCCTCCGCAGCGAGACGGTTTCGGAGGCGTTTGGCCATCCATTCATCGTCGAGATGTCCGGCGGACGCTACTGCCTCCGCGACGGTGCACCCCATTGTTGACCCCCTGATGGTGTTGACTTTCCACCGGGCGATGAGTAGGGTGACTGGTAGCGCGGCTTGTCCGGTGAGTGCACGGATCTGAAGGGATTGCAGTCACCAGCGTTGGAGCTCTCGCAGGGCCGGCAGTCGCGTCACTTCCTCAAGGGCCGCACCCGTTTTGAGAACATCTCTTTGCCTGCAGGGTGCACTGCCGTCCTGGTCGAAGTCACTGTCGCGCGCGAGCGACGGCGATGGTGGGTTTCGCCTCCCGTGAGCAGCTCACGGCGGGGACGCCGGCCGGACGACCATCGTGCGGGGGGCTGACGACAATGCCTGTGACTGACGATCTGAGCCGGGCGCAGATGGAGTTCCAGGTCGACGGGGGGCCGAGCGACGAGTTTCTGGTCGTCCGCTTCCGGGGGACGGAGGGGTTGTGCCAGCTTTACCGGTTCGAAATCGACCTGGTGACGAAGGAAACGGAAATTGACTTCGACGCCATCGTCGAGAAGCCGGCCGTGCTTCGGGTCAAGACCGGCAACGGGGATCGCCGGTTCCACGGCATCATCGCGGAGTTCGAGATCACCGATCAGACGCACGAGCAGCTCTCGCTGCGGGCCCAGCTCGTTCCGGCGGTGTGGCTGCTGAGCCACCGGTATGATTCGCGGATCTTTCAGGAGCTCTCGACGCCCGACATCGTGGCCGACGTGCTGCGGAAGGGCGGCGTGCCCTCGGACCGGTTCCGCTTCACGCTCTCTGAAACGTACGTACCGCGGGACTACTGCGTTCAATACCGGGAGACGGACTACAACTTCATCTGCCGGCTGCTCGAGGAAGAAGGGATTTGGTGGTACTTCGAGCAGACCGAGGAAGGCGACGTGCTGGTGATGGCGGATGCCGCCGCGGCGTATGCCGCGCTCGAGGGCGACGCCCAGGTGCGTTTCTGCCCGCCGACGGGGCTGAACGTCAAGGACGAGCATGTGTACCGGTTCCGGCTGGGTCGGTGCGTGCGGCCGGGGGCGGTGATGCTGAGCGACTTCAACTTTGAGAATCCCAGGCTCGACCTGCGCTGCCAGGCGGACGATGCCCGGGACGCGGACCTGGCGTTCAGCGACTATCCCGGCGAATACACCACGCAGTCGCGCGGCAGCAGCCTGGCGAAGCTTCGGGCCGAGGAGTTCGAGTCGCGGCGGATCTGGGGTATCGGCCAGAGCAACAGCCACCGGTTCGCCCCCGCCCGCACGTTCGAGTTGACCGATCATCCGGCCGGCCAGCTCAATGCCTCGTATGTGCTGACCAGCGTCACCCACCAGGGGAAGGAGTCCACCACCCGGTCGACGGCGGGCTCGAACGGACGGCGTCAGATTCTGGACGGGCGCATTCACCAGTCGCTGATGTCCGCCCGAAACCACGAGAATGCAACGATCCGCGAGCTGGCCGAAGCGTTGCTGCAGATCGGCGCGCGGCTCAGCGCGGGCGACCCGACGGCTCACCGCGAGCTGACGCAGTGGCTGTATCACGCCGGCCAGGTGTCGCGTGACCTGGCCAGCACGGCCAGCGTCTCGGGCGGCAATCCGCTGGACCCGTTGTCGATTCCCAACCTGCTGGACGACATCGCCGCGGGCAGCCTCGTCGATTATGACGCCCCGGTCTACGAGTGCCGTTTCGAATGCATGCCGTCGGACGTGAGTTACCGCCCGCCGCGGATCACGCCCTGGCCGGTGATGCGTGGGACGCAGACGGCCATTATCGTGGGTCCGGAGAGCGAGGAGATCTACTGCGACGAATACGGCCGGGTGAAGGTGCAGTTCCACTGGGACCGGGAAGACCGGTTCAGCGAGACCGCCTCCTGCTGGATTCGGGTCAGCCAGGGGATGGCCGGCGGCAACTACGGCATCATGTTCCTGCCGCGGGTCGGCCAGGAGGTGGTGGTTGACTTCCTGGAGGGTGACCCGGACAAGCCGATCATCATCGGCCGTGTGTTCAACGCCGACCACATGCCGCCGTACCCGCTGCCCGACGAGAAGACCAAGAGCGTCATCAAAACCCACTCCAGCAAGGGCGGCGGGGGCTGCAACGAGATCCGTTTTGAAGACCTCAAGGGCAAAGAGCAGCTCTTCATCCAGGCCGAGCGTCAGATGGATACGAACGTCAAGGCCAGTCACCTGCACACCGTCGGCGGGAGCTATCACGTTCACGTGGGCGGCGAGAAGGACGGAGCCCTGCAGGGTGAGCTGCGCGAGAAGGTGTTCAAGGCCAAGCACGTGCACATCAAAGGGGAGCTGCGCACCTGGGTCGAGCAGGACGAAGGCCGGGCGATCGATGGCAATCGCGCGACGGAGATCCAGGGGAGCGATTGCCTGCTGGTGCACAAAGACGCGGTGGATACCTATGAAGTCAACCACAAGCATGAGGTGGGCGCGACCTACGCGGCCAAGGCCTCGGACATCAAGCTTGAGGCCAGCGGCTCGATCGAACTGAAGGCCGGCGGGAGCAGCATCGTCCTTTCCGCGGGCGGGATCTGGATCGACGGTTCAATGGTGTACATCAACTCCGGGGCGGGGGCGCCGGTGTCGCCGGTCGGTGCCGCCGGCTTCTGTCCGCCCGCCGCCGAGGATGCGGGCGTGGCCGACAGCTCGCGGCCGGGGAAAGACACGCGCTACGACCGCGAGCCGTCGGAGGCGGCCGAAGCGCCTGCCGAGGTCACTCAACAGGAGTCCGAGGAAGGCGAGGATCAGAAGAAGAAGACGAGCTGGATCGAAATCGAGCTGGTGGACGAGGCCGACATGCCCGTGGCCGGCGAGCCTTACGAGCTTGAATTGCCCGACGGCAAGATCCGCTCCGGCTCACTGGACGCCAACGGTCTGGCTCGTATTGAGGACATCGAAGCGGGGACCTGCCAGATCTGCTTCCCCAGACTCGATGGGCGGGCATGGGAGCGAATATGAGCAAACAGAACGCCACCGGCACAGAGCCGATTCATTCTACAGATCAGCCAGACTCAGGCCAGCCGTCGGCCACCAGCGAACAGAGTACCGGTCCCGTCGGCACGGGAGAGCGCCGCGTTCGCGCCGGCGAATGCGTTTCTTCGATCGCCAGGGACACCGGGCACTTCTGGGAAACCATCTGGGATGACGGAGCGAACGCGGAACTCAAGCAGGTGCGCCAGGACCCCAATGTGCTCCTGGAGGGCGACCGCGTGCATGTTCCGGACCTGCAGCGCAAACAGGAGCCGGGCGAAACCGAGATGCGGCACCGTTTCCGGCGCAAAGGAGAGCCCGCCAAACTCCGGCTGCGGCTGCTCGAGGAGCCGGATGAGCAGCGTGAGGCTCGGGATGAGATCCGCCAGATCTCCGCTGACGGCCGGACGACCGTCACCGAGGATCCTCAGCCGTCAACGGACGAGCTCGAGGATCGCCCGCGGGCGAACGTGCCGTTCGTGATCGACATCGACGGGCGGCGTACCGAGGGGGTGACCGATGCAGACGGCCAGCTCGAGGTTTTCATCCCGGGCAACGCGCGGAGCGGCCGTCTCACCCTCAACCCCGGCACCGCGCAGCAGGAGCAGATCCAGCTGCAGCTCGGCCGTTTGAGCCCGCTCCGCGAACCGGTGGGGATCAAGGAGCGCCTCGCCAATCTGACCTTCGAATGCGGAGATCGCGCCAACGAAATGACTCCCGGGCTGCATGAGGCCATCGCGGCATTCCAGGAGAAGCACGGGATGGAGGCAAGCGGCGAGCTGACCGAGGAGGTCCGCCAGAAGATCAGGGAGGTACACGGGAGCTGAGGCTGCGGGCCGGTGCCCGGACCACGGGCGCAGGCGGCGGAGATGGAGCTGAGGATATGCCGGCAGACGAACGGATCAAGATCATCTTCAAGCGCGTCTACGTGCGAAACGACGCAGACAACGTCGGATCCGGAGAGTTCTATTTTGTAGCCAGGGTCCGTGGACAGCCCGTGGGCGACCCGCGCCGGATATACAACGCCGAGGAGGGGCGGCACATCGACCTGGATGAGGGGCAGTGGTCGACCATTGTCAACGTGCTCAACACGGCGGAAGTGGAGGTGTCGTTCCAGGGCAAGGACGAAGACCCGCTGGTGGATGACGATCTGGGCACCATCCGGCATACTCTGAGGCGCCCGTACACACAGCGGCCGTTCCGGCACAGTACGCGGCATTTCATTCTCGACTGGGAGGTGCAGCTTTCGGTGGGCGGCGCGTTCGGCCGCCATCCGGTCAACAGCGTCTTCGCCTGTCGCCAGAATACCGGCAGCGTGACGTGCACGACGGTTTCGGGCACGTCGTTTCCGGCGCGGATGGAGATCCACCCGGTGCGGCCGGTACCGGCGCCTCCGCCGGCCAGTGTGCTCCCCGTCCGGCCGGTCTTTCCGGCCGGGACGGCAGCGGAAAACACCAACGCCCGCAACACGCTCGTGTATGCCAACTCGCCCATCAACATCATCCCCAATCCCCCCGTGATCCCGATTCTGGGGCCGCCGACGGCAGCACCCAGGAGGGCTCTGCAGCCCGGGGAAATGGATGAGGCTGACTGGGCAAACCTGCGCAACTGTGCCCGCATCGAGTACACCTACTACCGTCCCGGCACGCTCAACTTCTCCAATGACGACCGGCGGCTGGAATGGCGGATCGTCTCGATCGGCGGCGGGGCGGCGAGCTTCCTGGTGCAGGGACTGGGGGGTGGACTGGCCTCCAGCCCCACCACGCGCGGATTGAAAGTGCTGGTTTTCGGCACCACCGCGGGCGAAGTGCGCCTCGAGTGCCGGTTCCAGGGAGCCCTTTTTGCCACCTACCGCGCGCTGGTGCTCAACCTGCGGCGGATCCCCTGCCGGATCAACATCCTCAACGGCAGTACCGCCGACAGCATACCCCGCGCCACACCGGAACAGGCCCGCGACCACCTGGCCATCGCCAATCGATTCCTGCGCCAGGCGGCTGTCGAGCTCACGCTGGACACCGATCCGACCCGTCGGGACGGAGCCCGGGCGGTTCCCGGCATCCCGGGGATCTTCCGGATACCGGTCGCGCGCAACCGGACGCGCGACCTGCGGCTGCAGGGGACGGAGCGGGCCACGCTGATGAACTACCGGCCAAACGTGATGAACTTCGCGTACATTCACTCAGATCACGACGGAAATCTCGGCGCGGCGACCGACTTCCCGGCCAGCACGGCCGGGGCGGTGGCCGGCGTGGTTCCCGTCACCGCCGGTCGGCCGGTGGTCCAGGACACGGGGACCCCCAGCACCTCATGGGTGCGGCCGACGGGCGTGGGCATCGGCGCGGACGCGACGGCCGGCCCGGTGAACATGAGCCTGATCGAAGCCCGACAGCGGGCCGGTCACCCGCAACTGTTCGCCATGTACGTCACCGATGTGTGCGGCGGCGCCCGGCTCCCGGTCAACAACCACAACACGGTGGCCCGCCAGCGCGAATACGCGAATACCATCGCCCATGAGTTCGGGCACATCCTCAATCTGGGTCACCGCGTGGAGGGTGTGGAGGCCACGCAGGCGGACATGGTCGCGGGCACTCCGGTGGCCAATCTCAGCGCGGGGGGGATTTTCTGGGACGGCCTCCTGCAGCCTCCACACGAGAACCTGATGCAGTGGCACGATCCGTCGGTGCTGGCCCAGGACATCGACATCATTCAGGCCCGGGCCATCCATCTGAGCCCGCTGGTGACCGCTGCGACCGCAGTCCAACCAGCCGTGCCGCCGGCTCCGCCGCGTCCGCGGCCTCGTCCGCGCCGGACCGGAGGAGGCAACGGCCGCTCCACGGACTACACCATCGTGCCGGGGGATTACCTGTCCAGGATCGCTGAGCGGTACGGCATGAGCTGGCAGGAACTTTACAACTACGACGGCGGCACCGGCACCGCGAACCGCAGCCGGCTGCGAAGCGGGGATCCCGACGTCATCTACCCCGGGGAGGTCATCCGTGTACCCGCCGAACACGCGTAGAAAGGGGTGAGGCTATGATGGCCGGGTGGCATTGCCTGTTGATGATGACCCCGCTGCTGATCGGATGCTCCAGGCCTGTGGAGAGCCGTCCAGCCCCCAAGGAGAGGCTTATGAGCGAGGAACTCGTACGCATTCTGCAGACGTCGGAGAATCCCAAAGAGCTCGTGCAGGCGGCGGTGAGCCTGTCCGGCAGCGACCAGCCCGCCGACCACCAGGCGCTGCTCAAGTCGCTGACGACGCCGGCTTTTCTGCTGCGGCTCAATGCGCAGGACGAGTACGCCGGGGCTCCCCGGCGGTTGCGCGTCCGCCGCATCCTCGAGGCCCTGCAGAAGAACAAAGCCGCCCCGGCCCGTGACACATTGCTCGGGCTGGTCAAGAGCCCGGTCTTTACGCAGGAGGGATCGCGGGTGGACCTCCTGCTGGTGGCGTCGGCAGGAATCCGCCCGCCACCCGCGGAATTGGTCACCTTCTGGGATCGATACTCCCAGCCCGACGATCATTTCAGCAACTTTGCGATCGACGCCATGATCGAGAACGACACCCGGCCGTCCATTGAGCTGTTCGAGAAGAAAATGGCCGATCCCCGACATGAAGATGCTGACAAGATCGACTGGCTGCGTGCCCCGGTGTTGACGCACCGCAACTCGGCCAACCTTCTGCACGGCTGCGGGCATCTGCTCAGGGGCGGCATGCCCGAACGGCTGCGCGGCGAACTCGTGGACGTGCTCTTCGACTACAAACCGGCCACCTGGTACAACCCGCAGGTCAAGTACAAGCCGCCGCCAGTGTCCACCTACTCCGCATCCTCCCGGGCCGCCCTGCGTGAGATCGGCCGGTACGTGCTCGAGCAGCTCAAACCAGGCGAGGGACAGAAGCGGGCGGTCGAGCGCATGCTCAAGCAGTTGGAGGCGCCGACCAGCGGGCCGGCCAACTGAGTGTCAGACCACTACCTGCCGGAATGTGAGTAGAACGTGACCACGCCCCAGGACATGGCTGACTACTACGAGGGCCATCCCGACCCCGAAGATGCGAGCACGTGGGGCGACGCGGAGAGCTTCGAGGATGCCCAGGCTGCGTTCGAGGCGGCGAACGGGCCGGCGCCCACGCCTCCGCAGATCCCCGGTCCTCCTTCGCCGGGGGTGGGGATGCCGGCCGCACGCGTCGGCGACCTCTGCGCCCACGGCGGGGCGATCACCGGCCCGGGTTTCGCGACCGTCCAGATTGGATTCATGCCGGCCGTTCGTGCCATGCCGGCCATGGATCAGGCTGCGTGCCCGATGTTCAACGGACCGGTTCCGCATGCCACGGGCACCATCCTCAAGGGTAGTAATACCGTCCTGATCGGTTTCATGCCCGCTGCCCGCGTTTCGGACCCCATCGGCCCTCCGACGGTGTGTGCCGGCAACCAGATTGCCATGGGCTGCAACAAGGTGCTGATCGGTGACAAGGGCGGCCGGAGCCCCGGTGGGGGCGGCGGCGGGGGAGGTGGGGGAAGTGGCGGTGGGGGGTCAGGAGGAGGCGGCGGGGGGGGCGATTCCGCCGTCGAAACGGATCCGCCGCCCGAGCAGACCTACGCCGATACCGAACCCGCGACGGCACCACCGGGCGAATCGAAGAAGAACGTCGGGACCGGCACGCACTGGATCGAGATCGAGATGGTCGACGAGGCCGAGCAGCCGGTAGTCGGAGAGGCGTATCGCGTCACCCTGCCGGACGGCAAGAAGGTCGAAGGCGGCCTCGACGAGAAGGGGCAGGTGCGCATCGACGGCATCAAGCAACCCGGCTGGTGCCGGATCAGTTTTCCGAATCTGGATCTGGCGGCCTGGCAGCGATGGAGGCCTATGTCTCCAGCGACCGCTTCGGCGCCGGTCACGCCACCACCGGCCGCCGCGGCCGCCAGGGCTCCAGATGTGAGACGTCAGACGTCAGACGTGAGACGTGAGACGTTAGACGTGAGACGTTCTGACGCCCCCATCTCACGTCCCGCGTCTCACGTCTCGGGCGGCCCGGTGCCCCAAGGCTTGGCTCGCGGCTGCGGTGAGTGGCGACGGGTGCTGCAGGGCGAGTGCATCTCCAGCATTGCCAAAGATACGGGCCACTTCTGGCAGACGATCTGGGACCACATGGCCAACGCCGAGCTCAAGCTGCGCCGCCGCGACCCCAACGTGCTCCTGCCTGGCGACGCGGTGCTGGTCCCGAACAAACGCCCGAAGGAGGATCCCGGCAGCACCGATCAGCACCACAAGTTCCGCCGCCGCGGCGAGCCATCGCGCCTGCGTCTGCGCGTGTACATGCCTGCCGAAACGGTGCGCCTCTGCGCTGCTGAGGACGAGCCGGACGAAGAGCCTTGGGCGGCCGACCCGGACGTGCAGCCGGAACAGGACATGCGGCCTGACCAAGGCGCGCAGCCCGACGACGATTCGGGGGCGGAGCCGCGGCCGATGGACGAAGGAGGGCAGCCCGCGGCCCAGCGCCCCTGGGCGAGTGTCCCGTACCGCCTGATGATTGACGCGCAGACATGGGAAGGTACGACCGACGCCGACGGGCAGATCGACCAGCCCATCCCGGGCAACGCGCGGCGCGGAACCCTGATCGTCAGTCCGGGCACGCCTGACGAGGTGATCTACCCGCTGCAACTCGGCCACTTGTGCCCGGTCAATAGCCTGCGCGGCGTGAAGGGGCGCCTGCTCAATCTCGGGTTCGCGTGCGGCCCCGACAACGAGGAGGAGAACGCTGCGTTCGCACAGGCTCTGCAGAGGTTCCAGGAGCAGTTCGGACTGGAGGTCACCGGTCGACTCGACGAAGCCACGCGCCAAAGAATCGAAGAGCTCCATCGGCGGTGAGCTTCCGGATGCGGACACGAATCATCGCGCTGGCACGGCGCTGACCACCCTGGGAGCTGCTCATGGCCTTGCAGGTCTACCACGCTGCGCAAGCGACGGGCAAGCCGCTTGTTCCGACGAATCCCCCACAGAAGATCTGGGTCTCGTCCCAAAAGACCGGTGTGAGCCTGAGTTTCAGGCACTCGCGCGGCGCCACACTTATCGAGGTGCCCCGTTATGTGATCGACACGTATGACCTCGGCCGTGACGTGACCGTGGTTCAAAAGGGCGCAAGCGGTCCCCAAACGCCGCGCGTTCCTGCACGGGGCCCGCAACCGACGCCGCTGGCGCCGGAGCGGGGAGGATGGCGGATCACACCGCACCCTGACAACGTCCCTGAGAAAGACCTGCCCCAGCACCACCGCTTTAAAAAGGAGAGTTCAGGACCGACCGGCCTGACACTGACCATGTCTTTCGCTCACATGGATCGGTACGTGATCAGCCTTCTTGACCCGACCAGTGGATCGCGAGCGTATGAGCATGTCGTCGTCCAGGTTGGTTTCACGTGCAGGTTGCGCCGCGCGATCGTCCTGGCGGCGCGGAACCGCAGTGCGGTCACCCTCGCGGCCCGGTGGTACAAGGACCCTGACGAGAGGCGCATGCAGCAGGAGTCCCTTCGTGCCGAGCTTGACAACGTGCTCGAGGTCGCGTCCACACCTCGCGCCGAAACCATCGCACAATCATATGACTATTCGGCGGGTGTCATCGGCGGGGCCCCGGCAAAAGAGCCCAAGTGGTTTTACTCGCCCAATCGAAACCTCGACCGCTGGAGACGTTCCCACAAGCCCGGCGAACGCAACGCGGACGGCTCCGTGCCCGTTGTGCCGGACGGTGAGGGCGTGATCGACTGGGCCCCGCAGACCTGCAACGTCTTCGTTTATGACGTACTGTATGCGGCCGGGTGTCAACCGCCGCTCAGCGACGTCCGGCACTATTTTAGTCCAAGCCACACCTACTTTCGCAGGGGCGCCGGTGACTCCCTGAAATCGTATTTTGCTGAGATCAGGAACCCGCGCCTCATCGAACCCGGGGATATCGCCGTCTCTGAAATCCATATGGAAATCGTCACGACGAAGCCAGACTACCGGAGAGCGAATTTCATTGGCATCGGAGGGCATTCGACCGGAGCTTACCCCGCGAGGACGGGCCTGAGCAACAGCTACAAATACCTTCGACTGAAGCGCTGTTTCGGTTGTTGCGGGGCCCAGCCTACCCCTTGCCGGGGCTGGTCTTCACCGGGGACGTAAGTCTCATCACGCGCCTCGGACCAAGTTTGGAGGGCGTTCGCTGAACGCAGCGGGAGATTCAGGGTGCTGACCAGCAGAGGCGGACGAATCATACTGTGCGCGGACTCATGCCCTCGGAAGCTGCCACGGGTCGCACCGGGGGGGGGCGAACCAAGTGTTGGTCCGCGCGCCGTTCCTGAACTGCGCGCGGGGGGCAGCAACGCGCTCCGCGGTGCGAGTGCGCGGGGGCGGCGACGAGGACCGGCGGTGGTCGTCAGGCGGATCAACCGGGCGATCGATCACAGGCGCTGTGAGGGTCGCTCTGCGGCTTGTCCATCTCGTCGGAGAAACCCGCGGGATTCATCGCAGCCATCCGGATGATCGTGTTGGGGGTGCTGGGAGCGGCGAATCTGATGATCGCGCGCAAGCCCGACACGAAGGAAATGATCGGCAAGCTTGCACTCTACCTGGGCACGCTGGGCCTGATCGCCAACGCGCCGGGGCTTTGGGGCCCGATCGCCTCGCTGACCTGGAGCGTGGCGTAGTGCTGCCCGATCGCGGTGAACCATTGCACTCCGCGCAGCCCGTGCACGTGCGGCCGTTCGCATCCGCCGCCCATGCCTACCGCCGCGGACCGGCCCACGGCGGCCGCGCTGCACCGTGCCGGTCGGCGACGAATCGGTTGACCGCCCGGGTATCCGCCTGAATCATCGGTGCGACCTGGGGATCGGCGCTGGTCTCCCGCACGCGAACGCCGTCTGGCACGTCGGTGATCTCAATCTCGATCGCCGAGGTATGCTCGAAGATATCCCTGAACACCGGATTCCACATCCGCACCGGGCGATTCTGCTCGAGGCGGCCCACACCTGACGCTGCCGGCTACTCCGTTGGGCGCCGCATCCCACACCCTGCCGGACGGGGCCGAACGGCTCTGCCCATACCAGGCAGGCCATACTCCGGACGACACTCATTGACGCGAGGTATTTCAGTATCGTTGTTGCGGACTCTCCTTGGTGGAGCGACCTTCTCTTGAACGATTGGGCCGTGCCCTCCCTGCGGGAGAGATCCCGGTTTTTTCACGCCCTGACCGATCCCTGGACCGGCCGGCCGGGAATCAGTCTCCCGCCGCCGCCCCGATCGAATGCGCGATCGGCGCTGCCAGAACGTGCAACGCGTCGATCTGCGGAAGGGGTTGAGATGCAGGGGGCAGAATTCAACGCAGCAATGAAGCGGAAGAACGGAGAGGGAGGGATTCGAACCCTCGGTGCAGGCATTCACCCGCACGCCGGTT
>CAZQEN010000031.1:0-34272 GCA_964591605.1 uncultured Planctomycetales bacterium
CATGCGACAGCTCCGCCCCCTTGGGCCGGCCAGTCGTCCCACTGGTGTACATGATGACCGCCGTCGCCTTCGGCTCCATCGCAGCGGGCCGTTCCAGGAGCGGACCGTCTCGAGCCATCTGCTCGAGCGCGACCGAGCCCTCCGGAAGGGGTTCAGCAAAGGCACCCCTCGATGCCATGATGAAACTCGTGCAGCAGTCGACGACCCGCCAACCCATCAACCCCGCGGTCACGGCATCGCCCCCCACCACCAGTGAGCGGGCCTGGCTGTGGTCGAGCTGATACGCCACCTCGTCGGCCGCCAGCAGCGTGCACAGCGACACCACGGTGCCGCCCGCATAGAGCGTCCCGAAGTAGGCGATCGTGAAAGCCACGCCGTTCGGCACCATGATGGCAACCTTGTCTCCCGGTTCGACACCCTGCTCGATCAGCGCGCCGGCAAAGCGCCGGACCCGGGTTTCCAGCTCGGCATACGTCAGCGTGTACTGATCCATACGGGCAGCGATCTGGGCAGGCGTCGCGCGCGCGGTCTCCACCAACAGGTTGCTGAGGACTGGTTCCATGGCCCCTCTCCGAACGAACCCGTGGATACCGCGGCTGCACAGCGGGAACCACGAAGGGATACTGCAACAGATGGTGTGGCGGCCTTCGGCGTGCGTCACTGGCGGCTTTACACGGCGGCCACTTGAGCGGAGCGCCGCAAAGCCGCGCCGCACGACTCCCGAACGATCAACTGGCAGCCAAGCAGCGTCTCCCGCGGCGGCAGATGCGGATCCGCCACACGGTCGAGCATGACCTTGACGGCCATTTTGCCAATATAGCGCGTGGGTTGACGCATTGTCGTCAGGCCCACGGGCAGATGAGACGTGAGCTCGCTGTCGTCAAAGCCCACGATCCGCACATCCTCCGGAACGCGGATCCCCAGGACGGCCAGGTTGAGCATGAACGACTCGGCCAGCCGGTCATTGACGCAGACGAAGGCCTCCGCCCTGGAGTTCTTCATCAGGGTGGCCACATAGGTGCGATCGCTGGCGTCCCAACGATTTACCCATGCGGGGTCGGGATCGATGCCGTAGGTCCGGAGAGCGTCCTGGTAGCCGGCAATTCGAGCGGAGATGGTGCTGGCGGTGTAGTCCGGCGCCAGGAAGTGCACCCGACGCAGACCCATGCCGAGCAGGTGAGACGTGATGACCCGTTCCGCACTCCGGCTGTCGCTGCCGACCAGGTCGAACGGACTACGCATCGGGTAGTCGTAGATATCGCGATCGAGCAGCACCACCGGAATGCCGGCCTTTTGGAGCCGATCAGTGATCTGGACGTTGATGGACATCTGCTCGGGGGGAACCTCCAACGCGCCAAAGAAGACGCCGGCCACCTTCCGCGCGATCGCCTGTTCGCAGAACTGTTCGACTTTGGAGAGGATGACATCCCGGCCCGGGGTCATCCCGCCCGCCAGGAGTAGACCGTAACCGTTGGATTCCGACTGATGCACGATTTCGTCGCAGATGGAGGCGAACACGCCGCGGCTCGGCCGGGGTACGAGGAGGCCAAAGAGGGTACCGCGCTCAACGGGGGTCTGGCTGACGAAGGAACCCACGCCGCGACGCCGGACGAGGTATCCGGCCTGTTCAAGGTCGCGTAAGGCCCGGGCGACGGTAATCCGCGAAGTCTGGTAGCGCAGCCCGAGTTCCGCTTCGGTCGGAATGCGCTGGCCGGACTCGTACCGGCCTGTCACAATCGCGGACTGCAGCTCCTCGAAGATCTGGCGGTGTTTGGGTCTGGATTGGGCATTCCGCACCACGAAGCTCTCCGACCGACACGGACGCGGTAATGATATATCATCAATCCGGCCGTGTCCCCTATCCTATCAAGACCCGCTCCCGGGGTCAACCTGCTATCAATAGTTTGATCGACCGTAAGGTTGTTTCAGGCCAACACTTCGGGCAATCGGCGGTCACCAATCAAGACGAATGAGCGGTCCAGGATCGATTTCATGCTCCATTGAGGCTATTGCATCTGGCCCCGGAATGTATTATCATCGGCTGAGCCATCGTGGGCCGTACTTCTCCGCGGTGATTACCCCCTCGTCTCTCCCCGGGCGGATCGGTGGCTTACCAGCAACGCGTCACCCCTCCGATGGCCGACGCCAATCGGGTGGAGTGCGGTATTGCTGCTGCAAGGAGCAGGAGTTGAGGCCGGTCGGCGGGGCCCGCTGTCCCATCTGGCCGCCCAGCCCATCCAAACCGATGCTTGCACAAAGCCTACTGCGCGGTTGGGATTTCGGGGTCATCACCGCCTACCTGGCCGGCATGCTGGCGTTTGGCATTTACTTCTCCCGGCGCAGCACGACGACGGAAGGTTACTTCGTTGGGAACAGATCCTTTCCCGGCTGGGCGGTCGGCTTGTCCATGTTCGCGACGAGCATCAGTTCGGTGACGTTCCTGGCGATCCCGGGGGCCGCGTTTCTTCTCGACTGGCGACAGCTCGTCCCCAACCTGACCCTTCCGGTCATCGCCCTGCTGGCGATCGTCTTTGTCATTCCTTTCTTCCGTCGGGGCAGACTGACTTCGGCCTTCGAGTACCTTGAACAGCGTTTCGGGCCGGCGATCCGTCTGGCGGGGGCGATCGTCTTCATTCTTGTCCAGTTCGTCCGGCTGGGCACGGTTCTTTACCTCGTCTCCATCCCCATGCAGATCCTGAGCGGTGTCGACGCGACGTGGGTGATTCTCGTTGCCGGGCTGCTGGTGGCGTTTTACACGGTCGCGGGCGGATTCGAGGCGGTCATCTGGATCGATGTGGTCCAGGCCATCGTTTTGATCGTCGGGGCCATCTCGCCGCTGGTGTTCATCCTGAACGGGCTGCCCGGAGGCTTGGGAGAGGTGCTGCAGGTGGGCATGGAGCATCACAAGTTCAGTCTCGGCGAAATGAGCTGGAACCTCGCGGAGCGCACTTTCCCGGTCATGGTTTTGGTGGGTCTTTTGAACTGGGTCAGCGAGTACACGACGAATCAGAACGTCGTCCAGCGCTACCTGGCCGCGTCCTCGACGCGTGAGGCCCGCAAAGCCACGCTGATCTGTTGCCTCATGAGCGTGCCGATCTGGACCTTCTTCTTTTTCGTAGGAACGAGCCTGTTCGTGTATTACCAGCACCGTCCGGATCCCGCGGTGAGCCAGATGCTGGCCACCGACCAGGTGGACCGGGTGTTCCCCTATTTCATCGTCACACAGGTTCCCGCCGGCCTGGCGGGGCTGGTGATCGCAGGGTTGCTCGCGGCCACCATGGCCCTGGATTCCAGCGTCAACTCCGTGGCGACGGTCAGCGTGGTTGACATCATCAAGCGGCACCTGTGCCCGGGGCGCGACGATGCGTTCTATCTGCGGATGGGGCGCCTCATGTCCGTGGCGGCGGGGGCGGTGATGATCGTCGGGGCGATGATCTTTGCGCACGTTCCGAAGGAGAGCATGGTCGACCTGAGCCTGACACTGACGGCGCTGCTCTTCGGCAACGGGCTGGCCGGCGTGTTCCTGGTGGGTTTCCTGACCACACGGGTCAACTACGCGTGCGCCGTCGTCGGCCTGGCGGCGGCGATCGGTCTCGAGGTCTACCTGGTGCTGTGCAGCTTCAGCCTGCTTCCGCCGTGGATGAGCATCAGTGTGCACCTTTACTGGATCGGGATCCTGGCCAACGTGTTCTTCGCGGTCGTGGCGTACGGTCTGAGCGTCGCCGCCTCGGCAGGAGTGCGTCTGGCCGGCGGCTCGGGCCGGCTGTCCGACTGGCTCGGCTGCCTGGCCAGGCCGAAACCGCTCCACGCTCTTGAGCGCCTGACTGTCTGGACGCTGGCCGAGTTACCCGCCACCAGAGGTATTCCTATCCAGGTCATCGAGGGGGGGCCGCCGGTTGCGGCCGGATGCGGGAGGACGCCATGAGCCAATTCGCACTGCCCAGGGGGGTGTGGCCGGTGATGTTGACCCCCTTTCAGAACGACCGGTCGATCGACTGGGAGGCCCTGGCCGCCCTCACCGAGTGGTATCTGCAGGCCGGGGCCGCGGGCATCTTCGCCGATGCCCAGTCAGCAGAAGTGTATGCCCTGACCAACAGCGAGAAACTGAAGATCGCCAGCACGGTGGTCGACCAGGTGGATGGGCGCGTGCCCGTCATCGCAGCGGGTTTCATCGCCGGATCGCTCGAAGAGCAGGCGGATTTCTTCAAGGCCATGGCCTTGACCGGCGTGACCGCGGTGGTGCTGACGACCTGCCAGCTCTCGGCGAACCCGGGCAGCGACGAAGAGTGGATCCGGACGACGGAACGGTTCCTGAAGCTCACCGACGACATCCCGCTGGGCCTCTACGAGATGCCCACGCCCTATCACCGTCTTCTCACGCCGGATATGATGCGCTGGGTCGCCGGCACCGGCCGGTTCGTCTTTCACAAGGACACGTGCTGCCAGACTCAGATGCTGGCCGAAAAGATCGCGGCGGTGCACGGAACGCCGCTGCGTTTCTTCAACGCCGACACCCCGACGCTCCTGGCTTCGCTGCAGGCGGGAGCCGACGGGTTCAGCGGCATCGGAGCCAACTTCGTCCCGGAACTGTACGTGTGGCTGTGCAGTCGTTTCGAGGATGAACCCGAGAAGGCGGGCCGGCTCCAGGAGTTCCTTCGTGCGGAGAATGCAGCGATGCATCGGAAATACCCGGCCTGCGCCAAGGTGTTCCTGGGCCTCCGCGGCCTGAGTCTGACTCCGGTGTGCCGGGGCACCGATCGCGCGTTCACGGAGAGCGACCACCAGTGGTTCGCAAGTTTCCTGGACGCGTCGCGGAAAGCGAACTTCGAGCTGCTCACCGAATCGAGCCCGGTGGGAAGCTGAATCCTGATGACGTTGAATCCTGGGATGGACTCCTCCGCCCCGCAGACTCGGGAGCCCGGTCAATATGGTTGCGACCAAGGTCGGATCTGCCTTTGCCCTGGAGATGGAGGCCGGCGGCGTGGCCGTCCTGACGTTTGACGCGCCCGGCGCTCCGGTCAACACGTTCAGCCGGGCCCACCTGCTCGAGCTCGAAGCTTCGGTCGATGCTCTCGCCGGGGCGTCCGATGTGAGCGGGCTGGTGCTGCGTAGCCGGAAACCGAACAATTTCGTTGCCGGGGCCGATCTGCACGAGATCCTGGCCGCATCGGGCGCCGACGTGCAGACAAGGCGCGGGCTCGTCGAGCGAGGTCACGCCGTGTTCAACCGCGTCAGCCGGCTCCCGTTTCCCACCGTGGCCGCGATCGACGGCATGTGCGTCGGCGGCGGGCTCGAATGCGTGCTGGCCTTCGACTATCGGCTGGTCAGCGACAACCCCCGCACCGAACTGGGCGCCCCGGAAGTCAAAATCGGGCTGATCCCCGGCTGGGGAGGAACACAGCGGCTCCCCCGGCTGGTGGGCATTGACCGGGCCATCGAGATGATCTGCGAGGGGAGGTCGGTCCCGGCCCGTGAGGCCGTCGACATCGGCCTGGCCTGGGAGACGGTCCCGGCCGATCACCTCCTCGAAGAAGCAAATCGCATCATCCGCGTCGCCCGCTCCTCGGACGAGTGGCAGCACCAGCGCCAGCGGCGCGAGCGGCCCATGGGCCTGAGCCCGGACAATCTCGCCTTCAACCGCGCCGTGGCCGGCTCCTACATCCAGGCCCAGACCCGGGGTCACTACCCGGCCTCGACGGCGGCCGTGGAAGCGATCCTCCACGGATGCAACCTGCCCCTCGAGGAGGGGCTGAAGGTGGAGATGGAGAAGTTCCTGCCCCTGATGGATCACGAGATCAGCCGGAATCTGATCCGCCTGTTTTTCATGGACCAGCGGGTCCGCAAGGACCCGGGCGTGACCACCCGATCGATCTCGCCGCGCCCACTGCGCCGGCCCGCCATTCTGGGCGCCGGACAGATGGGGGCGGGCATCACCTTCGCCCATGCACGGCACGGCTTCGACGTGACCATGAATGACGTGAGTGACGCAGCGGTTCGCGCCGGCCTCGAACGCGTCCGACGGCCGCTCGAAGGGCGCCTCAAGGCGGGGCGGATGTCGCCCGAAGAGGTACTCGACGCGGTGATGCGGGTCCGCACCACCACCGACAAGGCAGACGTCAGTCAGTGCGACCTGATCATCGAGGCCGTGATCGAGAAGCGCGAGCTCAAGTGCCAGCTTTTCAGAGAAGTCGAGCAGCTCGTCGCCCCCGATGCGGTGATCGCCTCGAACACCTCGACGATCTCAATCACCGGCATGGCCCAGGTGCTGCAGCACCCCCATCGCTTCATTGGCATGCATTTTTTCAATCCGGTCGATCGAATGGCCCTGGTTGAGGTCATCCGCGGCCGCGAGACGTCGGATGAAACCACTGCGGCCGTCGTCGCCCACGCGAAAGCGCTGGGTAAAAAGCCGATCGTGGTTCAGGACTGCCCGGGCTTCGTCGTGAACCGGTGCCTGCTCCCGTATCTCAACGAGGCACTGCTGCTCGTGGAGGAGGGTGTCGAGCCCGAGCGGGTGGACCGGGCGGCGATCGTGTTCGGCATGCCGATGGGTCCGATCACGCTGATGGATCTCGTCGGGCTCGACGTAACGCTGCTGGCGGGCAACGTGCTGGCTGAGGCATATGCCGACCGCGCGGTGACCAGCTCGATCCTGCCCCGGCTCGTCGAGCAGGGGCGACTCGGCCAGAAATCGGGCTCAGGATTCTTCGTTTACGACCGCCGGAAGCCCGGCCGCGGCCGTCCGGACGGCGTGGTGTCCCACCTGGTCCGCGAGATCGGACGCCGCCCGCAGCCGTCGGACGAGCTCACTCTCCAGAAACGCCTGTTCCTTCCGATGCTGACCGAAGCGATCCGCATCGTCGAGGAAAGCGTGGTCCGGCGGCCCGAGGACGTCGACTTCGCCATGGTTCATGGCACGGGTTTCCCGGCGTTCCGCGGCGGCCCTCTGCGCTGGTGTGACACCCTGGGGGCAGCGGCCATCATCGACCAACTGTCCGACTACGAGGCGCTGGGCCGGCGGTTCGCATGTCCGAACCTTCTCGGGGAGATGGCCCGGTCGCAGGGGAAGTTTTTCAGCGATTGAGCAGGACGATCCGGACTGGAGATGGAGAGGCAAAAGCAGGAGACGGTGAACTGAAAACCGCGGTGATCATCGATGGGGTCCGCACCCCGACCGCCCGAGCCCATCCGGAGACGGGGTATTTCCGGAACGTGCGCGCCGACGATCTGGCTGCGCACGCCATCGCCGGTCTGCTCCGCAAGACGGGCATCGATCCTGCCCTGGTCGAGAGCGTGTACCTGGGTTGCGTGCAGCAGCAGGGCGAGCAGGGCTTCAACGTCGCACGCTCCGCCGCGCTGATGGCCGGCCTGCCGGTCGATACGCCGGCGGCGACCATCAATCGGCTCTGCGCCTCGGGGCTGAGCTGCATCAATGTGGCGGCTCGGGCGATCATGACCGGTGGCGAGGATGTCCACATCGTCGGCGGCGTCGAGCACATGGGCCACTATCCGATCGACAAGGATTTTAACCCCAGCCCGCGGGTCTTCTTCAAGAACCACCGGGCGGCGATGATGATGGGCATCACCGCCGAGTATCTGGCCCGCAAGTATGAAATCTCCCGCGAGGCCCAGGACCATCTGGCCTGTCGCTCGCACCAGCTCGCGCACGCCGCCACGAGCAGCGGGCGGTTTGACGATGAGATCGTTCCCACCTGGGGACTCGACGAACAGGGCCGTCGCGAACTGTTCCGTGTGGATCAGACGATCCGCTCGGACACGAGCCTCGCGGCACTCAGCGCATTGTCCCCCGCATTCGACCCACAGGCGGGAACGATCACGGCGGGCAACAGCTCGCCGCTGAGCGTCGGGGCGTCGGCGCTGCTCATGATGTCGGAGGACAGGGCCCGCGAGCTTGGCCTGACGCCGAAGGCAAGAATTTGCGCGATGGCCGTCGCGGGGGTTGAACCGTGCGAAATGGGTATCGGGCCGGTCAAATCAACCGCCAGAGCACTGCAGCGGGCCGGCCTGACCATGGGCGATATCGACGCAATTGAATTGAACGAGGCCTTCGCCGCGCAGGCTCTGGCGGTCATCCGGTTGGCGGAGTTCGACGTCGAGAAGGTCAATACATGGGGCGGTGCGATCGCGCTCGGGCACGCGCTGGGATCGAGCGGCGCCCGCCTCATGATTACCCTCGTGCACCGCATGAGCGGCCAGGCCGGACAACTCGGCTTGGCGACGCTCTGCGTCGGCGGCGGGCAGGGGGAGACCACCATTGTGGAATCGGGTCCGTGACAGAATCGGCGGGATGGCCTGTGGGAAAGTGCTGCCGCCCATGGTGGTGTCCCGATGCATCGCGCTCTCGGCTGTTCGCTACGGCGGATCTCGCCCACGGCGGACACGTGCAGGCGAGACGCCTGCACCACAATCGCGCCGGCCCACGCATTGTGTCACGGACCCCTGCCGAGCCATGCGGACTGAGATAAGATGGAGCCATGCCTGCAACTGTCAAAGGAGCACGTATGGCCCGCCGGCGCTCAGCCGCCCGATCGTCCCGGGGAGTCCGCGTCACGATTCCTGTCCGCTGGGGCGACATGGACGCCCTCAACCACGTCAACAACACGATGTACTTTCGCTACTTTGAATCGACGCGCATCGCCTATCTCCAGGCCATGGGCGTCGATCTTGATCGACGATGTGAGACCACGGGGCCGGGCCTGGTCTCCGCACACATCAACTTCCGCCGGCAAGTGCGATATCCGGCGACCCTGATCGCCTCCGCGAATGTCACGGCGATCGGCAACCGCTCGATCTCCTTCGCGCATGTTCTCCGGAATGCGGCGGACGACGAGATCGTGGCGGATGGCACGGCCGTCTGCGTCTGGATGGACTATGAGGCGGAGAAGGCGCTGCCGATTCCCGACCATCTCGTCAAGAAGATCGCGCGCATCGAGCGGAAGCCGGATTTGAAGCGTCGTGAGAAGAGTGGCCATCGAACCGCTTCATGAATCCAGGGGGCCCGATGCCTGATTGCGGCGACATGCCGCTTCCTGATGCGGAGGACATGAACCATGACGTCGACTCCCGTTTGCGGCCTCAGAACCGCCGCCGTGCTGCTCGCGTGCGTCCCGACGGCCCATGCGATGGAGATCGAGTGGGTGCGTACGACCGGCCAGTGGCCCGTCGAGACCGCCCCGCTCGTGGCCGATCTGGAAGGTGACGGCACCAGCGAGATTCTGGCGGTCAATCGCGGCGGGCAGGTTCTTGCCTGGAGGATCGACGGATCGGCCATCGGCTCCGGCGAAGACGGGCTCGTTGCGCAACTCCCACCGGGGCGATGGACCACGACCGCCACACTCACGCCGGGGCGAAGGGCCGCGCGGTTGCTCGTGGGCAGCGTCGAGGGGCTGATCCTCGGGCTGGATCGAGAGTACCGCGTCGTATGGAAGTACCAACTGCCGGGCACCACCGTCTGGGGCCGCTGCTTGCCGGCGGCCGTGCCGTGGGAGGGGGAGCTGGCCTACTGCTATGCAGATGAAAGTGGAACGGTCACCCTGCTGAAGCAGGATGGCTCGATCGCCTGGCAGAAGAACCTCGAGGCCGGGCCGTGCCGCGCACCGCCGCAGGCCGCTCCGCTCAAGCCGGATTCACCCGCCCTGCTCGTGAGCGCCGGGACGGCACTGCACGCCATCGACCCGGCCGGCAACCTCCTGTGGAAACGTGACCTGGGCGGCGAGATCAGGAGCCGTGCGGAAGTCATGTTCACCCCGGACATCGATCTGATCGTCTGCGGGGCGGGGGCGGGTTCGCTTTTTGGCCTGCGGCTGGACGGTGAAGTCCTCTGGAAAACCGAGGTCGGTGATCAGATCGATATGTCGATCGCCCTCCGCGGGCACGGCGGCAGCACGCCCTGGATCCTGTGCACGGGGTTGTGGGGCAACCTGCATGCGCTGGACGACGCCGGGCGGCGCATCTGGACGCATGAGTACCGCTCCAAGGGTCGAGCCACGCCGCTGCTGATCGACGTCAACGGCGATCGCCATCCGGAAATCGTTCTGTCCACCTACCGCCAGCACATTCATGCCTTCGATCACCACGGGCAACTGGTGGACGATGTCCGCGTCAACGGCCTGCCGGCCGCTTCGCCGGTGGCCATTCGCGATGCGTCCGCCGGGCGCGACGGAATTCTGGTCACGACCGCCTCGCTCCTGGCCTACCGGCTTCGTCCCGGCCCGCGGGTCTGGCCCTACCCTCACGCCAGAGAACCCGGCCAGGTGCAGGTGATGCCCATCCTGGGCGAAAACGAGGATCAGCCGGCCGCCGTGCGGGTGAGCAATCCCAATGGGGCGTTCATCAGCGCCGCCGTCTCCGTCGACCACGCCGAGAAGGGCTCGCGGATTCAGGGCCGTCTGACAGCCGCTTCTTCGTTTGACATCCCCGTGCCCAGGCTGGCGGGCAACGACAAAGTACCCATTCGGGCGGCCATTCGCGACGCGGCCGGGGGCGTCCTCGCTCAGGTTGTCTGGGCGCCGCCTTTTCAGAATGCTGCCTCCCCCGTCGCCGAGCGGGGTTCAAACCTGCGTGTCTGGCCGACGGATCCGTATGGGTGGTTCCGTGACGATCGACTCTCGCCATCCCGCGATGAGACCACGGGTGAAACGGACAGTGCGGTCATCATTCGCGGGCTCTACCGAGGCGAGGCGGACCAGGGCGCTTTCATCATCGCCTCTTCACACGACCGGCCCGCTGAGGTGAGCATTCGGTTCGATGCGCCGGTCGCGCCGGACGGCACACCGTTCACTGGCACGATCACGCTCCGCCAGGTTGTCTCCACGCCGACCCTGAACGGCGAAACGGCCGCCGATGCCCTCCCTTTGCTGGATAAAACGGGTACAGTCACTGTGCCACCCCATCGGGCGGTCAAAACCTGGGTGAGTGTCGATACCCGCGGCGCCCAGCCCGGGCAATATCGCGGCGCCATCCGCGTCACCCCCCCCGAAGGCATCGCTGCCCCGCCGGTGCTGGACCTGCTGATCGAAGTGCTCGACCTCGAGTTGCCGACGCCGCTGCCGCTGAGCCTGTGCACGTGGGATTACGTGCCGAATCGCTGGTTCACCACGGCTCAGCCCGCACTCGAAGACATGAGCCGCCACGGCGTGAACGTTTTCCCCCGCGGCGCCGGCATCCCCGAAGGCCAGGTGGACGAATCAGGCCGATTGACCGTCGATTGGTCGTCTCTGGACGTCGAACTGGACCGCCTGCGCGGCCGGGGGACGATTCTTCTGCACCTGGGCCATCCGAATCTCAAGTTCGCGTCTCCCCCGCCGGAGGAAGCCAGGCGGCGCGCAGAAGTCAGCTACCTGCATGCCCTGCGCGACCACCTGCACGCCGGCGGCCTGTCCTATGCGAATTACGCCTTCTATCCTGTGGACGAGCCCGGCCTCGACTACGGCAAGAGCGTCGAGGAGCTGATCAGCGCTGGAAAACTGCTGCGCGAGGCCGATCCGAAGTTCCGCATCTACACCGACCCCGTCCCGACGATTTCGTGGAAGGATTTCGAGCGAATCGAGCCGTTCATCGACATCTGGTGCCCCAATATGCGTCTCGTGTCGGGCCTGCTCGCTCAGGATCCGCGCATCCGCCGCATCATGGATTCCGGCAAGACGGTCTGGTCGTATGAGTGCGTCGGGCAGGTCAAATCGCTCTCGCCGCTGCGCTACAACCGGGCCAACGCGTGGCGGGCAAAGTACTTCGGCCTCGAGGGCATCGGCTTCTGGACGCACAGCCAGACCCAGGCGGACCTCTGGAAGGCGGACCCCAAGCTCAAAGATGAGTATGCGCTCGTTTATCCCGGCGCTGAGCCGGTTCCCAGCGTGCGCTGGGAGGCGGTTCGCGACGGGCTCGAAGACGTCGCGGCCATCACCCTGCTGGAAGAGCGCATCCGGGCAAGTCGCGATCGAGGAGCCGATGCGGATCTCGTCGCCCAGGCCGAGCGCGTGCTGCGAATCGCAAAGACCGATGTTCTGGAGCTCTCCGACGAAGCATTCATCGAAAGCCGCGACTTCCTCCGCGAGGGCGATCGCCGCATCTGGCACACGCCCGCCGACGCTGCGCTCTTCCGTCACCATCGCGCCGAAATCGCGCGCTGCACCCTCGCGCTGCCTGCGTCAGGAGGAGTGAAAAAGTGAGAAGGTGCGAAGGTGAGAAAGCAATCCAGCATCAGCGGGATTGCAGTCCATCAGTCATAGACGCATGAGGACACCGGAAGCCGGAGGTATAGTGGAACACCCACGACCGGCCATCCGTCATACACGTGTGAGCACACCATGTCCGCGGTGATGACAAGCCGGCACGGTTTCGGGATGAACGCGCCAGGGGAGTGTGGAGAATGACACGTTATGTAGATGCCCACGGGATCTCGCCACTCGCCATGTCAGTCAGAGTCCCTTTTTGCTTTCGCACGTTCGCACTTTCTCACGTTCCCACCGTTGCACTTTCTCACTTTCTCACCTTGGCCCTTGCCCACGCCCTGCTGCTCGCTGAAGCGACGGCCGGTCCTCGCACCCTGCCCCTGGTCTTCTGGCAGGCGCAGGATGTCCGGGAGCCGCACGACGTGACCTTCGAGGCCCACCCCTTCAGTCCCGACCGTGCCCGCGTTCTGCTCGCACCCGATGAGAAACACGATTCTCTCTGGTACATGCCGACCGACGTCCTCCGCGTCGGCCAGGATGTGCGCATTTATTACCAGCGGGTTGAAAAAAAGCTGCCCCATACCGCCGATCAGCGCACCTGGTGCGTCGGGGTTCTGCGCGGGCGCGATTTTCTCCTGCCCGACCTGCGAGCGTTTCCAACTCCGTGGGGCGGCCCCGCCAATGTGGTTCTCCAGCGTTCCCCGCACACCCCCACGTGGGGCGGCTTCAACGTCTTCCAGATTGCATCCGACGCAGACGGTTACCGCCTGCTCTACTGGGACCAGCCGGCTCAGGGCGACGCCGGCGCCCTGCTGGCAACATCGGACGACGGGCTCCACTGGACGAAAGACGAGCAGCGAGCCGTCTTTACCGAGCACAACGATGCATTCACGCTGGTGCGCGACCCACGCAGCGGTGAGTACCTGCTATACCAGACCCGGCTTGAGGACTGGCCCGACAAGCCCTATGTGGACAATCTGCCGGGAAAGCGCCGCGTCATCGCGCTGCGCCGCAGCAAGGACCTCAAGAGCTGGACACCTCAGGAAACAATCCTGCGCCCGGATGAGCAGGACGCCCCGGAGACCGAGTTCTATCTGCTCAAGGTGTTTCGCTGCGCTGGCCGCTTTGTCGGCCTGGTCATGAAGTATTACGCCGACCCTGAGAAGCCCAATCAACACAGTGCCATTCTGCGTCATGAGTTGATCTTCAGCGATGACGGCGTCCGCTGGGCACGCCCGTACCGCGGTACCGACATGGGGGCGTGGAGCTATGTCGACCCGTTCGAGCATGACGGCAAGTGGTGGCTGGCCGCGCACCACGAGCGAAAGCTGGTTCTTCTCGAATCACGAAAGAACGGCCTGGCCTCGTGCGGCACGAAAGGCACGGGCAGCTTCTGCACGCCGCCATTCAACATGCCGCCCACTCCCCTGCTGCTGAACGCGGACAGCCGTGAGGGCCTGATCGAGGTCGAGGTGCTCGACGGGGATGGCAGAGAGATCGAGGTCTTTGACCGCGGCGCCTGCGGATGGATCGGAGATGGCGAGGCACTGCGGCTCAGTTGGCACTCAGATACTGCCGCGCTTGCCGGCCGGCCCGTGCACCTGCGGTTTCATCTCAGGAACGCCCGGATCTACGGCCTGAGTTCTGCGGATATGAAGCCGTAATATCGCCCCATCCAGTACGGCAGCAGGTACTCGGCGCCGGATTCGGGCGAGTTGCCGTCGCCGCCGCCGTCGGGGACCATTTCGCTGGTGTTCCACTTGTGGATGGGCCGCTCGGCCGGGGAGAGAACCGGATCGGTCTCGGGCCCGGTGGCGTAACGCCGGTCGAGCTGGATGTCCTTGCGATGGGAGTTCTGCATCCGCCAGTTGCGGTTGTCGAGCGGATACTCGCGCAGCGTCCAGACGCTGCCCTCCAGGTCGAACGGATCGCCGGTCACCGCGCCGAAGATGAAGTTCCACAGGGGATTCTTCTTGCGCCGGCAGGTCTCGATGTGCTCGCGGGCGCTCTGGAGAAACATCTTGCGCAGATCATCGTCAAAGCAGTGCTTGAGCAGGTTGTAGTAGCTGAGCCAGTACAGCTCGTCGTCGGAATGGTTCCAGTCGCCCATCGGATCGGGCAGGTACTTGACCGTGTTTTCCGCGTACCCGTGGTCCCGGACGAGCCGGTAGAAGGCCTGCTTGTACTTCTCGTGGCGTGTCACGTGCCAGGCGAGCTGCAGAAACGAGAGGATCTCCACGGAGTTGAGCCGGCGATCGCCGCCGATCCGGACCGTGTTGACGTACTCGGGATTCCAGCGCCCCCACCGGGTCGGCCTGCCGTCGATGTCCACCAGATAGAGATCGTGATCCAGGATGTGATCGACGATGGAGGCTACCAGCGACGATACCCGCCGGCGCAGCGCCGGATCGTCTTTCGCCACGGTGTCGTAGAAGATGGAATGAAAGAACAGACTCCCGACGATCTCATCGCTCGACGTGGTGCCCTTCCATTCGAAATCGCGCTGCGGCCGTGTCCGCCAGCAGGCCGGATCGGACACCTTGAAGCCATCCAGCTCGATGGCCCGAGCCTCGAAGCCGGGGATCCCGGTGATGGTCACCAGCCGCTCCATGGCGTCGAAACCATCGCGGGCGTTTTCGCGGGCATCCACGGCTTCCGTGACGGCGTAACGGAACGATTCCGCGGCCAGATACATCGCCGACCAGAGGCCGTCGTTGTCGTTGTCGTGGAGGAAGGCCGTCGCTTCGTCGCCGCCGATCAATTCGCAATCCGAGATGAAGCCGTACCGGATGTGGTTTCGCCGGGCGCTGCGAAGATGGACGGCCGCCTTGTCCGCGAGCGTCATCAACGGGAACTCCAGGCGGGACAGCCCGCCGGCCGTGAGGACGTACGCATCGCCGCCCGCGTCGGCATGGATATCGATCACCCGGTCATCCGGGAGCCACCGCCGACCCGCGTAGTAGTTCACGTGGCCCGCCGCGTCCAGACTGAATGCGCCGCGGTTCGAACCCATCCACAACCGCCCCTCGCGATCGCAGGCCACGCAGGTCAGCTCGGGCCAGGGCAGAGGCCGCGGCAGCGCCGTGGCAGACTCGGGCGTGACCGCGAACAGGCCCTGGTCGGTGGCGACCGCGAGCTGATCCTTCGTGACTGCGGCCACGCCTGTGATCGTTGCGGGCGGCGCCGGAAGCGGCGTCAGAACCCCACCGCGCAGCCGGGCCAGGCGGTGAGGTCCATGACACACGAAGGATTCACTGTGATGGTCAAACAGAACATCTGAGAATCCATCATTAGGCTGCTCATGTGCCTCCGCGCCTCTCCGCTCGATGATTCTCTCGGAAGAGAGCAGCAGGTAGTGTCCGGGTCCGGCCGCTGCCACGCGCGTGCAGCGGTTCTGCGTGTTATCGAGGTAGTCCACCCCCGCGCCGTGCAGCGGGAGCAGCATCTTGTTGGTGAGGAATACGAATTTGCCCCCGAGCAGTTCCAGATCAAAGTGATCCAGCTTCGCAAGGCCGGCCAGCTCGCGGTAAACCAGCAGCCGCCCGTCGTACCCCTTGAGGAGACCCTTGTCCGTGTTGATGAGTACTTTGCCGTCGCGATCGACGCGAACGGTGCGGAGTTGACAGCCCTGCAGGTCCACTTCGTTGCGGTAGACAACCGCGCGCTTCTGGCGAAACGGCCGGTCCTCGGCCACCGGCGCCGCCAATGACCGCTCGCTCAGGACGGGTCCCGCAAGAACCAGTGCGCACAGAACAGGTACGGCGCGATGAACGGCCCTGTTCAGCATCGCCGGCCGATCACGACCTGCCCAGCCCGGCGGTACCGGCCGGCCCGATCTGCGGAAGCACGAACGGTTCGCGATACTCGCGGGTGAGAAGCGCATTGGCCTCGGCATCATCGACGAACCTTTCCTTCCTGGCATCGATGACGAGTTTCCTGCCCAGCCGGTACTTCTCGCTGTCGAGGGCGACCTGGTTCTGTTTGAGATGCTCGCAGGTCCGCTCGAAGGTCTCGTACGCTTCCTTGTTGTCGCCGAACGCCTTGTTCTGCCTGCTGAAAGGCACCTCGCTGCCCACACGGTAGGAGATGTTTGCCAGGTGGCACAGGGCGCTGGAGAGATGCCCTTCCAGAACGTCTGCCTTCAGGTCGGTGTGTCTGCGACTGCGAACGGCGTCAATGAAGTTGCGGTGGTGGTCGCCGCCCCCCTCGAACTTCTCGACCAGCTTGCCGTCTTTGTCGAATGCCGCGCCCTTCGTGTAAGAGGTGAGCACGACGTACCCGTCCGTGCCGTGGAACACATTTCCAACCTTGGCGCCCTTGTAGTCCTGCGTCTCCAGGCCTCGCGTCTCGAAGATCAACTGCACGTCGCCGTAGTCCATGAACGCCATTTCGGTGTTCGGCGTCTCGCCGTCGTCCTTGTAGCCCAGGCGTCCGCCGAAGGCGAACACGCTGGCGGGAAGGTGGTCTTTTCTGGTGGCCCACCGCGCGAGATCCATCTGATGGATGCCCTGGTTACCCAGGTCGCCATTGCCGTAATCCCAGAACCAGTGCCAGTCATAATGAACGGTGCCGCGTGATGTCTTGCGGTGCGGCGGCTTGAGCGGAGCCGGCCCGCTCCAGAGATCGTAATCAATGGATGGAGGCACGGGCTGCGGACCACCGCACAGGCCGATGCTGTCCCGCCGTTTGTAGCACAGCCCGCGCGAGACCAGCAGCTTGCCGATTTTGCCCTCGTGAACGTACCGGATCGCTTCGATCGTTCCCTTCATCGAGCGGCACTGGGTTCCGGTCTGACAGATCTTTCCATATTTGCGGGCGGCCTCCACCATGCGCCGACCCTCGACCACATTGTGGCTGACCGGCTTCTCGACGTAGACGTCCTTGCCCGCTTGCATCGCCCACACCGCGGCCAGCGCGTGCCAGTGATTGGGCGTCGCGATGGAGACCGCGTCGATGGATTTGTCATCCAGCACGCGACGCAGATCCTGAGCGCACGGCGGGGCCTTCTTGCCGCGCTTTTCAATGATCTCGAGGCCCTTGGGCCAGACATCCCGGTCCACGTCGCAGAGCATGGCGATCGTTACGTCCTTCATCCCGGAGTAGGCGCCGATATGGCCCTTGCCCTGCCCGTTGAAACCGATGCAGGCAATCCGGATCTGGTCGTTCGCCCCGACCTTCCTGCCCGCGGCCGGCTCCTCGGCGCGGACCCTGGACTCCAGGCCGGGCCCGAAGGCGGCGACCGTCGCGGCAAATAAGGAATCTTCAAGGAACTGACGTCGGGTAAATCGACTCACGGTCAGCACTCCTGCTTGAACCAACGATGGGAACGAACGTAAGCCCAGAGGATATCCGAATTCGCCCGGAAAACATAGCGCGGCCGCGGATTTCCTTCGAGCCCGAAAGAACCGCCCGATCCTCGCGTGCGGCTGGACGGCGGGCATCGCTGGAATCCCGCGACGGAACGGCGGCACCGCTATACATATTCCCCGTGGGCTCTAAACTACCTGCCGTGCAGCAGCCATCTGATAACGGGAGGACTCCGCGATGCGGTCCGATCTGCCAGATGTGATCCCTCCTTCCGCGGCGGCCCTGATTGGCGTCGCCCGACGCGACATCACCCCGCCCGTGGGGATCTACAACCGCGACTGGGGCGCGGCCCGACATGACGTCGCCGAGGGCGTCCATCGGCCGCTGAGCCTCACCGTGGTGAGCTTCCAGAGCTCAGCGCAGGAACCGCCGCTGCTGCTCGGTTCGATCGACGGCGGATGGTGGCGCGACGACGATGACGAGCGGCAGCTCCGCGCCGCCGTCCGCGAGGCGTTCCAGCTCGAGTCGCCGCGCATCATGCTCGGCCTGACGCACACGCACGCCGCGTGCTCGCTCTCCCGGAAGGACGCGGACCGGCCCGGCGGACACCTCATCGGCACGTACCTCGACCGCCTCGCCGCCTGCGTGATCGAAGCCGGCCGCGAAGCGCTGGCCACGGCCCGACCGGCGGTCCTGACCTGGGCGACCGGTCGATGCAGCCTGGCCACCAACCGCGATCTGCCGGATCCACAGCGGCCGCGCATTGCCTGCGGCTACAATCCGTGCAAACCCGCGGATGATACGCTGCTCGTGGGGCGTATCACGCCCGTGGACGGCCAGGGTTTGAAAGACCGCCCGATCCTGGCGACCCTCGTCAACTACGCCTGCCATCCGACGACCCTGGCCTGGGACAACCGCCTGATTTCACCGGACTACGTGGGAGCCATGCGTGAGGTCGTGGAGTCACACACGGGAGGAGCACCGTGCGTGTTCTTCCAGGGTGCCTCGGGTGAGCTTTCCCCCCGCGAACAATACCTCGGCGACACGGCCATCGCCGACGCGAACGGCCGGCAACTGGGATTTGCCGTCGTCAGCACGCTGCAGACGATGCTCCCCCCGGCCACCGCCCTGCATTACACCGGAGTGGTCGAATCCGGCGCACCGCTGGCCACGTGGGCCCGCCGGCACTTCGAGCCCCCCAGGGCTCTCGAAGCCCGGGAGCTCACGATCGACTTTCCCCTCCAGAAACTCCCCTCAGCCGAGCAGCTCGAGAGCGAGCTCGCCTCCTCCACCGATCGCACGATGGCCGAGCGCCTCCAGCGCAAGCTGCGGATCGTCCGCTCTCTGGGCAGCGGCCCCACCTGGGCCCAGCCCGCATGGATCTGGCGCATCGGCGACACCTTCCTGGTCGGCCAGCCGAACGAACCCTACTCCGACTTTCAGATGGCCCTGCGGGCGGCTTTCCCCGATCACGCCGTCGTCGTCATGAACCTCGTGAACGGCCAGAGCAGCTACATGAGCCCGCCGGAACTCTACGATCAGGATATCTACCAGGTCTGGCAATCGCCCTTCGACCGCGGATCGCTCTCCCTGCTGATCGACACCTGCCGGCGTACGCTCGGAGACATGCTGGCCCGGCCCGGGGTTCCGGCATGAGCGGCATGGAAAACTTCTCGCTGGGCTTCTGGGACCTGCTGGCCTTCATCGGCTATTTCGTGGTGATTTCGATCGTCGGCTACATCGCCGGCCGTCGCGAGCATGCCACCTCCGATGACTACTTCCTCGCGGGGCGCACCCTGCCCTGGTACGTCGTCGGCGGTTCCTTCATCGCCTCCAATATCAGCAGCGAGCATTTCATCGGCATGATCGGCGCCGCCTTCGTCTACGGCATCTGCGTCGCCATGTGGGAGTGGGGCAACATCTGGGCGTTCAGCCTTCTCATCTGGTTCTTCATCCCTTTCCTTCTCATCTCGAAGGTGTTCACAACCCCGGAGTACATGGAGCGGCGGTTCAATCATTTCCTGCGTCAGTTCTTCGCGGTGGTCACCGTCATCACCAACGTCGTAGCCTTCCTGGCGGCGGTGCTTTACGGCGGCGCGATTGCCGTCCAGAGCCTCTTTGGAGATTCCATCGGCCGGGCCATCCAGTACACCCTCGGCGGCGAGTGGACTCAGGCACAGCTCGTCCAGGGCGAGCTCTGGATTGCGATCATCCTTCTGGGCGTGGTGGCCGGCGGGTGGGCGATTTACGGCGGGCTCAGCAGCGTCGCCTGGACCGACTTCTTCATGCTCATTGTCATGATCGCCGGCGGGCTCATGGTCACCATCCTGGGCCTGGACATGCTTTCGGGGGACAGCCACTCGATCGTCGCCGGCTTCCGCGTCATGCTCGACAGGAACCAGGCCCACAGCGGCCAGTGGGCCGAGGCGGTCAAGGCCACTGCCCCGCACATCCTCCACACGGCAACCACCGGCTACAACCGCCTCTCCGTCTTCCAGCCGGTCACGCACGAGCTGGCCCCGTGGCCGTCTCTTGTGTTCGACACCTTTTCGATCGGCATCTGGTACAACGTCATCAATCAGTTCATGATCCAGCGGGTGCTGGGGGCCCGGAGCATGTATCACGCCCGCATGGGCATCGTCATGGCCGGCTTTCTCAAGATCCTCATGCCGGTCATCGTGGTGCTGCCGGGGCTCATCCTGTTCGCCCGCTATCCGGAGACGATGCTGCTGCCCTGGGACCAGATCAAGCCACAGGCCGATCGCGGGTACGTGCACATGCTCCAGACGATCGTGCCCATCGGGCTGCGGGGCATCTTCCTCGCAGCGCTCTTCGGCGCGATTCAGTCGACGGTCAACTCGGTGCTCAATTCTACGGCGACGATCATCACGCTCGACATGTACAAGCGCTGGATCCATCCCGGCGCGACCGAACGTCAACTCGTCCGCGTCGGCATCTGGTCGACCGTGATCGTGCTGATCATCGCGATCGTGCTGGGCGGCTTCATCAATCGCCTCGGCGGGAGCCTGTTCGGCTACATCCAGGAGCTTTACGCGTTCTTCGCGCCGCCCTTCGCCGCGGTCTTCCTCCTGGGCATTCTCTTCAAGCGAATCAACGCCGCCGGCGCCACCACCGCCGTCGTCGCGGGCTTCATCTTCGGCATTCTGCTCAAGCTCTGTGCCCAGTTGGCGCCGTGGTGCCCTTCGTGGGCCAAGCCGTTCATGATGCAGGCCACGTTCAACTGGGCCTTCTGCACGGTGCTCTGCGTTGTCGTGAGCCTCCTGACTCCTCCGCCCGCGCCGAAACAGGTGACCGACGACCTCACGTTCAACTGGCGGCGTCTGAACATCGGCGGCGACCTCGGCCAACGCTGGTACAGCAGCGTCGTATTCTGGTGGGGCCTCTTCTTTGTGATCGTCGTGGCGTTGCTGCTCGTGTTCTCGGGCGTCTGGATGTGATCGAGCCACCCCGGTTCCACCCTGAAAAGCCCCCGGAGGGTCGTGGCGATGTTTTCCGTGTGGCAGATGGCTGAATGGGGGACAGGTGCGTTCCGGACCGACCGTTGGTAAAATGGAAGCCGACGATCTTGACCGACTACCCGTGCACAGGGGTTGGAGGCAGTCACGCCTCCACTTCCCGTCCTGTCCGCTCCGGGAGTATCTGAGAAGCCGCTTCGGCGGCGGGGTTGAAGCACCATGATCCGCAGTATCTATACCTCTCTCTTGTGCCTCTGCATCCTCGCGTCCAGCCTGGCCAGCCCGAAGGCGATCGGCCAGGTCACACTGCTGGGCGTCCAATACCGGGCTGACACCGCCTTCCCCGAGCACGAATGCTTCTGGCACGAGTCCCAATTCCCCGGCCCCTGTAGTCCCAGCAGCCCGCTGGGCGCCTCACTCCATGTGTTCATCCGCAACGACGGTCCCGCGCCGGTAACCGTCCGGGACATGACCCTGGCCGGCTTGAGCCTGAAGGATTCGCTGGTCATCCAGGAACAGGTCGCCAAGCGCCACCCCGCCAGCATCTATTTCGCGTCGCTCACTCCGGCGCAGCTCCAGACGCTGCTCGAGGCAGGCGAGCCCGTCTGGTGGAAGACCGACCCGCCGACCCTCGAACCGGGCTCGACCGCCCAGGTGATGGTGCGGCTCCGCCAGATTCCCCTAACGCCGACTGTGGATGTCTCCATCGTCCACTCCGAGGGCACGCTGCCCACGACGGTGCCGATCGACGCGAACCAGCCGCGCGTCGCCGGGGCAGGCTTCTCAAGCGACCTGGCCACCGTTTATCTCTACTGGCGGAGCAATCCCGCCGGCCTCGCGCCCGTCACGATTCTGCTGGACGGCATCGATGTCACCGCCGCCACAATGACCGGCAATGACCCCTCTGTGGGCGTCAGTGTCTCCGTGCTACACCTGACCCAACCCCTGGACCTGAACTCGTTTCATGTGTTCCAGGGTGTCTACGCCGACGGCCGGATGGCCTCCGCCGGAGTGCGCGCTCACGACAACGAGTTCGTCTACGGCATGTGGGGCGCCGCGCCCGGCGACGAAGGCGACGTCCAGACCGCGCGCGACTACATCACCGAAGTCACCGACCACAACATCAACACCCAGGTGGTCACTCTCGGCTCGGCGGCCGTGCAGAGCTACCTCAAGACCACCGAGGGCCAACTCTTCGCCGCCCAGCGCGGCCTCGGCTTCGTCATCGATGAAGTCCAGAAATGGGCCGTGCTGGACCCGCGCATGATGTTCATCCGCGACGAACCGGACGCGGCCGACTCCCGCGTGACCGGCCTGCCCGAAAACAAGAAGGTCGGTTCACTCGCCCTCTCGTGCGTGCAGGAGGGAGACGCTTTCCGCGTCGCCGAGCCCGCCGTCCCGACCGCCCTCAACCTGGACATGACCTACAAGCCCTACAACTGGTACAACTATGGTCAGGTCCCCGACGTTCTCATGTCGGACCCGTACTATCAGGCCCGACTCCGCGAGGCTCTCTGGAACAACCCGCAGCGGATCCCGCTCTACAGCAAGGCGACGTACATCTACGCCGTTGCCCAGCTCGCCCAGTCGAGCAGCGAACCCAACCCGCTCCACATCGTGCTGTATTCCGTTCAGTACGTGGATCCGACCGGCCGACGTTTTCCCTTCCCGACGGCAGAGTCGAAGCGGATCGAGGTGTATTACGCCCTCGCCGGCGGCGCCAAGGGGATCTCTTACTGGTGGTATATCCCCGGAAAGCCCGCGAACGGCGTCGGTGCCGGCCCCATCCGCGGAGACAGCGGCGCCCTCAACCTCTGGAGAGAGATCGGCCTGCTCGGAGCCGAGGTCCGCACAGCCAGCCCCGTCCTGTCCCGGAGCTGCCCTGCGGCGCTGGACGTTCAGGCCAGCCCCGGCCTCTGGGCCCGCGCGCTCGTTGCCGGCCTCGACACCATCGTCCTGCTCGCGGTCCATGACGAATACGCCAACGACGAGGCGGGCTGCCACTACATCCCGTTCATGGATGCGAGCCTCAGCGTCGATCTGCCCGCCTGGATGCCCTCCGCGACGGTGTTCGAGGTATCCGCGCTCGGGACCAGCGACGTGAGTACGCAGGTCGCAGGCAGCAGGCTGCAGGTGAACCTGGGTTGGACCGACCTGACCCGGATGATCATCGTCACCAGCGACCCCACGCTGCGGGCACAGCTCCAGCAGCGCTTCGACGATCAGTTCCAGGAAAAGGTCTGCAGGATCTCGCCGCTGCTGTGCGTGCCGCCGGCGATCACCAAACAGCCCGTCGGCCAGACGATCCTGCTGGGTGAAAACGCGGTGTTCTCCATCGAGGCCCAGGGCCTCCTGCCGCTCACCTTTCAATGGCAGCGCGACGGCATCGATCTGGTCGATGGCGGTGCCATCAACGGTGCCCAGACCGCAACGTTGACCATCACGGCGGCCGCGGGCTCGGAGGCCGGAGACTACCGCTGCGCGGTCACCAACCGGGTCGGGACGGGCACCTCCGATGCGGCCCGCCTGCAGCTCGTATCACCCGACAGCGACGACGACCAGGATGGCGTGCCGGCCGTTTCCGATAACTGCCGGTTCACGTTCAATCCGGATCAGATGGATGCGACCGGCGACGGAGTCGGCGACTGCTGCGACGATGACAGCGTCACCGCAACACCGTGCGGGTACGTGTTCACGCCGTCGTTCCTCGCGGCGACGGCCGTTGTCGGCGGACCCAACCCGCCAGACAAGACGATCACCGTGAGTCACGGCAGAGGCTCCTACACGCTCTCTTTCGAGGGTACTCCGGCGTTTGTTTCGGCGATTTCCGACGCGGCCGGCACCGTCGACGACCCGGCCACCGGAACGCAGCATGTGGTATCTTTCGACATCACCGGTCTTACCCAGGTCGGCCCGATGCTCGGCAAGATCAAGCTCCTGCCGGCCGACCCCGGGTACCCGCCCATTGAGATGCCCGTGACGCTCTCGCTGGCTTCGCCGCCCTCGCCTCCACTCCCCCCGCCGACTGACACCGACGGCGACGGCCTCATCGATGGCCAGGACAACTGCCCCCAGGCTGCAAATGCAGATCAGACCGATTCCGACGGCGACGGCACCGGCAATGCCTGCGACAATTGCCCGGCCATCGCCAATCCCGATCAAGCCGACCGTGACCAGGACGGCCTTGGCGACGCGTGCGACAATTGCTCCGGCGCCGCGAACATCAACCAGGCCGACACCGACGCGGACGGCGTCGGCAACGTGTGCGACAACGCGCCGCAGGTGTTCAACCCCGACCAGGCTGACACCGACGGTGACGGCATCGGCGACTCGGCCGACAATTGCCTGTCAGTCGCGAACCCCGACCAGCTCGACTCCGACGGGGACGGCCTGGGCAACGCGTGCGACAACTGTCCGATGGCGTCCAATCTCGGCCAGGTCGACAGCGACGGCGACGGCCTCGGCAACGCGTGTGACAACTGCCCGGCCGCGGCCAATGCGGACCAGAAGGATTCAGACGGCGACGGAATCGGCGACGTGTGCGAACCCGCGCCGCCGCCCTCCGGCCAGACCCCACCGCCCGGCGGATCGACCGACAACACCGGCGGTTCCACCGGCAACGGCGCAAACCAGCAGGGCTCTGACCAGGGCACTCCCACGTTCCTGCCCCAATGCGGCCGGGGCGCCGCCCAGTCGCTGATGTCGTCTCTGGTATGCCTCATGTTCGCCGGCTGGCGCCGCCGACGCCTGGTGAGGTGACGACCGACATCGGTGATGGCCGAGGATCAGAACTCGACGGCTCTCGGCGCCTCGCACCACTCACCCGTCTGCTCCGCATGATGGAGCCAGTACCCCACCACGACGACGCACGCGCGTGCGTGGTTGCGATGCTCGAAGTCCCAAGGCCGCCCATTCCCCAGAGCAACAGGACGGGTTTGGTGCTGGCGAGTTTTCCCCGAGTCGGTTAACTTTCCTGCGTCTGCGGCTCGTCCGCATCTGAGTTTTGAACGATATGAGTGTCCAACCCGCTTCATTGCAGTCGATCGAATCGTGCGGCGTGGTCGGCGCCGGCGGCGCGGGGTTTCCCGCCCACGTCAAGCTGCGCGCCAAAGCCGAGATCGTCATCCTCAACGGCGCCGAGTGTGAACCGCTGCTCCACAAGGACAAGGAGATCATGCGGGTCTACGGCGACGAGATGCTCGCCGGGCTGCGGATCGCCGGCGAGTGCGTGGGGGCCCGCGAGGCGGTCATCGGGATCAAGGGCAAGTACCACGATGTGATCGATGCGCTGCGGCCGAAGCTCACGCCCGGTATGCGTATCGCCGAGCTGACCGACAGCTACCCGACGGGGGACGAGTTCATCCTGGTCTATGACGTGACGGGGCGGATCATCCCGCCCGGTAAGATCCCGCTGGCCGTCGGGGCGGTCGTGCTCAACGTCGAGACGGCCCTCAACATCGCCCGCGGGCAGCCGGTGACGCGCAAGTTTTTCACCGTGGCCGGCGCGGTGAATCAGCCGGTGACGCTCGACGTGCCGGTGGGCATCACGTTCCGCGAGGCGATCGAGCTGGCCGGCGGGGCGACGGTCCCGAATCCCGCGGTGCTGGTCGGCGGCGTGATGATGGGACGGCTGGCGGGCAGCCTCGAAGAGCCGGTCACCAAGACGACCGGCGGGCTCATCGTGCTGCCGCGCGACCACATGCTGATCGACCGATACTCGAAGAGTTGGCAGGCGATTTCGCGGATCGGGGCGGCCGCATGCGATCAGTGTATGTTCTGCACCGACTTCTGCCCGCGGTATCTGCTCGGGCATCCGATCGAGCCCCACAAGGCCATGCGCTCGCTGGGCTTCAACCAGGCGGGCGAGGTCAACGTGATCGGCACGCAGTTCTGCTGCGAGTGCAACCTGTGCACGATGATCGCCTGCCCGGAGGACCTGGACCCCAAGAACGTGTGCACGACGAACAAGCGGACGCTGGCGAAGGAAGGCCGGCGGTGGGAAACGCAGGCCAATCCGGACCGGGCGCGGCTGCATCTGGATAACCGGCGGGTGCCGATCGGACGGCTGATCCGCAAGCTGGGGCTGTTCCAGTTCAAGAACGAAGGGCACCTGAATGAGACGGGGTACGCTCCGCGGCGCGTCGTGCTCCCGCTCAAGCAGCACGCGGGAGCGCCGGCGCAGGCGGTGGTCCGGCCGGGGGACAGCGTCCGCGTCGGCGACGTGATCGCGCGCCCGGCCGACGGCCAGCTCGGGGCGGTGATCCATGCGAGCATCGCCGGGCAGGTGACCGCCGTCACGGATGCGGTGACGATCGAGGCGTAGGCCCCGCCTGCCGGGCGGGACCTCCCGCGGGCGAGATGCTCACCCTGTCAAGGTCCCGCCCGGCAGGCGGGACCGACTGAACCGGGACCCGTCGCAGGATTGAGGTAGAAACCTTCATGCGTGAAGCCATTGGAATGATCGAACTCTCGAGCGTCGGCATCGGTTATCTGGTACAGGACGCGATGCTCAAGGCCGCGAACGTGGATCTCGTGCTCGGCCGGACGATCTGCTCGGGCAAGTACATGAATCTCGTGACCGGCGACGTGGCCGGCGTGCAGGCGAGCATGGACGCGGGCCTGGCGGCGGCGCCCGACGGGATCATCGATCACATCATGATCCCCAACGTGCACAAGGCCGTGTTTCCGGCCCTGGGCCAGAGCGTGCAGCTCGGCGCGCCCAAGGCGGGAGCGGTCGGTTTGATCGAGACGTTCTCGGCGGCCAGCGTGCTGGAGGCGGCGGACGCGGCGGCGAAGGCGGCGGATGTGACGCTGCTGCGGATTCATCTGGCGATGGCCCTGGGAGGTAAAGGGTTTCTGGTGATGGTCGGCACGGTGTCGAACTGCCGCATGGCCGTGGACGCGGGGGCGGCGGTCGTCCGCGAGAAGGGGCTGCTGGTTTCGTCCGTCGTCATCCCCGGGCCGAGCCAGGAGCTGTACGCCGAGTTTGTGTAGCCCTGCGTGAGACCGGCGCCGCACGCATTGTCAATTCACAATCACAGGAGAGCGCATGAGGGCCGGCCACGTTGTTTGCCTGGTTGTGTCACTGATATCACCCGTGCCCAGGCCGGCGGCGGCAGCGGACAAACCTGCGCGGCCGAACATCATTCTGTGCATGGCCGACGACCAGGGCTGGGGCGACGTCGCCTATAACGGGCATCCGGTGCTCAAGACCCCCCACCTCGACGCGATGGCCGCGGAATGCCTGCGGTTCGACCGCTTCTATGCCGCCGCGCCGGTTTGCTCGCCGACGCGCGGGAGCGTCATGACCGGGCGGCATCCCAACCGATTCGGATGCTTCTCGTGGGGCCGGCCGCTGCGGCCGCAGGAGATCACGATCGCCGAGGCGCTGCGCGAGGCGGGGTACGTCACGGGGCATTTCGGCAAGTGGCACCTCATGTCCGTGCAGAAAGGCAGCCCGGTCAATCCGGGCGCCAGCGGCTTTGACGAGTGGCTCTCATCGCCGAACTTCTTCGATCTCGACCCGATCCTGAGCCGCGAAGGCGTGGCCGTGCAGACGAAGGGCGAGAGCTCGATGATCACGGTCGATGCCGCGCTGGAGTTCATCCGCAATCATGCGAAAGGCGAGCGGCCGTTCCTGGCCGTCGTATGGTTCGGCTCACCGCACAACCCGCACCAGGCGCTGGAGGAGGACGCCGCGTTTTACGCCGACCAACCCGAGAACCTGCGGCATTTCTACGGCGAGATCACCGGGCTGGACCGGGCGGTGGGGAAACTTCGCCGCGAGCTGCGGACCATGGACATCCATGCGAACACGATCCTGTGGTACTGCAGCGACAACGGGGGACTGCCGCGGATCGGACGCACGGGCGGGCGCGGGAACAAGGGGATGATCTACGAGGGCGGCTTGCGCGTGCCGGGGATTCTCGAGTGGCCGGCACGGATCACCAGGCCGCGGCGCACGAATGTCCCCGTCAACACGTCTGATATCTACCCGACGCTGCTGGAGCTCGTCGGGGCAAAGCCGGCGGACCCGAGGCCGCTGGACGGCGTGAGCCTGGTGCCGTTGATCGACGAGAAGATGACCTCGCGCCCGCGGCCGATGGGTTTCTGGGATATCCCCGGCACCGGCGTGCGGACCCCCAGCGCCCTGTGGATGTCCGAGCTGCTCTCGGCTCAACGCGAGGGCCGCGAGATCAACGACCCGCAGCGCCTGCGGCCCGACGCGGGCGAGATCAGGCAGCAGTACCCCACCGACTCGTTCCCCGGGCACGCCGCGTGGACCGACTGGCCGTGGAAGTTGCACCGCATCCAGGACAGGCAGAACAAGTCGGCCGTCCGATGGGAGCTCTACAATCTGACTGATGACCCGATGGAGGCGAGAGATCTGGCGGCGACCGACGCTACACGCGTCCAGACCATGCGCCGCCAGATCGAAACCTGGCTGCGTTCCGTGGTGGACAGCCTCAACGGCAAGGATTACCCGACGCCCTGACCTCCGCGTCGTCTGCCCTTCTTTGCGGCCGCCACCGCGCATCCGCACCGGCCGCGCTCACGACTTATCGCCGGCCGGCCACCGATCCGCTCCCCCGAACTGCATGGTCCTCCGTGGATGCGTCCATCCGAGGCCGGAGCGTCGGCGACGCATCCGAACCACGAATGAGAGTATCCGCAGAAAGCGGGCAAAACCCCTCGCAGAGCCCCGAGATTCTGGTGCCGGAGAGTTGACACGACGCCGTCACGCGCCGAGACCGTGAATCCTCCGAGGGGTACGGGTATAATGCGGATCGAGCGACGGGCCGGTCGGGTGCACCGGCGGGACGACGAGCCGCTGCACCGCCCCGGTTCCGCCGCATCGCTCGATCGTCCGCATCCGGCCCTGGCTTTGCATCATGAGACCGCCGACACACGACCTGGCGGCCGGTTGACGCGGACGTGACACCGCTAAGGAGCACCGATGAGCAGACACCAGGGCCTCGAGAAGTGGATTCACGATTGCGCCGCCCTCTGCCAGCCCGACGCCATCGTCTGGATTGATGGTACCGACCCACAACGCGACGTCCTGCGCCGCGAGGCGTGCAGCACCGGCGAAATCATCGAGCTCAACCAGGACAAGCTGCCCGGCTGCTATTACCATCGCACGGCCCGCAACGACGTGGCCCGCACGGAACACCTGACCTACATCTGCTCGCGCGACTCCGGCGACGCCGGTCCGACCAACAACTGGATGTCTCCCGAGGAGGGATACCGCAAAGCCGCCGAATTCCTCAAGGGCTCCATGCGCGGACGCACCATGTACGTCATCCCCTTCTCGCTCGGACCGATCGGCTCGGTCTTCTCGAAGATCGGCGTACAGCTCACCGACAGCATCTACGTGGTCCTCAACATGTTGATCATGGTGCGCTGCGGTAACGAGGTGCTCGATTGTCTGGGCGAAAGCGGCGAGTTCACCAGATGCCTGCACAGCAAGGCCGATCTCGACGATCAGCGCCGCCTCATCCTCCACTTTCCTGAAGACAACACGATCTGGAGCGTCGGCTCGGGCTACGGCGGCAATGCCCTGCTCAGCAAGAAGTGCATGGCCCTGCGCATCGGCAGCGTGATGGGACACCGAGAGGGCTGGCTGGCCGAACACATGCTGATTCTCGGCGTGGAGGAGCCCAGCGGGCGGATCGAGTATCTGGCCGCGGCCTTCCCCAGCTCCTGCGGCAAGACGAGCCTCGCGATGCTCGTGCCGCCCGAAGGCCTCATCCGCAAGGGCTACCGGATCTGGACGCTCGGCGACGACATCGCCTGGATGCGGATCGACACCGACGGCCGGCTCTGGGGGGTCAATCCCGAGGCCGGCTTTTTTGGCGTCGCTCCCGGCACCAACACGAAGACCAACCCCAGCGCGATCACCACCACTCGCCGCAATACCATATTCACCAACGTCGTGCTGCGCGAGAACCGCACCGTCTGGTGGGAGGGGATGGACGGCGACCCCCCGGAATCCGGAACGGACTGGAAGGGTGACCACTGGGAGCCCGGCACGGTCGATTCCGGCGGCAAAACCGTTTACGGCGCCCACCCGAATGCCCGCTTCACCACGCCGTTCGCCCAGTGTCCCTCGGCCAGTTTCCGCTGGGAGCACCACCACGGCGTGCCGATTTCGGCGATCATCTTCGGCGGCCGTCGCGCGCACCTGGCGCCGCTCGTCTACCAGTCCTTCAGTTGGCAGCACGGGGTCTTCCTGGGCGCCACCATGGCCTCCGAACGTACCGCCGCTCAGTACGGCAAGCTCGGCGAGGTCCGGCGCGACCCGATGGCCATGCTCCCCTTCTGCGGCTACCACATTGCCGATTACCTCCAGCACTGGCTGGTCATGGGCCAGCGGATGAAGCGTCCGCCGAAGATCTTCCACGTGAACTGGTTCCGGCAGGACAAGGACGGTGAGTACCTCTGGCCCGGCTACGGCGAGAATCTGCGCGTATTGGAGTGGATCCTTGCCCGCAGCCGCGGCGAAGGCGATGCCATCTCGACGCCCATCGGCTGGATTCCGACACCCGACAGCCTCGACCTGACCGGGCTCGACCTTCCGTCCAAAGTCATTGACGAGCTGCTCCGGGTCGACCGCCGGCAATGGCTTGCGGAGACCGCAAGCATCCAGGAGTTCCTCGGTAAACTCGACGACCGCCTCCCCCACGCTCTCGCGGACGAACTGCGTTCGCTCCAGATGCGGCTGACCGCGAGTTGACCGGCGCTGCCGAGCGGTTCGCGGCGGGAGTGGCACCGACTCTCAGAGAGCGCACAGGTACCTCCCATCCGCCGGGTGGGTCCTCGGCTGCCGCGACGCCTCGCTCCATGCGGCCACTCCGCACCCAACCCGTGAATCCACCCGAACTCTCCTTACATCCGCGCGGGGGGTGGCACGGCCGGGCCGATGTGCAGTAGCATGTCCACCGCGGGCGAGATTCGCCCTGGCGAACTGGTCAGGGTCGCCTCCGGGCCGGCTTCGAGTGCGTCCTGACATTCCATGGGAGCAGGCAACGTGCCCACGGGCGGACGGGCTATACACCCCCACTCCGCTTGCGGGATGCACCGTCAACGCCGCTGGATGAACTACCCGCGGGTTTGATGGCATGTCTGACCGCGCCGAGCCGCGGGAAGGAGGAGTTCGTGAATTCGGGTCGGCTGGCATGTGTTGTGTTCCTGCTGGCGGGATTCGTCACTCTGCCGCTCGTGGTGGCCGCCGAGGGTCGCATCGAGATCCCGCACGCGCAGTCCAGGCCGCCCGATCCCCCCAAGTCGCCGCAGCAGGCTCAGGCCGCCTTCACCGTGGCCCCCGGCTTCCGGGTCGAGCTCGCCGCGTCCGAGCCGGATCTGGTGAACCCCGTCGCCATGACCTGGGACGACCGCGGCCGGATCTGGGTCTGCGAATCGGTCCAGTACCCCGCCCGCGAGCCCCGCCCGGGCAAAGACCGTATCCGGATCCTCGAAGACCGGGACGGCGACGGACGCGTTGACCGCGTCAAAACATTCGCCGACGGCTTGAACATCCCCTCCGGAATCGCCATCGGCTACGGCGGCGCGTTCGTGACCAACGCCCCCGAGATCCTCTTTCTCAAGGACACGGATGGCGACGACGTTGCCGACCAGCGCGAAGTCATTCTCGACGGATTCGGCACGCAGGACACGCATGAACTGCCCAATACCCTCACATGGGGTCCGGATGGCTGGCTGTACGGCCTCAACGGCGTCTTCAACCCCTCCCGCGTGACCCACCAGGGCAGGACATGGGAGTTCACCTGCGCCCTGTGGCGCTACCACCCCGTCACCAGGGCGTTCGAGCTGTTCTGCGAGGGAACCAGCAATCCCTGGGGTCTGGATTACAACGCGAACGGCCATTGGTTCGTCTCCGCCTGCGTGATCGATCACCTCTGGCACCTGACACAGACCGGCTACTACCATCGCCAGGCCGGCGCATATCCCCCCGACGTGTGGAAGATCGAATCGATCGTCAACCACACCCATCAGCTCCGGGCCTACTGCGGCCTCGCGTTCTATGACGCCGACGTCTACCCCGAGGAGTTCCGCGGCGACCTGTTCATGGGCAACATCCACGGCAACTGCATCAACCGCGACCGCCTCTCGCGGTTCAACCTACCATGGTGAGGGCCTGGACGACTTCCTTCACGCCAACGACGACTGGTTCATGCCGGTCTCGACAAAGGTGGGGCCGGACGGCTGCTTCTGGGTCCTGGACTGGTACGACCGCTACCACTGCTACCAGGATGCCAACCGCGACCCTGACGGGATCGATCGGCAGCGCGGCCGTCTGTGGCGCGTGGTCTACGGCCATGTGCCCACGCCCAAGCCGTTCGACGTGGGCCGCAAATCCAACTCAGAGCTGGTGGCTCTACTCTCCCATCCCAACGGCTGGTGGCGGCGGACGGCGCAGCGCATCCTCATCGAACGCAACGACAGCGCCGACGTGGAGCGCCTCGAAGCCCTGGCCCGATCGTCCGCTCCGAACAACGCGCCGATGCACGCCGTCTGGACGCTGATCGGCATGCGCCGCATCACGCCGGCCTTCCACACGGAGTTGCTCGGCCATCCCAGCCCCACGTTCCGCGCATGGGGCGTCCGGGCGGCGTGTGAGATGGGGGCGGTTTCCGACGGGATCTTCGAGCGGATCCGTGTCATGGCCACAGATCCGAGCCCGGATGTCCGTCTCGAAGTCACTGTCGCCTCGTCGCGGCTCCGCCATCCCGCTTCGCTGAGTCTGCTGCTCGGCACCCTTGCGTACCGCGAGGACGACCCGCTGATCCCGCACATCGCGTGGGAGAACCTTCATCCGCGAGTCGACGCCGACCGCCGCGCCATCGTTTCCTGGCTGACTGATGAGATGCGCCTGTCGACCGAGGGCTCGCGGGAAGTGGCGCGCCGGGCGATCGGCTTGTTGGTGCCGCGTATGCCCGACGACACTGATGCGTTCAGCAGCCTGCTCTCGGCAGGGCTCAAACGAGGCGACGATTCACTCCTGCTTCGCTACTGTGTCGAAGCACTCTGGCAAAAAACCAGCCAGGCCGCAGACAGGCCGAGCAGTGAAGCTGCATCACCGGCGACCCCCCTCTTCCACGAGTCGCTCGCTCAGCTCACATCGCATGATGGCGAGTGCGGGGCCCTGGCGACCGCCATTCTCACCGCCTCGAAGGATCCGTTGTCTTGTCAGCGCGCCCGACAGTTCGCCCGCGAGACCCACCGCCCCATCGCTCTGCGCCAGCGCATGCTCAGTGCCCTGGCGATCGCCAGAGACGACGCCGTCCTCGACCTCGCCGGCCAGATCCTCACCGCTTCGAGCGACCCCCCGGAGCTTAAACGCCAGGTGCTCACAACCCTTCAATCCCTCGATGACCCGAATGTGGGGCCGTTGCTGATCGAGCTGTGGCCCCAACTGGCCCCCGACCTGCATCCCGCCGCCCTCGGCGTCCTGTGCACCCGAGTCGCCTGGGCACAGAGCCTCCTGCGAGCCATCGAAAACGGACAGATACCGAAGAGCGAGCTGAACACCACACATGTGCGGCAGATGCTCCGTCACGGCCATGCAGAGCTCACCGCCGCCATCGAGCGCACGTGGGGCCGTCTGCGCGACGAGCGCAGCCCTGACCGCCAGCAGGTCATCCGCGAGATGTCCTTCGTCGTCAAAACCGGCAAGGGCGATCCTGCCAATGGACAGCGGCTGTTTAAGACACATTGCGCGCAGTGCCACAAGATTTACGGCCACGGGATGGACATCGGGCCCGACATCACGGGCAACGGACGCTCCGACCTCGAGCAGATCCTCTCCAACGTGCTCGATCCCAACCTCGTCATCGGCAGCGGGTATATCACCCGAACGGTCTGGACGCATGACGACCAGGTGTTCAACGGCATTCTGCTCGAGGATTCGCCCAGAGGCGTGGTGCTCAAAATCGCCGGTACCACCGAGCCGCAGTTCATTCCCCGCAGCGACATCGAGGAAATGCGCGTCTCTGAGGTGTCACTCATGCCCGAAGGAGTCGAAGAAGGCATGACGCGGCAGGAATTCCGCGATCTGGTATCCTTCCTGCTGACCAGGGAGCCGCCGCTGCCCTGGGAACAGATACCCGAAGTGGCGGAGACGGAGAGAAAAGCCGAAGAAGCCGGCCCGGATGCGCCGTCCGGAGCGCGGTAGCATCGAATCACGGCGATGATCGGCGAATGGCACGCACCGCGCGTGCCAATCCGCAGGCCGAGCCCGCCCACGGGCTCATCCTCAGGAGATTCATGATGATTGT
>CAZQEN010000032.1:0-33985 GCA_964591605.1 uncultured Planctomycetales bacterium
TCGCAGTTGCGAATGCATGCTGCCCATGCCACCCGCCTACCTTGACACGCACCCGTCCGGAAGGGGCCCGCGCCCGCTCTCTCGATTTTCCATCCTCTGCAAGTGATAATGGAGCCGCACTTGAGGAGCGGCGAGCAGGTCTGATCGCCCGTGTGTGCAGTCGACAGAATGCAGAATCGGGTGTGGCCGTCATGGCCGATGCGAAGCGAATGGCGGGCGTGGGCGTGCTGGTCGTTGCTTTGGCGGCGGCTGCACTCTGGATGTCGCTGCGCCGTTCCGTCACGCAAACGGGAGAGGCGCCACTCGATCTATCTCTGATGTGCGCGGAGTGCGGCGGTACCCTCCACGTGGACTTCGATGGTTTGCGCCAGCTCGCCGCCGACGCTCACGCCAGGGGAGCCGCCGTGGTTGACGGCCGGTCCCGATCGCCCGTCGGCATCTGCCCGACATGCGGAAAGGCGGCCCTGTACCGCACCGACGAGGATCCGCAGACAGGCCAGCCGGTTCTGCCGGAATTCGCCCGTGGCGCGAAGGACAAGGCGCCTGCCGCCGCGCCACCAGCCGCCCGATGACCCGTACGGCTGCGGAGAATGCATCATGACGGTACACGCATCTGCCCATCGAACCCCCCGCGGCTTCACGCTCATCGAGATTCTGGTCGTCGTCGCGATCATCGCCCTGCTCATCAGCATCCTGCTGCCCAGCCTGGCCGCCGCCCGGCTGCAGGCCCGCACCGCCGTGTGCCTGAGCCACCTGCGCCAGTTGACCACCGCCAATTACTACTACAGCGGCGACAACCGCGGACTCCTGCCCCACTACGACCGCTGGCTCTGGGCCGGAAACACGGCCAGGCCCGAGGTGCCCGAGAGCGGCACCCTCTTCGGACTGCGCGGGGCGAGCCAGGACTCCGCCAGACGCCGCAAGAACTACGCGGTCAACCGCGAGATCTACAAGTGCCCCGCCGACGGCGGCCAGCGCAAGGCCATCGTGAACGTGTCGAATCCGCTCCTGCCCGCCATGTTCAGCTATTCACGCAATGTGTATCTGCTCGATGTGCTGCGCGACACAAAGCGGTGGCGCGGCGAATACGTCAACGGCGTGAACACCCACGACTATCTGCCGATCGAAATGCCCCCCGACCCGGCCCGGACCGTCCTGTTCTTCGAAGAGTACGAATCCGCACCGATGAATGACGGCTACGTGCTCAACAATCAGTACGACTTCCTCACCGAACGGCACAACGGCCGGGCCATGGTCCCCTACCACGACCTGCACGTGGCCGGCGTCCTCTCCCGGCGGTTCAACAAATCAACCGTCGCCTCCGATTACCGCCATTATTTCCTGGCCCCCGGTCTGCCCCGGCCGTGACGCCCTGCCCGGAGGTCTGCCCATTCCTTCGCAGGCGAGCCTCATGATGTGGCGCAGGCCCCAGCACGGCACGGCGTTCCAGGTCACCATCCGTCGCAGGGGCGTCCAGCCCGTGCAGAACGGGTCCGGCAATTCTTCCGGGATATGGGTTTAGAGGAGCTTCGATCCTCGCCCGGCAGGGCTCACGATGGTTGCCAGGGACTCTTAAGTCCCTGGCAACGCTCGAATGCCCTTCGGGCAAAGTGGTTATGGCCGCCCGGAAAAATGGCCACACCTTGCAGAGATGTACCGCCATGCCGAATGCAACCCATGCGGGAATCTTCGGTATGATGGCTATAGCGCGGGCCACACGAGTGCCGCGGGGCCAGACCCGCTGTCTCCCGGCCCGATCCCGCACCGCCGCGAGGAGACATTGAATGCCCAGATCCGCCGATGATTCGCCGCTGACGGGACTCCTCGAGCAGACGGTCCGAGCGGAGGCGTCGGATCTCCACCTGCTGCCGGGGTATCCGCCGACACTGCGGGTGCATGGACGCCTGGTGCCGCTGAGCGCGGCCGTGCTCACCGGCGAGCAGATCGCCGCGATGCTGGTCGGCGCGATGCATGCGGCTGTGCGCGAGCGGTTCGAGACGCACAAGAACCTTGACTTCGCCATCGCCGCCACAATCGACGGCCAGGCCGCACGATTCCGGGCCAACGTCTTCCGAAGCCAGGGCAGCGTCGGGGCCTGCCTGCGGTTCATCCCGTCGCAAATACCCTCTTTTGAGTGGATGGGCATCCCCGCATATCTGCCCTCCCGCATCGTGGATCTGCACGGCGGCTTCGTGCTCATCACCGGCGTGACCGGCTCGGGCAAGACCACGACGCTCGCCGGCCTGGTCCAGGCCCTGGCCGCCGCCGGCAACCGGCGGATCGTCACCATCGAGGAGCCCATCGAATACCTCTTCGTACCCGCCGCCGACTCACTCATCTCCCAGCGCGAGGTCGGCGTGGACGTGGACACCTTCGCCGAGGGCCTCAAGTACAGCCTGCGCCAGGACCCGGATGTGATCCTCTGCGGTGAGATCCGCGACCGGCCGACGGCGCAGATGGCCATCAGCGCGGCCGAGACCGGCCACCTCGTGCTCTCCACCCTGCACACGCAGGACGCCAAGGGCGCGCTCACCCGGCTGATCGACCTGTTCCCCCCCGATCAGCACCAGGACATCCGCGGACAGCTCGCCCTTTCGCTCAAGTTCGTGATCAGCCAGCACCTGCTGCCCAACATCCATGCCGGCGAGCGGCGGGTGCTCGCCCTCGAGATTCTCGTCGTGAACGATCCGGTGCGCGCCGCCATCCGGCTCAGCAAACTCGAGGCCATCGACACGGCCATCCAGACCGGCCGCAAAGCCGGCATGCTCACCCTCGACGAGAGCCTCGCCACCCTGGTCGTCTCGCGGCGGATCAGTCCTGAGACCGCCCACCGGTTCGCCAAGAGCCCCCAGGGTCTCCGGACCCTCGGCGTCCCCGAACCCCGCCCCGAATTCACCGAACAGTGATCTTCAGCCTGAAAAAGCGGCCCCTGGCGCGCAAGTCAATGGAGCCCGAAGCACCAGTGAGGGGTTCGCTGGAAGGATGAACGCTCTGCGGCAATTCTTCCCTCCCTCACGGTCCACGCGGCTCCATGTCCCCGATCGCCGCCTCCGCGGCGTCCTGCGGTTCGAAGTCAAGCAGCTCAACCATGCGCCGGTTGCTGACCCGCTTACCCAGATCGGGCACGGACGCAGCCTTCCACCGGATGGGCTCGACTCCCGCCGCCGCCACCAACCGATCGTACAGGTCGCGCCGGCGGATCGGCCGGCCGTCGGACACGTTCAACACACCCTCATACGGCCGGTGCACCAGCGCCGTGCACGCCGCCACAATGTCATCGCGGTGGATCAGGTTCACGAAGCCCTCGCCGTCGTCCCGCTCACGGCCGGCCCACTGCCGGACGCGATTGGCCGGCCCGCGCCCCGGCCCGATGATGCCCGCCAAACGCAGGATCGTGCCGCACACACCCAGCCGGGTGGCGCCGGCGAGCCATTCCCGTTCAGCCTCAACCAGAATGCGTCCGTTCTCACTCGCCGGCTCGGTCGGTGACGTTTCATCCACCCAGCTCCCATCCGACTGGCCGTAAACCGATGTGGACGAGGTGTAGAGGATGTGCCGGAGCGCCGTGCCCTGGGCTGCTATCAGGAAGGAGCGGACCCCTTCGAGATAGACTTCGCGATGGGTGGCGCCCGGCCGATTCGGCGCGACCATCAGCAGCGCAGCCTCGCGGTCCGCCAGCAGATCGTGCAGACGCCGCGTGTCGGACAACTCAAGCACGGCTGCCCGGACACCAACCCGCTCAATCGCTGCACACCCTTCCTGCCGGGTCGTCGTGCCGACCACGTCCCCACCCCCGCGGATCAGCGACGAAGCCACGGCCTTCCCGACATATCCGCAACCAATGATGGCGATGCGCATGAAGAGCTTGACTCGGATACACTATCCGCCAACGAATCTTACAGGCTCAGGGCCATCACCCACAGAGCGAGGATCTGCCATGACTGACGATCGACAAAAGCCGCCTCACAGCAGTCTGCCTCAACGGCGCGATTTCATCCGCGGAGTCGCCGCACTCGGAGCGGGTGCCGCCTACGGCGCCGGTGCGTGGGCTCAGAACACCCCGGCAAATCGCGAGACCTCGAAGACCGGCGCCGCCGGCATCCCCCGGCGCGACCTGGGCAGGACCGGCGTGAAGGTCTCGCTGATCGGCCTGGGCGGGCATTCCATCGGCCAGCTCAAGGAGGAACAGGACGCCATCCGCCTGACCCGCGAGGCCATCGACGCCGGCATCACCTTCATGGACAACGCGTGGGACTACCACAGCGGCAAGAGCGAGGAGTGGATGGGCAAAGCACTCCAGGACGGCTACCGCGACAAGGTCTTCCTCATGACCAAGGTGTGCTCGCACGACGCCCGCGGCAAGGACGTCGCGATGAAGCAGCTCGAAGAGTCGCTGCGGCGGCTCAAGACCGACCACCTGGACCTCTGGCAGATCCACGAGGTGGTCTACTGGAACAGCCCCGAGCTCAACTTCCGCAAGGGCGGAACCATTGAGGCCCTCGACGAGGCCAAAAAGCAGGGCAAGGTGCGCTTCGTCGGATTCACCGGCCACAAGCATCCCGAGATTCATCTTAAGATGCTCTCATACGATTATCCGTTCGACGCGTGCCAGCTCCCGCTCAACTGCCTGGACGCCTCGTTCAAGGGCGTGAGCTTCGAGGAAACCGTGTTGCCCGAGCTCCTCCGCCGCAAGATCGCCCCCCTCGGCATGAAGAGCCTCGGCGGCACCGGCGAGATGATCCGCAAGGGCGTGGTGACGGCCCAGGAAGCGCTCCGGTATGTCATGAGCCTGCCGGTGTCCGTGCTCGTCAGCGGGATCAACTCATTCGACGTGCTCAGGGAGAATCTCGCGATCGCGCGGAGCTTTGAGCCGATGTCGCCGGACGAAATGAGGGCCCTGCGCGAACGGGTCGCCCGGTTCGCCACCGACGGCCGCTTCGAGCTCTACAAGGTCACCGCCATGTTCGAGGGCCCCGAAGGCCGCAAGCAGCACGACTTCCCGACAGGCAGGTCATAGTGCCCCTGCCAGCCTTCCCCTGTCTCGCGACCGCCCGTCAGCCGCGGAGCGGCGCAAGAAAGCAGCCCACGGCGCAGTGTTTGATGGGCGCATCCGCAATAGAGCCCGAAGCGCAAGCGAGGGGTCCACGCAATTGCTCGCCCTTCCTGCCAACTCCGCTCGCGCGTCGGGCCCGATCAAGACGCCGCTAAACACGTACACGGCGCAAACCGTGGGAAAGCCGACCCATCTGAAGCTCAGCCCCGGACGGGTGTAAGAATCCCCGCGCTCCCGCTTGTCTCCCATCCGCGCCTCCCGCCCCATCGGGCTCATGTGGTTCGTCAGCAAAAAACTGCATCACCGACAGGAATCGCCACGAAGAGGCGCAGGAGGCGCAAAAAAGAGGAGTTCTCTTGTGCGTTTTGTGCTTTTTCGTGGCCTCGCTGGTTGTCATTCCCACCTGACGGGTGCTGCAATTCCAATCGGACGAGCCATGCACCCACAGCCCGCCCCCGCAAGCCACCTTATGCCCCTGCCAATGCGAGAATCTCCGCCATGTGGTACGCAGACGCGCCGGCCAGGTCGTGAATCTGGTGCCGGCAGCTCGTGCCGGAGGCGATGATCTTCGACCCCTCAGGCAGCGCGCGCATCCTCTCCACCATCGGCTGCGCGACCTGAAGGGAGAGCTCATAATTGCTCTTGAGCATCCCGTACGCTCCGGCCATGCCGCAGCAGGCGGTGTCGAGCAGTGTCACCTGCGCCTCGGGAACCCGCCGGGCGAGACGCGCGAGCACCTGAACGTCCAACAGCGCCTTCGCGTGGCAGTGGGCGTGAATCGCGAGATGGACCGGACCCTCTCCGCTGAAACGGTCGTTCTTCGCGTGCATCAAGGGCCGCAACTGCAACCGCCGCGCCTCTCCCGCCTGATCGACAAACGCCTCGAACATGATGCATCGTCGAGCCAGCTCTCTCGCGCCCGGCAGCCCGAGCTGCAGATAGTCATCGATGAACATGGACAGGCACGAAGGCTCGAGGAACACGACGGGCAGGTCAGGGTATCTGCCTTCCAGCAGCGCGATGTTGTGCCGCCCCATCGCCGCGGCCTCATCCAGCATCCCGCGTGAGAACGCCGGCCGCCCGCAGCACTCGCGCCCGCGGGGCAAAAGCACCTGGTACCCGGCCCTCCGCAGAACGCTCACCGCCGCCAGGGCGATGTGCGGCTCGTGATATCGGACCCACGTGTCGTCCCAGAGCACGACGGCCTCCGCGCGAGGGTCGCGCTCTGCGGCCTTCAGCTCCCGATCCAGCAGCGAAGCCAGGCGCCGCTCGGCATAGAGCGGGAGAGTCCGCCGCCGGTCGATGCCTAGCGTGAACTCCATCAGCCATCGGGCGGTGGGTGACTTGAGGAGACTGTTCGCCATCGGCGCCGCCATGCTGCCGATACGGCCAAGCGCATCGGCGGAAGCGAGCATCCGGTCGAACAGCGACGGCCCGTGATGCCGCTGCCGGGCGTGCAGCAGTTCCGCCTTGAGCAGCGCGAGATCGACGTTCGAAGGGCATTCGGTCTTGCACGCCTTGCAGGACAAGCACGGCTGAAGCGCCGCATCAAGCTCGTCCGAGAGCAGCGCCTGCTCGCGCGGCCCCAGCCGGCCATCCAGCGCCGCCCGGATCGTGTTTGCCCGACCGCGCGTAGACATGATCTCCTCGTGCGTGACAATGTACGTCGGGCACATCGTCGCCGCATTCTTGAGGCACGCCCCGTTGCCGTTGCACTGTTCGAGATTGGCGATAAACGAGCCGTCGCGCTCGACAAAGCCGAGCGTGGAAGCGAACGGCAGTTCGATCCGGCGGTCAGGATCCTGCCGGAGGTTGGTGTCGATGCAGTAGTAGGTCCCGCCTGCCGGGCGGGCCCCAGGCACCGCCCGGCAGGCGGTGCCTACTGGCACGATCTTGCCCGGATTCATCACGCCGCGCGGGTCGAAGAGCGCCTTGAGCTCGCGCGATGCCGCCATCAGCTCCGGGCCGAGATGATCGGAAAGGTATTCCGTCCGTGCGATGCCCACGCCGTGTTCGCCTGCCAGCGAGCCGCGGAACTCGAGCGTGAGCGCGGAGACCTCGTCGGCCACCTGCCGCAGCAGCGCAACGCCTTCAGGCGTGTGCAGGTCAAGCACCGGCCGCACGTGCAGCAGCCCCGCAACCGCGTGCCCGTAAAAGGACGCCTCCAGTCTCAGCCGTCCCAGAATCGACTGCAGCCCCGCGACATACGCCGGCAACTGCTCGGGCCGCACGGCCACGTCCTCGATGCACGTCACCGGCTTGGCCGGCCCCTTGCGGCTGGTGAGCAGCGTCAGGCCGGCCTTGCGCATCGCCCAGACCAGCGCCTGCTGCCCCTCATCGTCCAGCATCAGCCTTCGCACGCCGATCCGCCGCGACGCCAGCGCCGCGAGCCTGTCCGCGCAATCGTCGAAGAACTCCACCAGCAGGATCGACTCGCACGGCCGCTCATCGAGCCGCAGCAGATCCCGGGCAGCACGGAACTGAAGCTGCCCGCGCGTCTGATCGAAGAGCTGCCGGTCGATGTGCTCGATGGCCGCCGGCTTCAGATCGAGCAGCTCGACCGTCGCCTGCATCGCGTCGGCCACCGAGTCAAAGAAGAGCACGCCGAGCGTCCGCCGCGCGGGCAATGGGATCACGCGCAGCTCGGCCGACACGATCGCGGCCAGCGTCCCCTCGCTTCCGGCAATGAGCTGCGTCAGGTCGCCTGGCCGGCGCAGGTAGCGGTCGAACGCATATCCCGGCCAGCGCTTGAACAGCCCCTCGGGCAGACGGCGGCGGATTTCTTCTCCATAGAGCTCGACCAGCCTTGATACGCCGTTTGCCAGAGCAACAAGAGAAACGGGTTCCCGAATCGGAGGTTGGGGATGGGGGGTTGGGGATGGGGGGTTGGGGAGGAAGCCGATGCGACTCAAGTCCCCCGTCTCCAATTCCCAATCCCCAGCTTCGCCCAGACGGACCAGCGACCCGTCGGCGAGCACGAGATCGAGGCCGATCACGTGATCCGCGGTCACCCCGTACACCGGCACATGGGCCCCGGAGGAGTTGTTGGCGATCATGCCGCCCAGCGATGCCCGCGAGCTCGTGGCCACGTCGGGCCCGAACTGCAGGCCATGCGGGCGGAGAAATGCGTTGAGCTGATCAAGCACGACCCCCGGCCCGACACGCACCGTGCGGCGCTGCGGATCGAACGCCGTGATGCCGCGGTTGTACCGGGAGAAGTCGACGACCAGGCCGCGTCCGATCGCCCCGCCGACCAGGCCCGTCCCGGCGCCCCGGGGGATGATCGCCACGCCCAGATCAGCCGCAGTCCGGATGACCCCCGCCGCCTGCTCCGCCGAGCGGGGGAAGGCGACGCCCAGCGGCTCGATCTGATAGAGCGAGGCATCCGTCGCGTAGAGCTGCCGCGTCAGCGCGTCAAAGCGCAGCTCGCAATCCGTACCCTTCCGCAACCGCGCCTCGAGACCCGCCGTCATGGCGGCGTATTGTAAAGCGAAACCCCATTGGATTCGTGGCCATGCGGGGGGCGGCTACAATCGCCCGCATGCCCAGAGCCCGCTCACGCGTCAAATGGATCCGCGAGGACCGGCTGCCGACGCTGGAGGAGATCGAATGGCTGTCCTCGCCCGAAGGCCGCGCCGTCTGCGCCGAGATGGCAGCCGCGGGCGGCGCGGAGACCCCGGCAACCGTCGCCCGCTGGCGCCAGCGCATCGAGCCGCCGCGCGTGGCCGCCGCCGCCCAGCAGGTCCAGCTCCGCAAATCGGCCCGCGCCAAGTTCTCCCGCGCCGACGCGATGCTCTTCGACCGCGTCGGCCTCGAACAGGCGACCGACGAGATGATCGCCGCCTGGAAAGCCCGTCGCTTCGCCGGCTTCGAGCGCGTCGCCGATCTGTGCTCCGGAATCGGCGGCGATGCCATCGCCCTGGCCGGCGTGACGCGACTCCTGGCCCTCGACTGGTCGGAGCTGCGGCTTGCCCTCACACGCCACAACTGCGCCGTCTACGATCGCTCGATCGACGCGCTCGCTGCCGACATCGCCATCAATCGGCCCGAGGCCGATGCCGTGCACATCGATCCCGACCGCCGGTCACTCGGACCGCGCCGCCGCGATGTGGAGGCCGCCTCGCCGAACCTCGACGAGTTGCGGCGACTCGTGACTCACTACCGCAACGCGTCCATTAAACTCTCGCCTGGCAGCGACTTCGACCGACTCGGTGTCGAGGCCGAAATCGAGCTCATCAGCCACGACGGCGAATGCCGCCAGGCCGTCGCCTGGACGGGTTCACTCCGCACCGCGCATCGCCGGGCCACGGTCCTGCCCGCCGGTGAGACGATCGAGGCCTCCAGCGACACCCTCCTCGACTGGCCGGAGCCCGCCGTGCTCAGTGCCGGAAGCCTCCTCTGGGAACCAGACCCGGCCGTCATCCGGGCGAACCTGGTCGGCGTCCTCGCCCGCCGGCGTGATCTGGCCCCCATCGATCCCAGCGTCGCCTGGCTGGTCGGTCCGCACGCCCCCGCGACGGCCATGCTCCGCCCCTTCCGCATCATCGACGTTCAGGACTGGTCTCTCGCCCGGGCCCGCAGGTGGCTCGCCGCCCATGATGTGGGCGCGCTCGAGATCAAGACCCGGGGGTTCGCCGGCCGCCCTGAAGACATCCGCCGCCGCCTCCATCTGACCGGCCGGCAATCCTGCGTTCTGCTGCTCACGCGCATCGGCCGCCGGCCCGTGGCCATTCTCGCGCGGCGCGGCGAAAGCCCCTGATCCATCTGTCTGACAGACTTCGCAGAGCTTTTGCCGGTACGGCAATCCACTCCATGCCGCGGGGTCAATAAACTCACCCCAGCAGACGCCACCTTTCTGGTTTTATGGGTCGTCACCCGCGTGCCGAGGCCCCTTCTTGATTTCAACGGCCGCATGTGAAGCCACCTCCCCGACGGTCCGATGCCATGAGTGCCATCCGGCAAAAAGCCCGCGCAGGGTGCGCGGGGCCTGGGGAAACTCGTTTCAAGTTGGGAGTAGGACATGTCGTTCGGACGCGGAAAACGAAGAACCGGCTTCAGCCTGGTGGAGTTGGTGATCGTCATCGTGATTATCGGCGTGATCGCGGCCATCGCCATCCCCCGAGTCAGTCGGGGGTCCAAGAGCGCCGGCGAATCCTCGCTGGCCAGCAACCTGGCCGTGCTCCGCAACGCGATTGAGCTCTACGCCAGCGAGCACAACGGCATTTATCCCGGTGGGCAGTCTGATGGGGCCGTGGCCGCGAAATGGACCGAGCAGGCGGTGATCAATCACCTCACGCGCTACTCGGATTCTTCAGGTACCACCAACAATCAGAAGACCGGCGCCTTCCAGTTGGGCCCCTACCTTCGCAAGGGCATTCCGCCGCTTCCCGTCGGCGACAACACCGGCAGCAGCACGATCAAGGTCGATAAGGACAACTTCCCGCCGGTTGTGTCTGTCGCCACCGGCGAGGGATGGGTCTACAACCCGGAATCGGGCGACATCATCGCCAATGCCGACAACACCAACGAGGCCGGCGACAAGACGTATGACCAGTATTGATCCGTCCGCCGGATACTGAGCTTCCCCGGAATAGACCAGGGGCGACGGTGGGTTCCCTGGCCCACCGCCGCCCTTGGCCGCTGCGCGGGCTCCCGCCATGGACGCCGGCGCACATCCCCGCTATAAAGCGGGTGTCGGGCGGGTCGCTCACCAGCATCTGAGTGTCTGGGGCCGGTACTCCCATTCCGAGCGGGCCCGGTCGGGTCGTTCAGGCACCCGATCTGCGGGGCGGATTGATGTTTTCGGCGTCCTGCAGCCGATGGATGTGAAACAGCGCTTTTGGCAGGAGACTGATCATGCGCAGAAAACTGGGAGCGGCGGCCATGGGCGTCCTGAGCCTTCTCGCGGCCGGGGCCATCATGGGCGGGGAATGCGAATTCGACGGCGATTTCTTCGACAGCGACTTCGATGATGATGACGGTTTCGACTTCGACATCGACGATGATGATTTCGACTTCGATTTCGACGACAAGGCTCTGAGCGCCGTCCAGGCCAGAACGGTCCTCTGGGCGGCCTGAGCCGGCACGATCGTCGAAGCGGCTGGAGCACTCCAGCCTCCTGGCGGGTGCGGGGCTCTGCTTACCCCCCAATCTGAAACATCTCGCGCCTCTCGACCGAGACGCCTTCGTCCAGCCGGTGGCCCGTCGGCTTGAATGCGACAGCCCGCCGCAGGATTGCCTGGACCGCATCGGCTCCTCCGCCGTTGCGCAGCACGACACGTACGTCCATCTCGTCGTCGTTCAGGAGGCAGAGATGAAACTTCCCGTCCGCCGTGAGCCGCATCCGGTTGCAGTTCCCGCAATAGGGTTCGCTCACCGGGCTGATGAAACCCACCATGCCCGATGCACCGGCCAGTCGATAGTTCCGCGATTCGTCAGAGGGGCTCGCCGCCGGCACCGGCTCCAGCGGACCGAGCTGAGATTCGATCCGCTCCCTGGTTTCGCTGCTGGGCACGTACTGACTCAGCGCAACCCGCGAGCACTCGCCCCCGCCCAGCGGCATCAGCTCGATAAACCGCACATGCCACGGCCGGTCCAGCGTGAGGCGGGCCAGATCCACCACGTCATGATCGTTGTAGTCGCGCGTCACGGCGCAGTTGAGCTTGATCGGCGAGAACCCCGCGGCCTGGGCCGCTTCAATGCCCGCCCTGATCTGCTCCAGTGACGAAAACCGCATCAGACGCCGCAGGTTCGCCGCGCTGAGCGTATCGATGTGAATGTTCACACGCCTGAGCCCCGCCTCCCGCAGCGGCACCGCCAGCCGAGGCAGCAGCATCCCGTTCGTCGTCATCGACAGGTCATCGACGCCCGGCAGCTTCGCCAGCCGTTCGACGATCTCCACCAGATCTGCCCGCAGCGTCGGCTCCCCGCCCGTGAGCCGGAACTTCCGAAAGCCCACCCCCACCGCGGCCTCGACCACGGACGCAATCTCATCCGCCGTGAGCAGGTCCTCCGCCGGCGCAAAGTGCAGCCCCCGGATCGGCATGCAGTACACGCACCGCAGGTTGCAGTGGTCCGTCAGCGAGATCCGCAGGTAGTTAATGTCACGCCCGAACCGGTCCAGAGGCACGTCAGTATTGTAGCACAGCCAACCGCGCAATGAAGTCCACGCGCCGTCCCGCCATCCGGTCCGGCTCTGACTCCCATCGGGGAAACGCGGAGAGGTCACAAGCTTCGCCCACCCGGCGACCCCACCGTGTAAAGCCACCACCGTGCCTTGGGCCTGCGCGGGTTCTTCGCCTGCCGGTCGCAGTAGAGCGTCATAAACTGCCCGCTGGTGGTCTCGATCTCGAACCAGTGGCGGCGCAGATAGATCTCCGTGCCGCCCCGCTCCTTGCCGCTGCTCTTCCACGTCCGGATCAGGCGGGCGACGGTGTATTCCCGGCCCCGCCACGTGAACACGTGCGGCAGCCCCGCCTCGCCGCGCCCCATCGCACCGGCATCGAAGCTCCCGGTCCGCGGCTCGATCGGCTCACAGATGAATTCGTCGGAAGGCATGCCCATAGCGTATCCACCGCCGGGGGATCAATCGATCGGTTTCCACTCTGGAGACACCCTGCGGTATGCTGTGCCGCCTGGGACCCCATGAATCCACGACCACCTGTCCTGCGTGTACTGCACTCCCCGCGTTTGTTGGCGGCGCTTTGTGCCGCGTGCGCACTCACACCGAGGGCGCATCTGCGCGCTGACGAGAGCAGCGTGCGGGCCGGCACCGGAGCAGCGACGCTCGTGGTCGCCACGCGCGACTCGACGGACCGCTCGAAGGCGACGGCCGACTTCGTGGGCGACGGCCTGGGCGATCAGGAGGAGATCAACGCCGCGATCCGCGCCCTGCCGAAGTCCGGCGGAAAGGTGCTGCTCTGCGAGGGGACGTACGACATCCGCCGCGTCCCCGGCGAGCTCGGCGGCGTCATCGTCAACCGCAGCCACGTGATGCTCGCGGGCCAGGGCCCCTCCACGCGACTCATTCAGGCCGCGGAGCAGGAGACAAACGTCATCCGGATCATCGGCAGCGGCGTCGGGCACATCGTCATCCGCGACCTGGCCGTCGATGCCAACAGCGCGGGCAACCCCAAGCGCGAGGGCGACCCGAAGGTGTCGCACGCCCGCTTCGAGTTCTGCGGGATCAAGGCGTTCTGCGCCCGGCCGGGGCAGTCGGGCGAGCCCTGCCACGACATCACGATCCGCGACACGCGCGTCGTCAACGCGGCCGCCCTGGGCATCATGCTTGAGGGGCCGAACATGAAGGTGATCGACAACACCATCGGCAACGCCTGGTCGGATGCGGTCGAGATCCTCACCGGGCCGGGCGAGATCCGCGGCAACTACTTCGAGATCACCGGCCCCACGCACGTCGCCGCCGGCTCCGACCGCGGCGATTCCATCATCATGGCCGACAACATCGTCCACGTCCGCAAGGGTGGCGACCTCGACATCGGCTTCCGCTCGTGGGCGGGCTCGAAGCGGCATGTCATCGCCGGCAACATCCTCACGGTCGACCCCGAAGGCCGCTGCCGCAAGGCCATGGACATCCGCGGGACGCAAACCGTCATCACCGGCAACAACCTGCACACGTCCGATGCCGCGAACCGGCTGGAACTCACGGTCTCCGCGGGCGATGCCGTGGTCACCGGAAACGTGCTCGAAAACGTGGTCATCGTCCTGAACGACCAGACCGGCGAAGACCGGCCGGTCATCATCCGCAACAATGTCATGCAGAACTGCGATGTCCGGACAGTCCAGGGCAAGCTGATTTCGGAGTAGGACCACCGTGCGTGCCCCTTCCCTGCTGTACGTGCTGATCGCCGCTGCTTTGCCGGCCGCGGGCCTCCGCGCGGAGACGCTGGTCGTCGAGTCGCGCGGTGTCGAGGCGCTCGACGCGGCAACGCGCGACCGGTTCATCGCGTTGGATCGAGACGCCGCCTGCCTTCGCCTGGCCCGTTCGTATCTGCTCACCAACGAGACAGGCGTGACGGGCAAGGCGTTTGATCTGCTGGGAGACTCCGGCGCGGCCAGGATCCGGTTCGACGTTCCGCTGCCCGGCTTCGAGCGCGGCTTGCTCCTGATCTACAACAGCTACACACACAAAGGTCATCCACTCGCTGCGATCGCCGTGAATGGCCGGAGCCGCCCCTATGTTCATGATGAAGTGCGGATGCTGACCGGCGGCTGGGCACGCCATGATGTGCGGCCCGACGAGCTGCGGCCCGGCGGCAACGAGGTGATCATCTCCGGCGGCGGGCTGCACGTGGACACGTTCAGCCACACCGGTTCCAGTGCACGCAGCTTCGATGGCGGCAAAACCTTCAACGCGGACGCCCTTGGCCCCGCCGGAGACTGGGCCGGAGAGTACATTGTACGGCTGCGGATGTACGGCCATCCGCCCGCGGGCGAGGTGACGAGCCCAATCATTGATCCGGCCATCGTACCCGCCGATTTGGGAATCCGGCCGAAGGTGGTTCTTCGCAGTATTCTGCTTCACGCGGATCAGGACGTGCCGGAGGGGACGAATATCACCTACCGGGTGCGAACGGGCAGCACGCCAAGCCCGTCCGGGCGGACGTGGACGCAGTGGCGATCCGTCAACGTCGGCGAGCCGCTGGCATGCGGAGGCGACCGGCACGTGCAGTGGCGCGCCCGGTTGACCACCGATTCCTCGCGCCGCACGCCCTGCCTTCGCGCGGTTCGCTTCACAATCGAGGCGGATGTCGAGCGGCCGGCGATGCAGGATCTCCGGGTCGTCGAGTATCACAACCCGGTGATGGTCAGCAGTTCATACCCGTTTACGTGGGAATCGGATACGCCGCGCATCCGGCACCTTCGCGAGAAGTACAGGCTGGCCGACGTGGCCGGCGACGGCGACGAATGGAAGCGGCAGGTCCGGCTGCGTCAATGGGTCAGTTCGCAGTGGCAAGAGAGCTGGGACGGCGGCCGGTACGACTACTGCCCGCCGTGGGACGCGCTCGAACTGCTGGAGCTCGCCCCGCGCGGTCTGTCGATGGGCATGTGCACGCATCTGGCCGCCACGTACGTGCAGGCAGGGGCGGCCGTGGGGTTGAGTACGCGCGTGCTCATTGCCGACCACCATTGCCTGGCCGAGGTGTGGTCGAACGCGCTTGGCAGATGGGTCCTGCAGGATCCCGGCCCGGGGCGCGGGACCGACGGTTACGCCGTGGGCTTCGCTTATCAGGCGGACGGAAGGTGGCTCAATGCGCTCGAGGTCCACGAGGCGCTCCGCGAGAAGCGGATGGTGAGCGCGATCACCGACAGCCCATCCCCGCCCGGGGGCAGCGCAGCGACCGGAGCCGCCGCCTCGGCGCCGGCCGGATCGAGTCCGCCCGCGAAACCCTGGCCGCTGGACGACGAGTGGATGCGGCTCTTCGTGCGTTTTGGCATTCCGCTCCGCAACAACCACCTCTCGCAGCCCGAGCCGGCCGAGCTGGAGCACGGCCGCGAGCAGTACCGCTGGGACGGCTATCTCTGGTGGTCCGACAGCGTCGATGACCCCGTCTATCCCGAGTACAGCCTGCTTTCAAACCGCGTCGCCGACTTCTACTGGCCGCTCAATCAGGTGGCCGTCGACCTCCAGCAGCACGACAGCGAGACGCTGATCGTCAACTTCGACACGTTCATGCCGAACCTGGCCCGCTGCGCGGCGATGATCGACGACCGCCCGCCCGAATCCGTCACGACCGGCTTCCACTGGCCGCTGCACGACGGTGACAATCGACTGCGCCTGCGCGGCGTCAACACGTTCGGCGTCGCCGGCCCGGAAACGCGCGTGCACGTGGTGAAGCGATCACGCGGATAGACCCGACGCCGTGTCTTCGTGCCTTCGTGGTTCAATCGGGATGGGTCCGAAAGATGATCTGCCTTTCGTGCCTTCGCGTCGCCGCTGTCTGTCTGCTTACGGCTCACGCGCCGACGGCATCAGCGGGCACGGGTGTGGCGTCGTATCACCTGTCGTTCGACGACTATTCGTTCCTGGAGGACGACTACTCGGCCCGGTTCGCCAAGCCGGCCCTGGAGCGGCGGAACCTGCGGCTGGTGCCCGGCGTGTTCGGCCGGGCCCTGCACAACGACAACGCCTTCTCGCCGGTCGACTTCGAGAAGACGTATATGTCGACGCGCGATCTGGACGTGCTGCTCGAGGTCCTCTGCTTTCACCGCTTCGACTATGACGAGCTGCAGATCGGCGGGCGGCAGCCGTACTTCTGGGGCACCGGGCGGCTCAAAACCGACGGCGGGACGGTCGCGTTCTGGGCCAGAGGGGCGCGGAGCCAGCCGGGGTATCTCTTTTTCCAGGGGTCGTCCTCGTTCGGCCGGCTGGAGAAGTACCTGCTGGGGATCCAACTGAATGAGGACGCTTCGCTCGAGGCGTTTCTCGTCGATGCCCGCTATCGGCGGCACACGATCCGCTCCGCCCCGCTCTGGCGTGCCGACCGGTTCAATCACGTCGCCCTCGCGTGGGACCGCGCGCAGGGACTCGTGCTCTATCTGAACGGCCAGAAGGCGGCCTCCAACTGGGGCAGCGATGTGTGGTGGACCGCCCAGATCCCGGGGCTCTTCCACCTGCCCATGTGCGGGATGACGTGCGATGAGCTGTGGATCTTCGATCGAGCCCTCACCGGAGCGCAGGTGCAGCGCCTCGTGCGCGAGAACCGCCCGCCTGGAGCGGATGAGCCGCTGATTGAACTCGATGAAGCGGCACAGGAGCGATTGAGGGTCGCCTTCATCGGCACACACGCGACCGACCTCCCCTTGGCCACGCCCAGTGCCGATGATCGAGTCCTGTGTTTCCGCGAGGTGTTCCCGCTCAGCGCCGGCGACGGCTGCGTCAAGGCCCCCTGCCTGCTCGACGGGCGGTACGAGATGGCCTGGCCCATGGGCTATACGTCGTTCACAAACATTCTGGGCGACTCGGACTTCCAGGCCCGGAAGGCGGACTTCACGCTGCCGCCCAGCGCCCGCGTCAATTACGTCACGATGGAGGGCAATCTGACTGGCGCGACGCTCCTGGCCGGCACCCTCGCTCAGCCGGACGCCATGCAGGAGGTTTCGCGGAGCCCGCCGGATGAGCGGTTCTTCCACGCCGCGATGCCCGAGCCCCGGAGCGGCGCCGGTTTCCGCATCCCGTTTGTCAAGGGGTACGGCTCGCCGCCGGGCTACGCCGAGGGCCTGCATCTTCCGCTGACCGGCGAGGTCCGGCTGCACGAGGTCAGCTTCTTTGAGGTGGGCAGCGAGTCTCAAGAAGGGTGTGGTACCGGCGTCTCGCCGGTGCGTGGCCGCCACGGGGGGCAGCCGCTGCAGACGGACTCCCAGCCGGCCGCGTCAAGCGGCGACCCCATACGCATCTTTCGCATCGCGGGTGAGGAACGCGTTCCTGACGACGGCCGCTGCGGCTACGCGATGCGAGCGCTGAACGATCGCCGCAATGCCGGCGTGCTCCGGCTGACGGAACAGGCCGAGAGATCCGCCGCATGGGAACCGATCGCCGCGCTGACGCGATGGAACCTGCTCTCCGAACCGCTGGCCGGCCCGCTGGCCGTCAAGGCGATCGAGCTGAATCTCCATCTGCGGACCGTGGCTGACGGCTTCCTCGTGTTGCGGCTGCACGATCCGGGCGTGCCGGCGCGGATCTGGACCTCCGTCGTCCTGCTCCTCAGGGGATTCGAGTCGGGCGGCCTGCTCCGCGTCCAGCTCGACATCACTGACATCCAGACATCTGCCGGCGATCGGCTCTGGCTCGACCTGACGTTCGCCCGCGACGCCGAAATCGAGATCGGCGGCCAGGCACGATCACACGTGGGCATCGAAACCGCTCCGGTGGGCGAAGCGGACCCTCGATATGCCCTCAAAGCGCTGCAACCCGCGCTTTCAAGCTTCACAAAGATCTACTCGTGGTACTACCCGTGGATCCTCGCCGCACAGAAGCCCGATCCCGAGCACCCCGTCACGTTCGGCGGCTACTACGACATCGTCAACTACCCGCCGATCATCCTGCGCACGCAGCCCGACCACTTCATCGCCAACGCGCTGACCGAGCTCTCGCTGATCAAGTACGACATCAAGCCTGCCTTCTCATTCGAGGGGTGGGAGAACTCATCGAAGTTCTGGCCGCCGCTGCCGGTGACGAAATCCGACGATTCGCCCGACTGGGCGTTCCACATGAACTATTACCTCACGCGCTTCGCGGAGATCGTCCACTGGTGGGCCGACCGCCAGAACCCCGACGGCCAGGTCGGCGGCGGCTGGAACGACGACGTGGTCTTCGCCCCGCGGATCGCCGGTCCGCTCCTGTACCTCGGCGACGCCGGGGCCCGCCGGATGTTCAACCGCGTGATTGAAGGACACGAGCAGACCGACATGCTGCGCGACGGCTACTGCCGGATCGTCCCCATCGATGCCATGCACGCCGAAGACCGTGTCCGCCATCGGTACGAGGCCCTGCTCTGCGAGCCGGGCGAGCCGTACAAAATGAAGCTGGCGATGCGGACCGCTTGGCGCTTCGATCAGCCCGATCAGACGCCCGTCAACTACTTCGACGGGCGGCCGTTCCAGTACGACCGCGACCTGCTCCTGTGGTACTGGGGCCGCACGCCGGAGTATCCCGTCTATTCCGTCACGCGCGAGGAGGTGGCGGCGAAGATGAAGCAGCTCGCGCCGGCGATGAACGACATCATCCGCTTCCGCTACACCGACGCGGGCATGTTCACCGACGGCGCGACGATGCCCGGCGCCGCCGACGTGAAGCGGCTGGTCGTGGGAGGCAATACCGGCCCGTTTCTCGATGCCCTCACGCTCGCCGCCTGCTGGGAAGACGGCCGCGGCCCGACGATCCCGCGGTGGATCGAGCATGCGTCGGACACGGACTTCGTGGCGCATCTCTACTCGTACGAGCGCGCGGAGCGCGAGGTGACGGTCCGCCTGTACCGGCTCAAGCGGGGCGTCTATGACATTGCGCTGGCCGGCGAGGGCAAGGACGCATCCACCGTTGCACCCTACCGACAGCAGGCCGAGCTGCGGCGGTTCTCGATCGTCACCGTACCGATTCCTCCCGGCCGGGAGGTGGTCCTGCGGATCCAGCGCTCGCGCGAACTGCCCGACCCCGGTCCGCTGCCCGATCTTTGCGTCGATCAGCCCCAGATCGTCGACAACCGCGTGCAGGCGGAGGTGCTGAACTTCGGGCCCGCCGCCTTGGGCCCATTGACCGTTCGCCTCGAGAGTGCCGCTGGCAAAACCATCGCCGAACGGAAGCTCGCCGGCCTCCAAGCCGCGACGGCATTCGTCCCCTCCATCGCTCAGGTGACCTTTGGCCTCAATTCCCCGCCCTCTGCCGGCGGCCGCATCATCGTCGATCCCGACGACGGGATTCCCGAAATCACCGACGACAACAACGCTGCCCGTCTGCCCTGACCGCGGCATGGACCCACGCGCGACGGCATTCCCCCAATCGGCGGCATCGGGTATGCTGCCCCTCCCCTGCGGCCGGGGAGCTGCAGGAAGGAACCAGATGTCAGCAGTCAGACAGAACGTCGGGTTGTGGCTCATCGGCGCGCGGGGCGGCGTGGCGACGACGGCCATCGTAGGCCTCGAGGCCGTGCGCTGCGGGCTGGCACCGCCCACCGGGCTTCTCGGCCAGCAGCCGCCTTTCGATCGTCTCGGTCTGGCCCCGCTGAGAAACTGGGTGGTGGGCGGCCACGAGATCCGCAATGTGACGCTCGCCGATGCGGCCGCGGAGCTCCACCAGGGCTCCGGCCTGTTCTCCACCGAGATGCTCGCAGCCTGTCGCCCCTGGCTGCGGCAATGCGATCGCAACATCCGGACGGGAACCGCCGTCAACTGCGGCCGGGCCATCGTTGCGATGACGGCGGATCGTGCCGCTCTGCGCAAACAGTCAGGCGCAGCGTGGGTCGAGCAGCTCGCCGATGACATCCGCTCCTTCGCCCGTCGGCATCGCCTCGGGCACGTAGTCGTTGTGAACGTATCCTCGACCGAGCCCCCCTTCCGCCCGCAGCCGGCCCACCGCACATGGCGGACCCTCGAACGGGAACTGGCCGCGAAGGGGACGGCCCGGCTGCCGGCCAGTTGCCTGTACGCCCTCGCCGCCATCGAGGCGGGTGCCAGCTACATCAACTTCACGCCCTCCATCGGAATCGATCTCCCCGGACTCCGCGAGCGGGCCGACGCCCGCGGCACCGCCTACATGGGCGCCGACGGCAAGACCGGCGAGACGCTCATGAAGTCGGTCCTCGCTCCCATGTTCGCCGCCCGCAATCTGCAGGTACTGAGCTGGGTGGGGCACAACATTTTCGGCAACCGCGACGCCCTTGTCCTCGAAGATCCGGCCAACAAGGCGGCCAAGGTCCGCTCGAAGGACCATCTGGTCGCCGAGATGCTGGGTTACGCCCCTCGCACCCTCGTCTCGATCGAGTGCGTCGAGTCGCTCCAGGATTGGAAGACCGCGTGGGACCACATCCACTTCGCAGGCTTTCTGGGCACCAAAATGGCCCTGCAGTTCATCTGGCAGGGCTGCGACTCAGTGCTGGCCGCCCCGCTGGTGATTGAGTTGGCCCGATTCGCCGAGTTGGCCGCCCGCCGGGGGGAGTCAGGACCGCTCAGGCACCTGGCGTGCTTCTTCAAGAGCCCGATCCAGGTGGCTGAACAGGGTTTCATGCGGCAGTACGAGGCGCTTCTCGCCTACGCTGTCAGACGATGATGGGGAGAACCCCGCTCAGGCGTCACACAGGGACAGTGTCCGATAAACTCCGCAACTTTTGTACAGTCGGGCCTTGCCCCTCGGAAGACGATAGGTATAATTCCCCAATAGAGCGTCCGGTGGCTCGCCTGCCGGGCGACATAACCGTGTAACTAACCCTCTCGGGCTGGAGTGGGTTTGATTGGGTGACTCAGAGCCAGATCGCTTTGCTCCCCAATCTGCTTTTTCCCCCTGCTCTTGGCCTCCATTCGTCACAATCCCCCTGCGTTGATCCGGACTGCCTTCTGATTTCTCTTGAAGCCTCCCTTGAGGGGCATGCCGCCCGTCCAATGCGGTCCGCGCCGCAGGTCCCCGCGCACGTACCCTACCGGGACTCCGGGTCGATGCCTTCCGCCGGCCGGGGGACCTGGCGCGGGCTGGCCAGGTAGGCCACCAGGTCGCGGATCTCGTCGTTCCGGAGGCCAGCGAAAAGTTCCTCCGGCATCATCGAAAGCTCCGACGTGCGGCGGCTGCGGAGCTCTGACCTGGGCAGCACCACCTGCTCGGTCTGCGTCTGCACGGTCACCGCGCTGTCCGTCTCATGACGCACCAGTCCAACCAGGATCCGCCCGTCCCGCAGCTCGAATATGCTGATCTGGTGCTCCCGTCCGACGATCGCGCTGGGATCGCACACATTTTCAAGGATGTAGCCCAGGTCGGCGCGGTTCGAGCCGGTCAGATCGGGTCCGATGCGCCCGCCTTCGCCGAACAGGGTATGACACGCCGCACAGATGCGATCGAAGATCACCCGCCCGCGAGACAGATCCGCCGACTTCAGGTATGCCGGCGAGAGCATCTTCGCGTAATCGGCCATGGCCTTCGCCTTGTCCTGCGGCGTCTCACGGATCGCTCCCCACAGCTTCTCAATGCGGGCCTTCACCGCCGGGTCGCCCAGGGCCAGCATCTGCCGGACGTGATACGCCGAAATGTCCGGCTGCGCGACGACCCCGCGCTCCAGCGCGTCCAGCAGGGCCTGCGCGAAGGCCGGGCGCGAGCTGAGCGTGGCGATCGCGGTCTGGCGCTCGGGTGCGGTCAGGCCGCGATAGCCCCCCACGATCACCCCCGGCGTGCGGGCGTCGTTGAATCGTGCCATGGCCCTGATCGCCGGCTCGCGCAGGTCGGGCAGCTTGTTCATGAAGGTCGGAAGGAGGCCCGTCAGTTCGGTGTCACCGGCCTGCACCAGCAGCTCCAGCGCGCGCTGGCGCTCGGGGATCGGCGCCTGGGCATTCATGAGTATCTGCCGCAGGCGCGGCAGGATCGCTCGATCGCCGAACCTGACCGACAGCGACTCGGCCTCGCGAAGAACCTCCTGCTGACGGCCGGCCAGCAACCCGGCCAGCACCTCCGGCCAGCGTCCGGGCATCCGGACATCCGCCTGCCCGGCCAGCGCCTCGCCCATCTCCTGCAGGGTCAGCAGCCGCACCTCATCCGTCTGCACGGCCGCCAGCGCCTGCAGCACGTGGTCCATGCCGGCCGGCTCGGACGCGGCGCGCCGGAAGATGAACCGCGTCACGCGGGGGATGCGCGAATGCGAGGCCAGCTCCAACGCCCGCGGCGGGTCGAGCATGACCAGCGGCTCGGTCGCGTACCAGATCATGAGCGGGAGGTTGTGATCATCGGCGTCCTCCGTGTGTGACAGCAGTGCTTCGATCGTCTCCCACCGCCGCTCAGGCTCCAGGCGCTGAAGCGCGGAAGCAATCGCAAGCCGCACCACCGGCGACGACTCACGCCGTGCCAGCTCCTGCAGGAGGACGGGCCGTGGAACTCGGGTTAAAGCGGAGCGAAACGGCCGGCGGGCAGGATCGAACTGCAGCCTGAGACCCCACGCACGGACGTTCTCATCCGCATCACGAAGCATATCCTCGATCAGCTCGTTCGAGCCCAGGCCCATCACGCACAGAGCCCAGAGCGCTCGCAGCCGCTGATGCACGTTCTGCCCCTTCGTGAGCAACTCCATGAGCGCGTGTTCAGCGGGATCGTTCCCGCCGCCGGTCGAAGCCAACTCCTGCAGTCGCCGACGGGCGTGCCGCGCGTACCACTCATTGCCGTCCGCCTGAAGAGCGGCCAGCTCGCGAGGTGAGAGCTTCGAGACATCGGCAATCGTCGGTGGCTTTGGCGTGCCGTACGTGATCTTGTAGATGCGGCCGCTGCTGCGGTGGACGCCGTCGGCGTCGTGACATTCCCCCAGGTCGCTCCAGTCAGCCACGTAAACCCCGCCGTCGGGGCCGTACTTGACGGCCACGCCGCGGAACCACGGATCGCCCCAGGCGCCGAAGTCGGGGGCGTGCCGGCCCACGTAGCCCGAACCCTTGCGTTCGAGATGGTCGTTGTTGAGCCGCCGACCGTGAATGTTGACCGTGAAAAACGTGCCGCGGTACTGCTCCGGCCAGTTGTCGCCCAGGTACACCATCGCGCCGCAGTGGGCGTGGCCGCCGCCGGCCACGTCGTGCCGGCCCGCCCCGCCGCGGGATTCGGTCCAGTGCCCGCCGCCCCAGTGGAGGTGGTCCGAGGTGGCTTCGATCAACTGAAACGCATACGGATTGAAGTCGCGCCCGAACATCCGCGCATAGCGAGCCCCGGGAATGAGGTGCCAGAGATGGCCGATGACGCAGTTGGCGAAGAACGCCTCGCCGACGTCGTTGAAATCCAGCCCCCAGGGGTTGGTGGTGCCGTGAGCGACCACCTCGAAGGCCTTCGTGACCGGGTGATACCGCCAGATGCCGCAGTTCATCCGGACCCGCTGATCATCCGGCGTGCCGGGGCGGCCGATGTTCGATTCGGCCAGAATCCCCTGGCCGCCGTAGAGCCAGCCGTCCGGCCCCCAGGTCAGGCCGTTGAAAACGTTGTGATGACCCTCCTTGTAGTTCCATCCGTCGAGCAGCACCTGGCCCGGACCGTCAGGCACGTCGTCGCCGTCGCGGTCGGGCACAAACAGCAGTTCCGGTGCGCTGCAGAGCCACACCCCGCCGAAACCCAGCTCGATACCGGTGAGATTGCGCCCACCTTCCAGGAAAACCTTCCGCTCATCGAAGCGACCGTCGTTGTCCTTGTCGGTGAAGACGAGCACGCGATCGGGCGCCTTCCACTCGGGATAGGAGAAGCACTCGACAACCCAGAGCCGTCCGCGATCGTCGAATGCCATCGCAATCGGCTGCCGCACGTCCGGCTCGGCGGCAAACAACGTCGCCTGAAACCCGGGCGGCAGGCGGAGACCCGCGAGCGCCTCCGCCGGTGTGAGCGCCTTATCAGCCGGGTTCTGGGTATCCGGTGCAGAGGGGTAGCTCTGGGCCCTGGCGCCAGACGGCCGCGCCAGCAGTAGAAGAATAATGGCGAAGCGAAGACGGTGATCCATGGTCCTACTTGGAGATGATCGTGCCGATGGGCTCGCCGAGGAGCAGCCGGCGCATGTTGCCGGGCTCGTGCAGATTGAAGACGTGGATTTTGACGTTGTTGCGCTCACACAGATCGACTGCGCTGACGTCCATGATCTTCAGGCGTTCGTTGATGACGCGGTCGTAGGTGACTTCCTGAAAGAACTCCGCCTCCGGGTCCTTCCTGGGGTCTGTGCTGTAGACGCCTTCAACCTGCGTGGCTTTCAGGAGGGCGCCGGCCTTGATCTCGATGGCGTTGAGAGCGGCGGCGGTGTCGGTGGTCACGTAGGGGCGCCCCGTTCCGGCGGCCAGGATGGCGATGCGGCCCTTCTCGAGGTGGTGAATGCAGCGGCGCCGGATGTAGGGTTCGCACACCGAGGCGATGGGGATGGCCGACAGCACCCGCGTCTGAATGCCGACGGATTCGAGCGTCTCCTGAAGGGCCAGCGAGTTCAGCACGGTCGCCAGCATCCCCATATAGTGGGCGGTGGCCTCGGGGATGCCCGTCTCGCGGGCGAACGATTCGCCGCGCATGATGTTGCCCCCGCCGACCACCACGGCGACCTCGACGCCCATCTCGTGAACCGAGCGCAACTCGCCGGCCACGTGACGCAGGGGGTCGGCCCCGATGCCGTAGCCGTTGGGGCTGGCCAGACCCTCGCCGCTGATCTTGAGAAGCACCCGCTGATAGATCGGCCGCCCCTGGCCCTGCGGGCCGCCTCGCGTGTTATGGGCTGACATGGTTCCTCCGTGACGCCAACGCGGACCCGGCGGTGCCGCCGACCGCCCATCGAGCATCATATACCAATTCCAGAGGAGGGACACCCGTGGGGCCGGCTTGAGGGCGCTCACCGCCCTGAATCCACGGCGCATGCCCTGTCAGATCCCGCCGGCCGCGAGCTCCTGGCGGACCTCGACCTGCAGCAGACGCGCTCCTGCCCGCTCGGGATCAGCGGGGACGGTTACCGGGGCCGCGACGCAAACTTGACGCGACCGGAGGAGAGTATCTGAGAGACCCGAAGCACGCTGTGGCTTTTCAACAAGGCCTCGATGCGGGAAGATGCCCACCGGTTCCTGCAGATGGCCGCTGGATCGCCCCGAGCGATGGAGGATCGCAATGACACGACACATGAGTGGTATTTGCATCGGGTTGCTGCTGCCGGTCACGGCCTGGGCACAGACGACGCTTCCCGCCGAGAGCACGCGTCCGGCCCTGGAGTTCCCGCACCTGCCCTCGCGGATGCACGCATTCGTGTGGCGGAACTGGGAGTGTTACCCCGCCGAGCGGCTCGCGGCGGTGATCGGGGCAAGCCCCGAGCAGGTGCGCGAGGTTGGCCGTTCCATGGGCCTGCCCGACTGGCCGGTGATGAACGCCGAGCAGCAGCGCCGCAATTACATCTCGGTCATCCGGCGCAACTGGCACCTGCTCAACTACGCCCAACTGCTCAGGCTGCTGGGCTGGACGCCTGAGCAGCTCGGGCACACGTTGCGCGAGGACGACTTTCTGTGGCACAAACTGGGGGGATTCAAGCCGGCCTGCGCGCCGATCCGTTACGAAGAGCCGGGCCCCGCAGTGCAGGTGCGCTGTGCGGAGATCCGGAAGGTCGTCGAAGCGGCAGTCGCGGGTTTGCCACGCCCAGTGCCGCGGTTCTCATTTCTCGAAGAACTGGCCCGACCATTGCCGTCCGACGCCAGGACCGGGTCGATCAAAACTGAGGGCGAACGGCCGCTGCGGTATCTGTACTCGTACGCCGCCGTCTACGGCGACCCCCTGCTCAACCCGGACCTCGACCCGTACCCCGAGGGGCTGCTGCAGCGCCTGGCCGACGTGGGCGTCAACGGCGTGTGGCTGCACGTGGTCCTGCGCGACCTGGCGCCCAGCGATGATTTCCCCGAGTTCGGCCACGGCCACGAGACGCGCCTGGCAAATCTGCGGGCCATGGTGCAGCGGGCGAAGCGCTACGGCGTGCGCATCTACCTCTACATGAACGAGCCGCGGGCCATGCCCGAGGCGTTCTTCGACAGACGCCCGCAGATGAAAGGCGTCAAGGAGGGCGAGTTCGTCACCATGTGCACGAGCGAGCCGCTCGTGCGCGAGTGGATCAGCAACGCCCTCGCTTACGTGTTCGAGGAGGTCCCCGATCTGGGCGGCGTCTTCACCATCAGCGCTTCGGAGAACCTGACCAACTGCTGCAGCCACTTCCAGCAGAAGGGCTGCCCGCGCTGCTCGCAACGGACCCTGCCGGAGGTGATCGCCGAGGTGAACGCGGCCATTTCCGAAGGCGTACGGCGCGGCTCCCCGCGGGCGCGGGTCATCGCCTGGGACTGGGGCTGGCCGAATCAGCAAGCGCCCGAGATCATCCAGCGCCTCTCTTCGGGCATCGATGTGATGAGTGTGAGCGAGTGGGACCAGCCGTTCACCCGCGGAGGAGTCGAGAGCAAGGTAGAGGAGTATTCTATTTCCGTGGTGGGGCCTGGTCCGCGGGCCACGCGGCACTGGGGGCTGGCCAGAGCCCGCGGACTCAGGATCCTCGCGAAGATGCAGGTGAACTGCACGTGGGAGATCTCCGCGATTCCCTGGCTGCCGGTGCTCGACCGGGTCGCCGAGCATTGCGCGCGCCTCCGCGAGCGGAAGATCGATGGGCAGATGCTGAGCTGGACGCTGGGCGGCTATCCCTCGCCGACGCTGCGGCTCGTGCAGCAGATCTTCGATCACCCGGCGATGACGGCTCAGGAAGCTCTGGCCGCGGTCGCCCGCGAGCGTTACGGCGATACGGCCGTGCTGGAAGCGTGGACGGCGTTCAGCCGGGCATTCGCCGAATACCCGTACAACGGTGCCCTGCTCTACAACGGTCCGCAGCAGGTCGGTCCGGCCAACCTGCTGTTCGCCCGGCCGACGGGCCTGGCATCGACGATGGTCGGTTTCCCGTATGACGACCTGAACGGGTGGCGCGGGCCGTTCCCGATCGACGTGCTGGCCTCCCAGTTCGAGAAGGTCGTGGCGGGATGGGACCAGGGGCTTGCCCTCCTCAGGCAGATGGCGTCGCAGCCCCGTTCCGAGCAGGCCAGAACCCATCTGCAGCAGGACCTGGGTCTGGCCCGGGCGGCACGCATCCACTTTGCCGCGACGGCCAACCAGATCCGCTTCAACATCGCCCGCGGCGAGTGCCTCTCGCCGCAGGCAAGCCCCGGGCAGAAAGCGGCGTCCCGGCAGCGCATGCGCGAGCTGCTGGCCCGGGAACGCGGTCTGGCCCGCGAGATGATCGAGCTCACCGGACGCGACAGCCGGATCGGCTTCGAGGCCACCAATCACTACTATTATCTTCCGACGGACCTGCTCGAAAAGATCGTCTGCTGCGAGTGGCTCGCTCAAGACCGATAGCCGTACGTCCGTCTCCGGCGTGCACGGCCGCCACGGGGGCGGCCGCTACGGCAAGAGGGTGGCGCCGGGCACAGAGCCCCGACGCTACCGTCGAAGCCAGCCCGCGGCGGCGATGCGTCGGAACTCCGCTTCGATGTCGCCGCCCTCGTAGAACGACAGCCAGCCGCGGATGCGCTGCGTTTGGCCCGGCGGGCAGTCCGGAATTTTCGGATCGGAATGGAAGCACGGGCAGGGAGGGTTCGCCCATGGCTTGTAGCAGTGTTCCCACGCGGTGATCACCCAGCGCTTCCCGTCGGGCGAGCGGCAGGCGGCGAACGGGCTGCTGAGCACCTTGTTGTCGTTGGTCAGCGGTTCGAACCCCTTCGCCTCCTTGGGCATCACGCAGATCTGCGTGCGGAGATTCGTGAGCGGTTTGTCGGCCCCGTTGGTCAGCCAGAGCTCCATGCGCACCGCGTCCGCGGCGGGCATGACCTTCGTGCCGAAGCTCACGCCGTTGGGCAGGCGGCGCTCGCTTTCCAGCGTGCCGTCCGCCAGCCGCTTCCACTCGAGCTTCTCCAGCTCCATGTTCTGCCTGGTCCAGATCGTCGGGCTGTGCGTGTGGGCCAGATAGAGCAGCTCGTATTCCCACCAGATGGCCTCGGGCACGTCGACGACGACGTAGCTTCGCGGGTCCCAGGGTGCAAAGACGCTGATTTTCGTCTCTCGCTGCGGCGCGATCGCTCCGTCGAGGAAACCGATCCGCGGATGACGCCCGCCGGGATAGGGCAGGACCCGCAGCGGCTCATCCTTTTGACGTGTGGGCAGCCGCTGAGCGGACAAGCCCAGCTTCCTCACCCCTTCACGCAGCGCCACCGCCGACAGCCCGGTGGCGGCGCTCATCTCCGGCTCGCTGAAGCCGTGGGCAAGCATGTTTTCAAGCCAGTCGCGCAGTTCCGCCTCGCTCCGCGGCGGGCGGGCATCGCTGGGCAGCGCGGCTCTCCACCCGGCGTTGAGAATCGTGTGCAGTTCCTCCACATCCGCGGCGTGGGCCGGATCTTTCGCGAGATTGGTGAACTCGTGGGGGTCGTGCTCATGGTCATAGAGCTCATTCACTTCAGGCTTGCCCCACTCGGTGTAGCGCCAACGCTGCGTGCGGACGCTGCGCCCCAGCGTGTCGGGGCCGCGGCCCATGATCGTGAAAGCGGCCCGCTTCCACGGCCGGTCGGGCTGCGGAATGAGATTGCTGAAGCTCAAGCCGTCCAGATCGAGCGGCGGATGAATGCGGCACAGCTCGGCCAGCGTCGGATAGAGGTCCACGAACTCGACGAGCTGCGTGCAGACGCCGCCGGGCCTGGTCCTGCCCGGCACGTGCATGAGCAGCGGCGCACGGGCGGACTCCTCGAAGAGCATCGCCTTTTCCCACAGGCCGTGTTCGCCAAGCAGATAGCCGTGGTCGCCGATGAAGACAACGATCGTATTGTCCCAGAGGTTGAGTCGCTTGAGCGCATCGAGCAGCAGGCCCACCTGGGCGTCGAGATAGCTCACGCAGGCGTAATAGGCGGCCGTGAACCGCCGCCGTGTCGCGTCGCCCGGCCCTGGCTCGGCGTAGAACTGGCGGCGCGGGTTCATCGCCAGCGCCGGCACGTCGCCCAGATCGTCGGGCACGCCGGGAGCGAATTTGAACGCGTCGAGCGGATACAGATCGTAGTATTTCTGCGGCGCCCAATACGGGATGTGCGGGCGGGCGATGCCGCAGCCGATGAAGAAGGGTTTGTCGCCGTAGGCCTTGTCCTCGAGCCACTGGATGATCTGGCGGACGGACTTGCCGTCGGCCTGTTCGTCGTCCGCCATGTCGGTCGGACCGATGCCCGGCGGCGTCTGGCCAGCGGCGAGCTCGCGAATCGATTCGCGCTTCTTCTGCCAGGCGTCGCGGTTTTCGGGGCGGTCAACCGGCCCATGCGCGCGCTCGAACTCGCGGCGGGCGTTCTCGATCACCGGGTTGCGCTCATCTGAGAGCCGCAGATACTGCATCCATGACTGTGCCTTGTCGCCCTCGCGGTCGTGGAAGATCTTGTTGACGCCCGCCGTCCAGTAGCCGTTCTGCCTGAACAACTGAGGTAGCGTGATGACGTCCGGCACTCTGCTGCGCAGCGGCGTGTTGTTGCTGAGCACGCCGGTGGTCTCCGGCCGCCGCCCGGTGAGAAACGACGACCGCGACGGGTTGCACACCGGATACTGGCAGTACGCCCGATCGAAACGCATCCCCTCCGCGGCGAGCCGGTCGAGGTGGGGCGTCCGCACGTCGTTATAGCCGTAGCAGTTCAACCGGGTGTTGAGATCGTCGGAAACGATGAACAGCACGTTCATCCGCGGCGGCGGCTCTGCAGCAGGAGCGGTCGGAGAGCAGACGGCGATGATGGCCATCACCAACAGACGACAGGAACGAGGCTGGACGGGCATCCGATAAACCTCCGTAACGATCCGCGCCGGCTACGGTAACGCCGCCGCCGGAATCAACAAAGTCACGGCCACCGGAAAGCCCGGCAGCACCGGAGGAGGCCGAAGATGATGGACGGGGGCAATGGGCTATGTGCCTCCTGGTCCTATAATCGCTGCCTGGGAGCCAAGCCGAGTACTGGACCGTCGATCCCCGCGGGCGGCGGATCACCGTCCTGCGGCTCGCCGAGGGCGTCTACGCGACGCACGGCGAGTTCCGGCCCGGCGATCGGGCCGCTTCCGCACTGCTGGGTGGCTTCGACGTGGACGTGCGGGAAGTGTTCACGGCGGCGGAGAGTTGAAGACCGCTGTCGGCGCCCAGAGGCGCCGTGAAACGCGGGAGCGTCCTTTCCCGGACGCCGGGTTTCGTGTATCGGGCGCCCCACCCCGTCGCCGAGCGCGGGGTGGGGGACCGATGTCTACGGAAAACGGCAGTCACGACAAAGAGACCCGGCCGTCAGCCGGGTCTCGGTGAGCACGATACGCAGAAGAGCTTATGCCCTTCTCGGGCGTCCTGTGAGGACGACGACGCCAGCAGCCAGAAGCATCAGCGAGGCCGGCTCGGGAACGAAATCATACCGGGTGACGACTCCGTTGACGCCGATCTCGATCCAGTCGACGTAGCCGGTGACACCGCTGTAGTTGGCGCGCTGCTCGTCGTAGAGCGGATTGTTCCCGACGTTCAGCGCATGCTGAGAGACATAGCCCCAGTCCACCGGCAGTTGCGCCGTCGTGGCAAAGGTGGCGGTGCCCAGCACGGCCTTGGCGGCGGCGAGGCTCGAGTAGGTGACGTTGTTGTCCAGCGACCGCCAGAGGCCGGTCGTGGCGCAGTCGTACTCGTTCCAGACGCCCGGAGCGCGCGGATTGCTCGCCCCCCAGGTCGCAGAGGTCCAGGGAATCCACACGAGATTGCGGTCGGCAGTCGCGTTGTTTCTCGAGAGCGAGAACGTGATGCTCGGCGGCTGCCAGCTCTGCACGTTATCGCCGCCCAGACCGAACGTCTTGATCTTGACGCTCGTGATCGCCGACAGCGGCGTGCCCGCCAGCGCACCGGTGCTGAGGCCGGCCCACTGGAACTGCCAGGAGGTAGGCATGCTTCCGGTGACGAACCTGAAGTTGCTGGCGCCGTAGTGGCTGGTCGCCTCGACGGTGGCGTTGGTGCTTCCGCCCCAGACATAGGTGGCCGTGGATTTCCAGCCGTTGGCCGCCAGATTGTCCGGCGTGAGGATCACCGTGTCCGCGCTTGCCACCGCCGTCATCGTCAGCGCGGAAATAACAACCCAACTCGACAATCTCATTTTCCTCCTCCTTTCCGGGTGGCCGAGCCCTTCCGGACCGACCCCCTAAGCACAGCGTTGTTGCTCATCGCACCCTCCTTCTGGCAGGTTGCCGCTGCCGATCAATGGTGCTTTTCCTGCGAGCCCGCGCTCCCGCCAGGTCCGCCGGCCGGGACACGCAGGTCGAACGCCCCCGATTGGAGAAACACACTCACCATCCGCCTGACGCCCCCCTTGGAAGTCGCCTGCCGCTTCGGAGCCGGCCCATGACGGCATCTCGCGATGCGTCACCGCACCGGCACGATCGCAGTCTCTCTCTCAGGGGGAAGGTGTCGTGTGAACAAGACAGGGCGAGAAGGTGGGTTCGACCTGTCGCTGCTCTCAGCCTACAGGAACAGCGGGGTTCGTGTCAACAAAAACGCCGTGGCCGTTGCCTCAGCCGGGTGTGCTTAGAGGACTTCGCGTGCGTTCGTCAGCATTTCCGTATGCTGGAGGAGCACGCTCTTTTGATCTTCGAGTCGCCCACCCTTGGGTGGGCCACCCGGCCACACCTACTCGAATCACTCGGCGCAGCGCTCCCGGACAGTGGTTTCGTAGCGGACGCCGTCAGGGACTGATGGAGGGCGGAGAGGGGGTATCGCCTCGCCTCCTGAGTGGGGACGCTGTGAACGGGCGGCGTGTATCCGCTCGCCCAACTTCGCTGCCTGCCGCCGCCGGTCGTCCAACTCGGCCAGAAACGCTTCCTCGTGCTCGAACCGGATCTCCGCGTTGCGTCTCCACTTCCAGGGCATATCCTCTATCCAGAGGATAACACTCCCCGGATAAGCGCGACCCCGTATCTGGCGGAGAACCGATTCGTCATGACGCAACGACGGCCGGAGTGTGAAACGCAGATATCCGTGCTGATCGATGGACCAATGCTCGATGCGGTAGAGATCATCGCCCGATACCGCCAGAAACCCGGTGGCGTCGGGCGAAAGCTCCAGACGGTACATTCTTCGCCAGTAGTGCGGCGACTCGGCAATCCAGACGCCATGGAGGTCCTGCGGCCGCGCGGGTGGCGGAACGGACTTGTTGTGGACGACAACACCTTCGGCGATGAAGTTGGCCGATGGTGAGACCGTCAGGTCGTACACCCGCGTCGGTTCGCTGCAGACAACAATGGAGTCAATCCGTTTGGGGCCGGTGGCGGTTTGCACAAGATCCCCGATCGACAGGCGGGAGGCCCGTTTCCAGCCCTCTCGTGTCGCGACCGGATGAGCCCCGGTCACCTGGAGCGGATGCGGTTGGCCGGCCACCTGGATCTTCAGATAGGAGCGACAGCGAGACATGGTCTTGCCGGTCACGCGTCCGATCGCTGGGCTCCCGTCGTCTCGCTGGCTGATGACCTCGTCGCCGATTTGAATGTGCTCGATCAGCACCTCACCCGTCGGCGTCGCGATACGCGTGCCGTGAACGACGCAGCAGCCTGATGGAATCAGCAAGAGCATCGAGAGGGCAGCACACATCACGCGAGAGAGCGTCTCGGGCATCGGAGTGTCATGACCTTTCCATCTTCGAGTCCCCCACCGCTCCGCGATGGGCCATCCTGCCATCGAATACGACCCTCGTTCTCGGCCGAGACGCCCTCGGACGCACCGGCGAGACACCGGTGCCACACCCGCCCAAACCGCTCGCCTCAGCGTTCCTGGACGGTGGTTTCGTAGCGGACGCCGTCGGGGACGGGAACGGGCACGGCGACGCTGACGCCGTGGTCGCCGGCGGTGCGGGTGAGCGAGTCGACGGCGACGAAGGCGGTGTAGGCGGACATCAGGCCGTAGTCGAGAGCGACCTTCTTGATCTGCTGCGGGAGTTCGGGCATCGGTTCGTAGGCGGCCCGGGCGGCGAGGTCGGAGATCTGCATTCTGGCCCAGACGGCGGGGATGGCGTCATTCTTCGCCGTGGTCGAGCCGTCAACCTCGATCGTGATCTCGTGCGGCCGGCCGGCCGACCGGCCGAGGATGTGGATGCGGCCGGTGCGCGTGCGGTCGTAACGGCCGGTGATGACCAGCGGGCGGCCGACGAAGAGGTCGGGCAGCTCCTGCGGATAGATGGATTTCGCGTCGGCGGCGTTCCACGCGAGCTTGACGTCGGTCATCGCCGGATGGGCAATGCGGGCGAAGAAGCGATCCATCACGTCGGCGGCGCTGTCGGTGAGGCTCAGGTAAGCGACCGCGCCCTTGCCCATGCGGGCCAGGCCGTCGAGCAGGTAGCGGTTGACCGAGGTACCCACGCCGAAGCTGAAGATGCGAGAGTCGCGCAGGCGCTGGTGCGTCGCGGCGAAGATTTCGGCCTCGTTGCCGATGTAGCCGTCGGTGAGGAAGCAGACGAAACGCAGCCGCTCCGGGTCGTGCGGGAAATCCAGAGCGGCTTTGATGCCTTCGATCATCATCGTGCCGCCTTCGCCGTTCAGCGACTTCAGATAGCTCAGGCCGTCTCGGACGTTGTCGCTCGTGGCCGGGATCGGGGCCGGGCCGAGCTGCGAGGCGTTGTTCGAGAAGCGGATGATCTGGAACGTGTCGGCCGGCTTCATCTTCTTGAGGGCCCGCTCGACGGCGGCTTTGGCCTGCT
>CAZQEN010000033.1:0-33859 GCA_964591605.1 uncultured Planctomycetales bacterium
ATGTCCGCACGTACGCGCATCTGGGCGGCGGCAGAATGGAGGATTTCTACGAGACCGACCCCGCCGACGCCACACGCTTTGCCGATCTGGCGAAAAAGGCGGTCGAGGAGGGCTTTACCGCCTTCAAGTCGATGGCCGTGCCCTGGACCATGCCCATCGAGGGCCTGCGGCCGGTCCAGTACGCGGAAACCTGTGTCCGCTCGATGCGTGAGGCCGTCGGCGACGCCATCGACATCATGGTCGACTGCCACGCCCGCCCCAGCCCGCGCATGGGCCTGCTCTTCGCGAAGGCGCTCGAGCCTTACGGGCTCTACTGGTTCGAGGAACCCTGCTGGCCCGAGAGCGTCGACGGCCTGGCCGAGATCCAGCGCGCCGTCAAGACGCCCATCGCCACCGGCGAGCGCGTCAGCACCGTGTGGAACTTCCGCGAGCTGCTCGAAAAGCGCGGCGCGAGCATCATCCAGCCCGACATCACGCACTGTGGCGGCCTCTCCGAGGCCCGGCGCATTGCCGCCCTGGCGGAGACCTACCGCGTGGCCCTCGCCCCGCACAACCCGCAGGGCCCGGTGAGCACCGCGGCCAGCCTCGAGTTCGGCTTCTCGCAGCCCAGCTACATCATCTGCGAGGCCGTCCATCTCGACGTCCCCTGGCGCCAGGACGTGGTGAAAGAGGGCTTCACCGTCGAGAAGAAAGGCCGCATCGTCCGCCCGAACACCCGCCCCGGCCTGGGCATCGAAATCAACGAGGCCGAAGTCAAAAAACACCCCTTCCAACAGGAACTCCCGCAGGTGGTGTTTTATCAGGACGGGAGTGTCGGCGACTGGTGAAGTTCAGTGTGGCACGGGCATCTTGCCCGTTTCCGGTGTGCCACCTGCGTCCCGCCGGTGTAAAAGCGCCGCAGGCCTCAGACCACGCGATCGTGGCCCGACGAAAGCGCGATAATGGCCGTTCCGCACTCTGGGCAGATGCCGGATGTGTTGCCGGTGAGGTTGTAGCCGCACTGCTGACAACCGTTGCGCTTGGAGCGCCTCCGTCGCATCCATATCAGGCCCAAGGCGGCCAAAAGCGGAACCTCCAGCATCCAGAGCGGGATGAAAACGCTAGCGACCTCCTTGCCAGATCCGAGCGCCAGGACGCTGGACAGCTTGAAGTAGGACGGAGTCCACGTTGGTCCCGCTTCGCGATGAATGGGTGGCAGAGAGTCGACATACCATCCGCGGCCGCTGGAGTAGCCTGTGTAGCGCGTCAGCACCAGTGCTCCACTCAACGCGCCCACACCGATTCGCTTGCCCTGGTAGGCTGCTGCCCAGAACAGGCTCAGCGGCCACAATACAATGATAGCCACCGATGCGGCCGTGCCGATCCAGAAGAGGAACCCGAGTCGGCTGCCGCGCTTCATATCCTCTCTCCGCACTCCGGGCATCGGGGGCTCGCTGATACCGCAGACGCAGTAGCACTTGCGATTCGCTTCGCTGACACCATTGGGAACCGCACGTCCGCACTCCCGATGGAGCCATCACAGGTCCGGCGGCAACGACCTGCGGATCTCTTCGAGCAGGTCACGCGTGCCATGTTGATCGCACCAGTGTTCGATGTATGCCCAATCCAGGTTCTTCGCCTGGACCCCGATCACATTCTGGACGTCATCCAGGTCCTTCCTGCGGCGGCCACGGCGCGACCAGTGAAGCTTCGTTATAATGACGTCTTCGGGAGTTGGGAAGTACACCTGTCGGCCTGCAAGATCCACCAATAAGCGTCGCCGAAACCGCTCCTGGTCATGGGGTTCGTCGCTCAGGAGAAACAGTTCCACTTTGAAAGGATGGTCCTCGACGGCCAGAATATAGCGGGTTGTGCCGGTGATGGTTTCGAATGAGAGCTGGCGCTCGAGGCGAAAAGGCGGCCCGAGGCGACGGGCGAGTTCGCTGACGTCCGCCGCACTTGCCTGGATCACGAAATCGGCGTCGCGCGTCGACCGGTAGATCCCATAAAGGTTCGTTGAGAACGAACCGACCGTCATGTAGGGAATGCCGCTCGCATTGAGCGCGTCCATGACGCGCCCGGCCAGTTCATCGCTCGTCATCGCGGTTTTCCAGGCGCCGGACCAGATCGAGTCTTTCCATCAGTTTCCGGCGCAACTCGGCCTCTGAGGCGGCGGGATACTCACTGCGCAGCCCGGCCAGGATGAGTTCGCACGCCCGGTCGAAAAGTCGCGGCCCGCCAAAGACCTTGACTTCGTCGGGCATCCGGCGTGCTTCCTCGACCTCCTCGCGGTACAACTGATCGATCAGCTCGGGTGTGGGCTCCATACCCTTATTGTACATCAGACGGAGATCGAAACATGGACGGCGGGCGGACAGGACGGGTGAGAGTGGCAGCGGTGATGCTGGCGGCAGCCGCCGCCTTCGCGCGGGCCCAGGATGCGACGGTGCTGCGGTTGTGGCCGGAGGGCGCTCCGGGCGCGGTAGGGACGGAGGAATCCGACATCCCCACCCTGACCGTGTCACTGCCCGGCAACGAGAAGAACACGGGCACCGCCATCGTCATCTGTCCCGGCGGCGGCTACGGCGGACTCGCCCTCGACCACGAGGGCAAACAGATCGCCGAGTGGTGCAACTCGCTGGGCATCGCCGGCTGCATCCTGCGCTACCGCCACGCCCCCAAATACCGCCACCCCATCCCTCTCGGCGACGCCCAGCGGGCCATCCGCACCGTCCGCAGCAAGGCGAACGAATGGCACATCCAGCCCGACCAGATCGGCATCATCGGCTTCTCAGCCGGCGGCCACCTCGCCTCCACCACGGGCACCCACTTCGACGCCGGCAAATCCGATGCACCGGACCCCATCGACCGCCTGAGCTCGCGCCCCGACTTCATGATCCTGTGCTACCCCGTCATCTCCTTCACGGAAAGCTACACCCACACGGGCTCGCGCAAGAACCTCCTCGGCCTGGGCGCCGACCCGGAGCTGTTCAAACTGCTCTCCAACGAGAAGCAGGTCACCCGGCAGACTCCGCCGACCTTCCTGTTCCATACCAACGCCGACACCGGCGTCCTCCCCGAGAACAGCGTCGCCTTCTACATGGCCCTGCGGGCGGCCAAGGTGCCGGCCGAGATGCACATCTATGAACGCGGCCCCCATGGCGTGGGTCTGGCCACCAAGGACGACGCCCTCAAGACTTGGCCCGACCTCTGCGCCCGCTGGATGGCCCTCCACGGCTGGACCACCCCCCCGAAAGGCCCCGAAACTAAATAAAATGAAATTCATATGCTATTTCTATTGACAAAATTCAGATTCTGGTCCATATTACCTACGGAATCTGATGCAGCCACAGCCCATCGGTAACGGTTGTCCGTACTGCGGGGCGGCGATGACCGTCTCGCGCATGACGTGTCATGGCTGCGGCGTGGCCGTCGAGGGGCCTTTTCCGAGCCCCCGGCTGGGCAACCTGCCGGTCGAACACCAGCGGTTCATCGAGATGTTCGTGCTGGCCGGCGGGAGTCTCAAGGAAATCGCCGAGCAGACCGGCGTCTCGTACCCGACGCTGCGGTCGCGGCTCGACAAGGTCATCGAGGAGCTGCGCGGCCAGATCGCCAAGACGCAGGAGGTCAAAGGCACCCTCCTCGATGCCGTGAGCGAAGGCAAAATGACGGCCGAGGAGGCGGCCCGGCTGATCAAGGGGATTTGATTCTGTCAGTGGCCAGTGGTCCGTTGCCCGTTGCGGATGTTCGCCGGTATGACCAGCAACTGACAACGGACCACTGACAACGGACTCGTCACGTGACAATGCCTGAACAACCGCGGTCAGGACATGAGGCGCCCCCTCCGCGCGCGGAGCCGGGCGACGAGGAAGCCATGTTGGACGCATCGCTTCAGACTTTGGACGAGCGTCTTCTCGTCTCGCTCCGCGCGGACGACGCGCGCCGGCGCCGACGCAGAAGGCTCATGGGAGGCTTACTCATGTTCACCACGATCGCTGTCTGCGTTCTCACCGTATTCCTCATGCAGTCGCGCCCCGCCGGCACACAGCCCAGCCGCGCCGACCGCAACCGGGCTGCCGCCCTCGCCACCGAGGGCTGGGAGCTCTGGAAGAAGCGCGACCTGACCAGCGCCCAGGAGAAATTCGAAGAGGCCACCGCCCTCGATCCCACCTCCGCCAATCACTGGAACGGCCTGGGTTGGGCCCGATACAACGGCGGCGACGCCGCCGGCGGGCAGAAAGCCTTTGAAAAGGCCATCGCCATCGAGTCCGATCATCCGGCCGCCCGCAACGGCCTGGGCTACATCCACTTCGACCAGCGCCAGTACAAAGAGGCGGAAAAGCACTGGCTCATCGCCGTCAAGAACCCCGTCGCCACGGCTCCCTTTTACGGTATGGCCAAGACGTATCTGTTGACCGAGCAGTTCGACAAGGCCCTGGTCTATGCCGAGAAAGCCCAGAAGCTGAGCCCCGCCGACAAAACGCTCAAGCGCGTGGTGGATGCGGCGAAGGCCAGGAAACTCTCGCCCGAGCTCAGGAAACTGATCGAACCTGCGGCGACGGGCAACATCTGGGGCAAACAGTCACCCGAGTCCGCCAGAGGCTGGCAGCATTTCTCCCGCGGCCAGTACGCCGAGGCCCGGGAGGCGTTCGAGGCGGCGCTGGGCAAGAACCCCAAGGAGATGCCCGCCCACAACGGCCTCGGCTTCGTCCTCCTCAACAGCGGCAAGATCGCCGAGGCCCAAAAGCACTTCGAGATCTGCCTGCAGGCCGACCCCAACGCCGGCGGACCGCTCAACGGCATGGCCCGCTGCCTCAAGGCCGAGGGCAAGCTCGATGAAGCCATCGCCACCTGGGAGAAGCTCGCCGACCTGGCTCCCGGCGTCAACGCCGCCACCTACGGCCTGGCCGAGGCCTACCTCGAAAAAGGCCAGTACGCCAGATCGGTCGAGCTCTACGAGCAGCTCGTCAAGTCCGAGCCGCAGAACCCCGAGCTCAAGGCAGCCCTCGACCGCGCCCGCCAGGCGCTGGCGGAGAAGCCCAAAAACCAATGAGCGTATCCAGACGTCCGACCTGCGGACGCCGGATAGAGCCCGAAGCGCCAGCGAGAGAGCCCGGCCTGCCGACATCCAGTAGAGCCCGAAGCGCAAGCGAGGGGTTGGCCGCACCAACGCCCGATATGCGGATGGTTCCCCCGCGCTTCGGGCTCCGGGGCGGACCCTCCCGCGCTATCGCTGAAAAATCGGGAGCAACTGATACGGTGGGCTGAGGGCCAGGACGGCCAGCGCCGTCGTGTACACGTGGCCGAACTGGCGATCCTGCCGGTGCGGATCGAGCGGCCAGGACCCGTCGGGCTGCTGGCTGGCCGACAGGGTCTCCAGGAGGTCTGGATAGAACCCCTCCCAGAACTTTCCGCCAAGCTGAAACATCGCCTGGCTCACGTAGAACATGTCGTAGTAATACCGTTGACGGTCGTGGCCGCGGAACCGGCTCGGCGGCACCTGCAGCAGCCACGCACCCGCCCGACGGGCCTGCTCCGTCTCGTGCTGACCGCCCAGCGCCAGGGAGAGAATCCCCGCCCCGGTCATGGCGGGCGTGATCCGGCGCGGCGTGCCGTACACACCATAGAAAAACGCCCCCGTCTGCGGATCGTGGCACCGCCGCACGTACGCCAGCGCTTCGTCGATCACCCGCGTCGGCACCTCGAAACCGGCGTTGCGGCACGAACGCAGAAACATGAGCTGCCAGCTCGTGACCGACAGGTCCGAATCCGGCGGCTGAGGCTTGTACTGCCCGTACCGCCATCCGCCCACATCCCGCGAATCCCGCTTGGGCACCGGCATGCGCCTGGCCGTGTACTCAATCGCCCGCTCAATCGCCGAGCGAATCTGCCGCGAGGTCTGAGCGTCCCCCTCGCTGTACAGCTCGCTCAAACACAGCCCCGTGATCGCATGGTTGTAGCTCGAGGTGTGGGTCGGGTTCAGATCGGCGATCGGCATGGCCGGGTACATCCGCACGAGCAGCCCGTCCGGAGACTGCCGCTCCAGCAGGTACTTCACCGCCCGCTCCAGCCGTGTGCCATTTTCCCCCTCCCCCGGCAGGTGGCCGCGGGACATGTACGCCAGCACCACCAGCGCCGTCACCCCCGGCTGGCCGGTCTCGTACGTCTCGAACGAGCCGTCCTCTGCCTGCTGCGTGGCCAGCCACGCCAGACCGCGGTCCACCGCCCGATCGAGCTGCCGCCACTGCCGCTCGGACAGCGGCCGCACCTGCTCACGCGGCTCGCCGGGCTCTTCAACGATCTGCGCCGCCAGCCGCGCCCCCAGACACGCCACGGCGAACACCGCACCAACGCCTATGCTCGAGGTGACTCGCATTCCGCCATACCCCTTCTGCCCCCGCCGTATTGTACCCCCAACCGCCCGCTGCGCTCTCCGCACCCCCCGGCTCCCTGTGGGTCTGGCAATTACCTCGGGGGCAGGCTTGCAGGTCTCCCGGCGCGCCGGGACATTCGCCGATGCGAGTGCATACTGCCCGTGGAGGCTCGCACGGGCAGCGTCGGCTTCGCTGAGCGAAGCTGACACTGTCCATGACCCCGCCCCACGTGTCACGGACCCTGCGCCCTGTCTTGATGGTCGCTCCGCTGGCTTTCGGGGCGGCTGCGAAGGTAGAATGGCCGCCCGATGCCGGATTACAGGGTCCAACTCGACGCCTACAGCGGGCCGCTCGACCTGCTGCTGTATCTCATCCGCCGGGACGAGATCGACATCTACGACATTCCGATTTCGCGCGTGCTCGAGCAGTACATCGAGTACATCCGCGTCATGGAGATGATCGACCCCGACCTGGTGGGCGATTTCCTGGTGATGGCGGCGACGCTCATGGAAATCAAATCGCGATTGATGCTGCCCAAGCCGCCGCCGGAGGTGGACGATTCCGATTTATCGGGACTCGATCCGCGCAGCGACCTGGTCCGCCAGCTCCTGCAGTACAAGCTCTATCGCGATGCGGCGGGCGTGCTCAGCCAGCGGGCGGACATCCAGTCGCGTCGGTTCAACCGCCCGCGCGTGGGCCTGCCCGCCGACGAGGCCGAGGTCGACATCGAGGACGTGCAGATCTGGGACCTGCTCGCCGCGTTCAACAAGCTGCTGGCGGCCGTCGGCAAGCAGAAGGTCACGCACGACGTTGTCTACGACGATACGCCCATCACGCTGCACGCCGCCGACATCCTCGACCGCCTCGAACGCGACGGGCCGGCCATGCCCTTTGAGCGCATCTTCGAAGGCCGCACCCGCGGCGAGATGATCGGCCTGTTCCTCGCGCTGCTCGAGCTCATCCGCCAGGACCGCATCCGCGTCGAGCAGGGCGAGCAGTTCGGCTCGATCCTGGTCCACCTCATCGATGCGACGCCGATCACGACGGTCCTCGATTCGCCCGAGCAGAAGGGCTTCAAGGAGGTCGGGGCGGAGGAAGAAGAGGCCGAGCCGATCGAGGAGCAGCCGTTTGAAGAGGTAGTGAGCGAGAGCGGCGAGGCGGTGTTCGAGGACGAGGAAGCCGACGAGGACGACGAGTTCTCCCGTCGGATCAATGCCGTCGAAGTGCACGAGGTGGATCTCCGCGGCGCCAACGCGCCCGAAAGCGCGCCGGATGACTGATTGCCCGAATCGACAATCCAGGAATCGACAATGCCATGACTCCCCAGCAGCGACTCGACCAGCTCGGACTGACGCTGCCGCCGCCGGCGGCGCCGGTCGGCTCGTACGTGCCGTGCATTCAGATGGGCAACGTGCTGCTGACCAGCGGGCAGTTGCCGATCCGGGAGGGCCGGGTGGTCCACTGCGGGAAGGTCGGCCGGGACCTGACGCTCGAACAGGGGGCCGAGGCCGCCCGCATGGCCGCCCTCAACGCGGTGGCGCAGCTCGCATCGCTGGCGGGGAGCATCGACCGCATCGCACGTATCCTGCGGATCGGCGTCTTCGTCAACAGCGCGGACGGCTTCACCGACCAGGCCAAAGTAGCCAATGGGGCCAGCGACCTGTTCGTGGCGATCTTCGGTGAGGCCGGCCGTCACGTCCGGGCCAGCGTGGGCGTCAACGAACTGCCGCTCAACGCGGCCGTCGAGGTCGAGGTGACCGCGCAGATCCTCGAGCGCTCGCCCAGCTTCGCCGGGGAGCACGATTCGGTCATCGAGCTGCTCGAGTGAGCCCCGGTTCATGATCGACGGGCCACCGCATCGGCCGTGACACAGTACCGGCGGCTCGACCTGGCGGATCGCCGCGGCGCGGCTCGTGCCGACGCTCCAGATCCTTCTGCCGTCCTCAGAATCGCGATTTCCATGGCCAGAGCATCCGTCCCAACGCATCCCGCTCCTGCTGCGACGCCCTCGGGCGGGCTGGCCTGGCGCACCACCGGGCTTTGTCTGATAGCGGCGGTTCTGCTGGCGGCTGTGTCCATCATGCCGCTCCGCACGTTCATCGAGCAGACGCGATCGATGGACCCCGCCTCCGTGACCGGCCAGGAGAACCGGCGGCGTCACAACTTCGTCCAAGGCGTCCTCGATGCGCATCATCGCGGCAAGATGGTGCTGGGGGCGCTGAATCTTGCCTACTACCAGCCGGAGACGAAGCTGCCCATTGATCGGTTTGCGGAGGGCGACCGCGACAACGGGCTCTACAGCCACCTGCGCCTGCTCAGCTCGCTGCGTCAGCTTCCGGTATCCGCGGCTTCCCCGGACGTTCTGAGCCGCATCGAACACGAGCTTCGCTTGGTCGCGGGGGCGCCGCCGGCGCGTCTTTACCAGCAGGCAATCCAGAACCGGATCGAAACCGCCCTGGTGCAACGGGCGGGGCTCCGACCGCGCGAAGCGGCGGCCAGCGCGCTCATCACGGCGACGGCCACGCTGGGGTCGCAGCATCGCCCCGTCGTCCGCGAGCTCGTGGATCGGCTAAGGCAGTGGGCGAATGTGTTCCGGCAGGCCGGGCAGTGGCGCCGCGCACTGCTGGCGGAGACCCTGGCCGCCCGCCTGGTCGTCCAGATGGTCGAGGATTCCCCCACTTACGACGTGGCCCTGCTTGGCGCGGAACAGTTGCCCGGGCCTCTGCACCGGGCGGCCGGGGACGCCCGGCGGCTGGGCATCGAGAGTGCAGACGATGCGACGACGGCCGCCGATGCCGCCGCCCAGTTCGCGCTCGCCTGGCACACCGCGTACACCGGCGAAGTCGACATGATTCCGTTCTCGGGCGGGATTCCGGCCGACATCGCCGCCCCGGCCCAGCGTCGCCTGCTGCGCGCGTTCAGCGCGGCGGGGGCGACGATCGCCGCTCACGGGCTGCTCTGGGCCATGTTCCTGGTTCTGGGTGTTGTCGTGCTGGTGAATCGCAGGGCCCGGCAGACGCCGCTTCAACCGCGCTGGCGGGCGGCGGACTGGGTCGGTGCGCTGATCGTCCTGACGCCGCTGTTTCTGGTGCTGGGTGTGCTCGCGGCGGGCCGCGTGTCATTCACGTGGCTGTTTACGACTAACTCGGGCGCGGCGCTGCTCGTGTTCACGCCGGCGTGGCTGGTGGCCGTCGCGATGGCCGGCAGAATCGCCGTGCGCTGGCCCGCCCCGATGGAGGCCCAGCGCCCGCCGCTCTGGTCCGTGGCGGTGCTCATGGGCGCGATCGTGGTGTTGGTCGTCATCGGTGTGCTGGCACTGTCAGGCTCCGCCGGGGCGGGCCGACCACCGCCGGAGGTGCGGATGCTCCGCAGGCTGCTCAGCCTGACGGGCATCGCCAGCGGGTTGACGGTCGTGGTCTGGTTTATCGTGGGGCAGGTTCGGCGACGCCGGGCCGGCGGGCCGGCGGGTCTGGCCGCACGTAGCCAGCTCGCCGTGGTCACCCGGGCCCTGCCGCTGTCGGCCGCCCTCCTGCTCGCCTGCCTCTGGGTCGATTCCCGGGAAGATCGAGCCCATCAGCAGATCTACGCCGCCGCCGCGCGCGATCCGGTCGCCGACAAACTGGGCGCCGACTGGCAAAAGCATTACTTCTTCTCGACAGCAGAAGTCACCCAAAGATTCCTTCAGGCCGCGCTGGCGACTCCGCCGGCCGCGACTCACCCCACGACCGCGCCGGTCTCCGGGCACACGGGCCAGGCGCCATAGCAGCGCGGTCGTCACCCCGTCGCCGCGCTGTCGCGGGCAGGACCCGGGCGTGAAAACAGCGACGGGTGCCGTGCGGTCCGTAACGAATGTCTCGAAGATGACGGAGTCATCCGAAAACAGCGGGATGGCGCGGCAGCGCGAGGAAGCACGTCCTCAAGGACTCGAACCTTGAGCCCGCTGATGAAGGGTGTGCGGGGGCCTGTTCATCGAGCTCATTGGAGAAAGGGGCGGGAGTTGACCGGCAGTCATGACCCGCCCCTTCCACTTCGTCAGCCCACCGGGCACTTGCTCAACGCACGTAGCGATAGATCGTGTACGCGGTATTTCCATATCGGCTCCGACTCGGGAGGAAGTTCGACTGGACGGTATCGGAGACCCAGTTTCTTCCGTTGAACATCTGGGCATGGCCGTTCTGTCTGCCGGACGAGGCCGACTGAAAAATGGCCACGTCGCCGGGCCGGGCACTGGCGGGATCGATCCGCACGGGTCGAAAACCGGCGCGCTGCAGCAGCGGCCCGAAGTCTTTCGCGTCGTTGGGTCTGGGGCCCAGCTTCACACCGCCGGCCTCAATCGCGTTCGCAACCGCGGATGCACACCGGCCTCCGTAATTGTCCACGCCATTCGCCGCGGCGTTGACGTAGTTTACCGTGGCATCGAGGCTGTAAGCTGGCGACCGGCCCAGTGAAGTCTGTCGATACCGATCAGATACCCGCCCGAACAGGGAGCCTTGCGGGCCAGATCCGGTGGAACCCTCGTTTGACGTGCCTCGGCTCGCGCCGGTTTCCCAGTGCCCCCCCTTGTGCGGATCCGCGCACTCGGAAGGGCCGCCTGCATGCAGCGACTGATAGGCATTGCAGCGCCATCCGGACGCGTCTGGCGGTTTGACCGCCATTTGTCGCTGACGAGCCCGCTGCTTGATGACCTCCAGTTGCTCGGCGCTCGGAGCGGGCGAATTGTTGTCCTTGTCACGCTGCGGCGCCGTGAATCCCCGGCGGCCGGGCTGCATTGGAATCGTGTACGGCGGCACGAGAGACAAAGGCCTGCGCATGGGGGGCCTCATCGCCGGCCGTGAGGGTGAATAGCGCCACTGCGGACCACGCGGCGCTGGCAAGGCAAAGGCTTCCTGCGATTCAAGGCAGATACCTGTCACAGCGGAGCTCAGACACAGGCCCATCATCCATCTGCGGGTGCGTGCATTCACGGGGTCACTCCTTTCGTTAACAGGGGTCTTCCGGTCCGGACACCAGGACCGACACCCTGCTTTCGCAGCCGGCACGGATTTCTGACAGTGAGGTCATTGCCCGCCTCCCGTGCCCGGCGACCCGGTTTGCCGCCTTCGCTCGGATGCACTCCGGGGGGAGGACCTCCAGTTTGACCGCGGAGGAGGCTGCCCGAGCCGTGTGTCAGATCTCTTCATGAGCGGCGAAGGACAGGCGTGCTGGAGGATGCGGCCATGCCTGTCATTGAATCGACGACGTTGCCGGGAAGACGGATTCGGTGTGTGCGTTGCGGCTGGATCACGATGTCAAGCCCGCGGGCCTGTCGGTTCTGCGGATCGGACTTCCCGGAAGGTCACCACGGCGGAATCCGGAAAACGGGGCAACTGGTGATCACCTTCGTACCGCTGATCCCGCGAAAACCGGCGGCACGAACGCCGAGGCGCGCTCTGTGGGCCCTGCTGGCCCTGCTGCCTTCGATCCTGGCGTGGGGATGCGTGTTCGGAGGACTTCGCTGATCGGATGCGAGGCCTTGGTCGTGTGTGCGGCATGAGAAGGCGAGATGCAGATTCTCAGGAACTGGTGTCAGAACGGGTCCAGGACCAACGAAAGTCTCTTGCCGCGAAGGGCGGCAGAGCTGAACTCTCAAGGAGAAACAGTCATGGAACTCGCTGCTATGATCATGTCTTCTACGTTCGTGGGGTTGGCGGTGGCGGCTGCAATGCTCACTCGCCTGCGGCGCGAAACCAGTCTCGAGTTGCGTCTTCTGGTGGTGGCAGCCGCGGCGGCGGGCGTGTCGGCGGTGGGAATGATTGTTGGAACGTTCCTGCGCATAGACACTTACGGCTTGGCAGCAGAATGGGCGTTGTTGCCGAGCGCGTTCATCGCCGCAGTCATCCTTACGGGCGTGATTCTCGTGTCGATGTTCCTCTGTCTGCTCATTCTCTCCCTTTTCTCATCCGTGAAGCGGATACCGACTGCGACCGCCCTGGACTTCCACCCGTCCGATACGGGTATCGCCGGTGGCGTCCCGCAGGTTTCTGTCTCGTAGAGTGGCAAGGGAGACAGACCCACGAGGGCGATGACCCGCGCCGGTGGTCAGGTCCATGCCGGGTGCGGCCGGCATGGACTTGGCTTTTCGCACGAAGTGTGGGGTCCGTGACAGAATCGGCGGGTGGCATGGGTCCCGGCGCGCCGGGACATTCGCAACTGCGATTTCAGGCTGCTCGTGGGGAGGCCCACACGGGCAGCTTCGGCTTCGCTCAGCGAAGCCGAAGCTGCCCATGCCACCCCGCCCAAAGTGTCACGCACCCCGACGTGTGCGGATAGGGTCTTGAAGAATAGATCTGACCACGTTAGAGTCATGGTGGGCAATTTCGAAACCTTTCAATCCGGGTGTACCCATGACGTCTCTGACCGTGACCAGCACGGCTCTGCTGGATGGGCTGCAGGATGTGCATAACTCCAAGGTATGGCAGGAATTCTTCGATCGTTACTTTCCGCTGCTGGTCTCGTTTTCGCGCCGGATCGGGCTCGCCGAGTCCGAGGCTCAGGATGCGGCCCAGGAGGCACTGATCGCATTCGCGAGCGGCTACCGCGAAGGCAACTACGTCCGCAGCAAGGGTCGGCTTCGGTCATGGTTGTATTCGATCGCACGTCACAAGGCGATCGACATCCAGCGCCGGCGACGCGAGGTGGTGGTGGCGGATGGCGTCTCGGGGGAGACGGCTTTTCTCAACAAGATCCCGGATGAGGCCACTCTGAGCGAGATGTGGGAAGAGGAATGGCGCCGGGCGGTGCTGACGGCGTGTATGGAAGAGGTCCGGCAACAGGTTGAGCCCAAGACGATGCGTGCCTTCGAGCTGTTTGTCCTGGAGGGCTGGCCGAGCGAGAAGGTTGCCGAGCATCTGGGTCTTTCCCGTGACGCGGTGTTTCAATACAAGGCACGGGTCCTTTCACGGATGCGCCAGGTTCGCGAGCACATGGAAGAAGTGTGGTGAGACGGATTCATGGCCTGTCTTTCGCCGCGTGAACTGGACCTGCTTGCCGCCGCCGGGCCGTCCGATGAGCAGACGGCCGGTCTGGCCGCACACCTCGCGCAATGCACAATCTGCCGGGAGAACCTCGAGGACGTCGCGGCGAATCGGGCTCTCGAGGACGAGCTGGCCGCGGCCTTCGCGGGCAGACCGCATCGTGTCCCCGTTTCCGGCGCCGAGCCCGGGACAGGCAATGGCGAAGGGTCCACGGTGTCGATCGGCGTTGGATCTGCACATGAGGGCAGCGGGCTCTTCAATCCGGATGACGTCATTCCCGGCTACCGCCTGCACGCGGAGATCCATCGCGGCGGACAGGGTGTGGTCTACCAGGCCACGCAACTGGCCACGAAGCGAATAGTGGCCATTAAGGTGCTCCTGGAGGGCACGTGGAGGAGCGACCGGGCGCGGCGCCGCTTCGAGCGCGAAGTCGAGCTGGCGGCGATGCTCGATCACCCCCATATCGTCACCATCCATGATTCGGGGATTGCCAGCGGGCGCTACTACTTTGCCATGGCCCACGTGGCCGGGCTGCGCCTCGATCAGCATGTGCGGGAAAAGGAGTTATCGATCCGCCAGATCCTCGAACTCTTCGTCACCATCTGTGACGCGATCAACTACGCGCATCAGCGCGGCGTCATCCACCGTGACCTGAAGCCCGGAAACATTCTCGTGGACGCCTCGGGCAAGCCGTGCATTCTCGATTTCGGCCTCGCCAAACATGCCGACCGGGTGGAGTCCATCGAAGTGTCGATCGAGGGGCAGGTGCTCGGAACGATTGCGTACATGGCGCCCGAACAGGCATCCGGCCGGCTGGCAGACATCGACATCCGCACCGACGTCTACGCACTCGGCGTGATCCTGTACGAACTGCTCGTCGGTCGGCCGCCTTATGAGTTGAAGGGATCGCTGCACGGCATGCTGCAGACGATCCAGCAGACGCCGCCCGCGGCACCCCGGGCGATGCACCGCGGGCTGGACGACGAGCTGGAGACGATCCTGCTCCGCGCGCTGGCCAAGGAGCGTCCGCGCCGCTACCAGAGCGTGGCCGCCCTGGGTGAGGACCTCAGTCACTACCTCCGCGGGGAAGCCATCGATGCCAAGCGTGACAGCCGGATGTATGTGCTGCGCAAGACCGTTCGCCGGTACAGAATCCCGCTCGGGCTGATCTGTGCGTTTGTTCTGCTTCTGGCAGGATCTGCGGTGGGCCTCGGGCTGATGTGGCGCAGGTCCGAACGGGATCGGATCGCCGCGGAGCGGAGCCGTGCCGAGACGGTGATCGCGAACACGCAACTGCGCCGCTCCATCTACTCCAACTACCTGACCCTCGCCCGGCAGGCCCAGGAAGACGAGAGCTACCGCTACATGCGCGAGTTGCTGCGGGCGTGTCCGGTGGAGCTGCGCGGATGGGAGTGGCGGCATCTCTGGTCGCGAGCCGACCGCAGCATACAGACATTCGGCGGCGACGGCCTGATTCGCACGTCCGTGCAGTTCAGCGCCGATGGCCAGCGGTTGCTGGTCATGGCTGGCGACGGCACCGCCTCCGTGCTCGAGGCGGCAACCGGCGGCGTTCAGGTGCGGATGGTCCAGGGTTCCTACGGCACGTGTGCGACGTGGAGCCCCGATGCCCGCTGGATCGCTGCGGCAATGGACTCGAAGACCGGCGCGCTCGCATCATCGCCGATCCGCATCTATGACGCCGCGAGCGGAGCCGAGAAGAAACGACTTGGCGGCCGCTACGGAGTCCGGTCGCTGCAATTCAGCACGGACGGCCGGTGGCTGGCCGGTGCGGGCAGCGACGGTGTCGCGCGGCTGTGGTCGTGCGAGTCCGGCCGCGAGGAGACCTCATTTTCACTGCATCATGGAGCGATATACCAGCTCAGCTTCTCCCCGGACGCATCGACTCTGCTGACGGCCGGCGCCGACGGACGCGTGCTTGTCACCCGCGTCCGCGACGGCGACTCACACGTACTGCTCGAAGGGGAGGAGCGGGCGCTGTGCGCGGCCATCAGCCCGGACGGGCAGTGGTGGGCGGCAGGGACTGAACAGGGGAAACTGCACGTCTGGCACGCGCGCGATGGCCGCGAGGTCACGCAGTTTGCGGACCGCCACGTCAGCGGGCGGTGCACCGCGGTGGCTTTCGCTCGACAGGGGGAGTGGATCGCCGCGGCCGAACAGGGTGGCACGCTGAGAGTGTACCGCACGGCGGACGCTGATCTGGTGACCGTGTTATGGGGCCACGATCTTGATGTTTTCGCCATCGCGGCGGCTCCTGCCGGGCGCCGCCTGGCCAGCGTCGGCGATGACGGCATGATCAAGACGTGGGATCTTTCGGCGGAGCCGCCGGCGGACCGGCTGGTTGCCCACCGGGGAGCGGTCAACGCCCTCGCATGGGACGGCGCGTCGCGCTTCTGGTCCGCAGGGGCCGACGGGGTGCTCAGCGCATGGTCGGACGAGAGCCTGCAACCGCATCCTGCGGGCTCCCCGCCCGGCGACGCGGACCCGATCACCTCGCTGTCAATCCGGAACGGGACGCTGGCATACTCGACCGGTCGGCGCGTCCACATCCGCGGGCCCGGCCGTCCGGAGTTCACCTTTGAGAGCCCCGAACTCTCAATCATTGCGGATGTGGCTCTGCTGCGCGGGCTCGATGTGGTACTCGTCGCGGGAACGGGCAGGACCCGTGGGTCAGACCCGCCCCCGGGTCTCCAGTGGCGCAGCACCGCCACCGGCGCGCTGCTCCGGGAGCCGGAAGATCACACGGGCCAGGTCACATGTCTGGCGCTCGGCAGCGACGAGCAGCTGCTGGCCACCGGCGGTACAGACGGCCTGATTCGCTTTTACGATGCACGGACGGGGGCATACGTGCGCTCGGCGGCGACTCGCCAGGGCGCGCTTCGAAGTCTGGCGTGGAGTCCCGCTGGAAACATGATGGCCAGTGCCGGCAGCGGTGGAGTGGTTCGGCTCTGGCGGACGCCGGAGCTCACACCTCTGGCGTCTCTCGAAGGACACACCGAGGACGTCACTTCGCTTGCATTCACCCCCGACAGTCTTCGGCTGATCACCGCCGGCATGGACCAGACCATCCGCTTTTGGGATGTGAACGCGGTTCCGCCGCGTGAAGTGTGCCGATGGCGAGGGCATGAAGCGGGCGTGACCGCCCTGGCGATGAGCGCCGACAACAGGACACTGCTATCCGGCGCAGGCGACGGTTCGCTCCGGATCTGGTCATCTGCGCGCGATCGGATCCCTGATGCGGACCCCGTGTCAGATCGCGCGCGAATGAGCGAATAAGCGCCGGGGGAAACAATCAGGGGCCGGACGGAAGCGGGGCGATTGCGGATTGCAGGATACGTAGACGGAGGCGTGGCAGATGATCCGAGGAGTTCCCGGCCGGGCGTTCACGCTGATCGAAATGCTGGTGGTGACCGCCATCGTTGCGCTCCTCCTGGCCGTGCTGCTGCCGAGCCTGGCTGCCGCGCGGGCCCAGGGCAAGCGCGCCGCGTGCGCCTCCAATCTGCGCCAGATGGGTACTGCCTGGGCCATGTATGACAACACTTATGGCGGATACTTCCCGGAAATGGTGAACGGGCACTGGGTTTACGGCGGCAAGGAGGGCTGGCTGGCCGGCTATACGACCAGGAAACGCCCCCTCAACCCCATGCTGACGCTCAAGCAGAGGCAGGCGGGCTCGGGCGACGTGTTCCACTGTCCGTCCGATATCGGCGACCGCAGACGCGCCGGGTGGAGTTACTTCGACGCGTTCGGCACCAGCTACGCCATGAACTACCTGCTGGTTGGTTCTTCGACGATCGCGCCGCGCAACGCGCTCCTCAATGAACTGAAGCTGCGCCGGCCGAGGATGAGCCGGACGCGCGCGACAGTGGCATCCGGGCGTTTGCTCTTCGGTGGCGACGGGCCGTGGCTTTACGCCTGGCACAAGCAGCCGGACCTGACCACAAACTGGCACCGCAGCGTCAATGGGTACAACCTGCTCTTCCTTGACGGGCATGCCGCATTTCTGACCCTGGTCCCGGGCGAGCACGTGGTGGCCGGCGGGGCGGGATATACGGTCATTCCGTTCCGGGATCTTCAAAGCATGGCACGCGATTATCCGAATGATTATCTCCCCGTGCCGTGAAAAAACCGCGGAACGATCAGGACGAAAGGAGCGAAAACGACATGCTGAACCGTCGCCACACCTCTCGGGTAATTCTGGGTATTCTGACATGTGCGGCGCTGGGCGGTTGGGCCCGGGCGGGACAGATCAGCACGACACATTACCTCGCAAGCGATACGGTCGCCTTTAGTTTCGAAGACATCAGTCCAACCGGCACGGCAACTCTCGAAGGCCAGGACGACGCGGTGGCGGGTGCGCCGCTCGGATTCACGTTCAACTTCTACGGACGCAGCTACACGCGCGTCAACTGGAGCAGCAACGGTCTGATCAGTTTTGGCGCGCCCTATTCCCACTACACTAACCTGGATCTTAATACTGCTGAATGGGGCAGTGAGGACAGTGCGGGCATTGCAGTATTCTGGGACGATCTCGTTCTTGATGCAGGCATCGGGCGGGTTTACCACGAACTGCGCGGCGGTTCGGGATCACGACGGTTCATCATTCAGTGGCAGTCCGCACGACCTTACTCACAGACGACCGGCAGCATCACATTTCAGGCCGTTCTCTTTGAGGAGACGAATCAGATTCTCCTGCAGTATGCCGATGTCAGTGCACCGCCCACGTCCGGCCAGGGTGGCAGTGCGACGGTGGGCATACGCGACCGGGCAGGCCACCTGAACGGACGCCGTCTGCAGTGGTCATATCAGCAGCCGGTGCTGCAGGCCGGCACGGCCATCCTGTTCGAGCGCGTTTATGGCCCCACGCGGCTGTTCGTGGACGCTTTCCGATTCGACGGTGCGCAGAACGGCACCAGTTGGGAAAACGCGTACCGCAGCCTGTCTCAGGCGCTGACGGCGGCCGGCCAGTCGGCGGGCACCGTCGCCGAGATCTGGGTCGCCCGGGGCACGTACTATCCCACCACCAGCGGCGACCGCGGCGTGAGCTTCAACCCCGTCAATGGCGTCTGCCTCTATGGCGGGTTCCTGCCCGGCGCCACTTCGCTCGCCCACCGCTTCAACGGTTCGACGTATCTGAGCGGAAACATCGGCGGCTCATCCCGGAACGACAACTCGTATCATGTCATTCGTTCGACCGGCAATGACGGCACGGCGGTACTGGACAACGTCATCATCGAGGATGGTTACGCCGATCAGGGGCAGCTCGGGCTGGAAAACACCCGGGGGGCGGGCGTCTTCGTCGACGCGGGAAGCGCCGTGACCTTTGTCAACTGCACGTTCCGACGGAATGAAGCCATCTACGCGGGCAGCGGCATCATGAACTACGGCGCAGTGGCGCTCGAGAACTGCTTCATGTCAAACAACCCCGGCAATGTTGGCGGAGCCATATACAACAACGGCGTCGCGACCATCCGCAGTTGCACCTTCCGGCAGAACACGGCCAGTCTGGGCGGCGGACTCTACAATGAGGGAAGCCGCCTTCTGGTACGGGATACGCTGTTCGACCGGAACATCGTTACCAGCCGCGGCGGCGCCGTCCGCAACATCGCCCTCCTCGGAAGCACCGCCGACTTCGTGAACTGCTGGTTCACGGGCAACCAGGCGGTCAACGGGGGCGCGGTGGCCAACCTCCATGAGAACTATCCCACGTTCGCCAACTGCGTGTTCAGCGGAAACAAGGCCAGTGCCGCCGGCAGCGGTGGTGGCGCGCTGTACAACCAGGATGTGACCGTGAGTGTCGTCAACTGCACGTTTGCCAACAACGAGACCTCGGGAACCGGCGGCGGCGGCATCCATAACGCCAGCGAGGTTGGCGGGGAGATGGCCCGCTGCAACGTGAATAACAGCATCCTGTGGGGCAATCGCAACAGCTCCGGCATCGTTCCCGCTGCCCAGGTGCAGAATGACAACGGCGCGGGCGAGGCCACAATCAATCACAGCATCGTTCAGGGCGGGTGGAGCGGCTCCGGCGGACAGGGCATTCTCAACCTTGATCCGCTGTTCGTGCAGCCCCTGGGCCCCGACGGCGTGGCCGGCACCTCCGATGATGACCTGCGCACGGTGATTCAGTCGCCGGCTGTCGATGCGGGCAGCAATGCGGCCCTGCCGCTGGACGTCGCTGATCTCGATGACGACGCTGCCATCGATGAGGTGCTGCCGCTGGACGCGGGCCGGGCGGCACGGCGCTATGACATCGCCGTCAAACCCGACGCCGGTGCGGGTGTGAGCCCCATCGTGGACCTCGGCGCCTACGAAGCGTTCGACTGTAACGGCAACGGGATTCCGGACAACGACGAGCCCGACAGCGATGGCGACCTGCTCATCGACGGATGCGACAACTGTCCCCTGGTCTACAACCTCGAGCAGACTCAGTCGGACGCCGTCGCCGGCGGCGATGCCTGCGATCATATCCTGTTTGAGGACTTCGAGAACTACGCCGATCAGGCCGGATTCGAGCAGGTCTGGACGGATACGCTGAACTCGTCGTATCTGTTGACCCCCGGCATCGGCAACTTCGGCCAGGCCCTGCGCATGCCCAGCCCGGCGGCAAACAGTCTGGGCCGCTACCACCGCAACCTGGGCGGCCGATACACCGGCACGGACCTCAAGCCGCTCGTGCTGGCCTACGATCTGTATCTCAATCCTTCCGGCGCGGCGGCAAACTGGAACAACGCGCGGCACTTCTGCGAACTCCGCGGGTATGCCGGCGGATCCTTCAACAACGGTGCGCTCCAGACGCTTGTGGCCATCGGACTTTACAACGCCGTCGAGGCGCCCGGCGAGACCTACAACAACTATGAATACCAGGGGCGCGTGCTGGGACCCGGCTGGTACAGTCTCGATCAGAATCCCGCCGTGGTTCGCCAGGCCGGCTGGCACCGGATCAAGGCCGAGCTCACGCTGACGAAGGTGCGGTTCTACGTCGATAACCAGCTCGCTGAAACCGTCGAGCGTCCCGATGCACTCGGATTTGACACCGTCGTACTGGGCTCGGATCTCACCGCTGGCGGCCACGAGGTGGTGATTGACAACGTCGCGGTTGTGGGCGGGGTGCCGGTGACCGACTGCAACAACAATGGCACACAGGACGCCCAGGAATTGTTCAGCACCAGCGGTGGCGACTGGAACCTCGACCAGGTGCTGGATGACTGTCAGCAGGCCGCGCTCGGCCGGGTGATCGACCGCGTCAGCCTGGAGACCGATGAGACGGAGATCAATGATTTCAGTGCCGAGACCGCCATCTCCGGTGACGGCCGCTACGTCGTGTTCCAGAGCGGCAGTCAATCGCGTCGGCTCCGCATCCGCGATCGCGTGGCCGGGAGCACTACGAGCGTCTGGTCAGGCGTTGCTCCGTTTCTCTCGCCCGCACCGGTGATTTCAGCCGATGGCCGCCATATCGCATTTGTTGATGCCTACGAATCCACCTTTCCGCCGGCGACGAGCATCTTCTGGCTCGATCGGCTCACGAATACCCTCCAGACCGTCGCCGACTACGACACCATTGAGCCCGCACTCAGCGCCGACGGCCGCTACATCGCCTACACCCAGGCCCCCACCTTTTCCTTGTCGCAGGTGTATGTCTTCGATACCGCCCTCCGGACAAGCCATTCCGTCAGCGAGTCACAGACGGGTGAGCTGGCCAACGGCAGCTCCTACGCACCCGCCATCTCGAAAGACGGGCGCTACATCGCCTTCGCGAGCGCGGCGACGGATCTGGTTCCCGGCGACAGCAACGGCGTTTCCGACATCTTCGTGCGCGATCGGCAACTGGGCGTGACCACGCGCGTGAGTATCGGGGCCGGCGGGGCGCAGCTCAACGGGCACAGCAACGCGCCTTCGATCTCCTGGGATGGCCGTTACGTGGCCTTTGAGAGCGACGCCACCAATGCCGTCGCGGGCGACACGAACGGTATGAAAGATATCTTCGTCCACGACCGCCAGACGGCGGCGACCACTCGCGTCAGCGTCGGACCCGGCGGCGTGCAGGCCGATCAACCCTGCTTTCAGCCGCATCTCTCCGGCAGCGGGGCACGCGTCATCTTCTCGAGCAACGCCACGACCCTGGGCGGGACATTCGCCGCCGCTCCGCAGCTCTATGTGGTTGAGGTCTCATCGGGGCGCCTCAGCCAGGTTTCCCCGCCGCCGTTGCCGTTGAGCCCCTCTGGCGGCAACCCGGGCATCGTGACGCCCGCCTTCTCGGCTGACGGCCGCCACGTCGCCTTCGCGACGGCGATGAAACTTGTACCGGATGACTACAACAGCTTCTCTGACGTGTTTGTGCGCGATCTGGACTGCAATCGCAACCTGGCCTGGGACGCCGCTGAGCTCGCCGCGGGCACGTTGATGGACTGCAACCAGAACACGCTGCCGGACGTGTGCGAGATCGCCTCCACCAGCGGTGCGCCGGGCGGCCCATTTTTCTGCCCGGCCGAATGTGCGCTGGACTGCGATCAGACGGGGCAGCCGGATGAGTGTGAAGCCTCGACGCTTCTCCAGATCCGCGTCACCGGTGTCGTCAGCGTCGACCTGGTGCTCAGCGGCGCATGCGGCACGCTGCGGGTCGGGGCCCCGCGCGACCTGGCTGTGCTCCCGTCGGGCACGGTCACGCTCACGGCGCCGTTCTCAACGCCCAACGGACTCTTCACGCACTGGATCGTGGACGGGCAGCCGCAGCCGTTCGAGCAGATGGCCATCTCGCTCAATGCCGCCGCGCCGCACCTGGTCGCCGCCGTATATGAGCCGCTGTTCGCGGACGTCCTCGCTGTCAGCACCGTATTCGAACACCAGTATGCGGTGGTCGGTGAGTGCAAGTACCTCGATGAGCAGCGCATCCTGCGGACCGAGGTGACCAACGGCCAGTACGTCGCGTTTCTCAACGACGCCCAGGAGGCTCAGGAGGCCGGCGATACCAGCAAGCGATCCAGCAACATGGTGTTCGAGACCAGCGGGCGCGTGGTTCTGGCGGATGGCTCGGTGATGTTCGAGCCGCAGAGTGTCGCCCCGGCGTCACGGATTCTGTACGATGTGGCCGCGCCGGCGGGTCACCGTTACCGGGTGCAACAGGGTTACCGCGATCATCCGGTGGTGCACGTGTCCTGGCTGGGGGGGGCCAAATTCTGCAACTGGCTTGGCTCTGCGCCGCTGTATCGCGAGGGCCCCTACTTCTCTCAATGGTCCCGCCAACTGGCCGGGGGGCCGGAGGACAGAACGGTGTACATGTACCGTCTGCCCTCCCTGGCCGAGTGGCAGGCAGTGGCCGGCTACAGTTCGGCGGCGGCGCCGGATGTGCCCCGCGTCGGCCCTTCGGGCGAGACGATTCCCGCGCACTACTGGACTTACGGCGTCGGCCGCGATGTCATCACCGGGGCGCATCTGAATTTCCTGTTCAGCGGCGATCCCTTCGAGAGCGGCACAACTCCCGTCGGATTCTTCGACGGAACTCTGAAGAACCCCGGCGGAAACGGGCCCCTGGGCAACGGCATCGAGTTCCAGACGCGGCGAAGCTACAACATCTACAACTGTGCGGATATGAGCGGCAATGTGCGCGAGTGGGTGGACGCCTATCCTGAGCCCGGCGGAATGCCCCAGCCATATGCCATGGGCGGCTCGTGGGCACAGCCGGCCGATCTGGCCAGCATCTTTGCCCCGAGTGCACCCCTGCCCTCCGCCTTCACCGCATCGGATACCGGTCTGCGATTAATGGCAGAGGTGTCTTATGCAAAAGTGTGCGACAATTCGCTGCCAGCGGACTGCGCGGGCTACGGCGATCTTCCCGACCAGGCCCAGACCTGCTGTGACTTCGCCTATCTGGATCGGCACCTCTTCGAAACCCCCGTTGGCGAACCTTTCGGCCAGACCGGTTGCGCCGATGATTATCATCCAGACGGCTACATCGACCACTTCGACATCATCTCGCTCGATCCGCTCGTCGACGAATGCGTCGAGGGTCAGTGCCCCTGCATCGATCCGAACGACTGCCCGTACCTCTTCCGGGGCGCGCTCCCGGCGGAGCGGCTGGCTGCCACGCCCGCCGACGGCCCGCAACTCCTGATTCTCGGTCGCGAAACCGGCTATGTTGACCTGGTTTATCGGTTCGAAGCTCCGTGGGTGCAGCCCACCCGGCTGCTCACGCCGCTCATGGATCCCCCCACTGCTTACGTTAAGGCAAAGCGGGCGATCGGTGATACGGCAGATCGCGTCTATCTCACCGACTACGCGGCGAGAGCCGTTCACCAGATCGTGAATGCCTCTGGCGGCACTCCCCAGGTCAGGGTGCTTTCAGGCGCCAGTTTCGATTTCCGCCCGACGGATCTGGCCGTCATTCAAACCGGCCCACAGTCCGCCATCCTCTACGTTCTCGTGGAGCAGAACTTGACCGGCGCCAATCCATTGAGCGCCTACCTGGCGGCCTATACCTTTGATCCGGCGGCGGCAAACCCGGTTCTGACCTCCATCCCGCTCGCGGGCACATCCGATCTCGGTCGTCTCCCGGACACGTTCCTCGGTGGCTCGGAGAACTGGCTCCGCTGGGCCCGCGCGCTATCGGTTGATCGCGCAGGTTATCTCTATGTGGCTGGGATCAGCCAGAGCACGCAGCCACGGCTGATGGTCTTCTCACCCATCACCTACAACCCCTCAACCGGCCAGCCTACCGGCGGCGACCTGGTGCAGACTCTGCTGCTGACCACGGCCACCGGCCGCTTTCAGTTCTATGCGGCCGGCCTCCACGTCTCGCCCTGCGGTGATGAACTCGTCATCGGCACCACGGATGACAATCGCCTGTACCGGTTCACCATCTCTCGCGATGGCAACGGTGTGCCGATGGTCTCGCCTGGTCCGGCTGAACAGGTCACGCTCTCGGGCATGTTTCACCTGACGGACGTCTCTGTGGACTGGCTCAGCCGCACCGCCTGGGTGGTCGGCGACCACTCGCCGGCCAAAGCCGCACGCGTGGCGCTGGGAAACCCTGGTTCCGCCGAGTACTTCCAGATCGAAGGTGTACGTATTGCCGGCGCTTGCGCGCTGCTGAACCCGCCGATGGTCTGCGGATTTCCGGCGGACCTGGACGACGACCTGGATGTGGATGCGGGTGATGTGCTGCGCATGCAGCAGTGCCGGACCGGTCCGGCCGTACCCTACATCATCCCGCCCGCAGGATGCCCGCTGATGCTCGACGGTTCCGGGTTTCTCCGGGCCGATCTGGACCGCGACCGGGATGTCGATCTGGACGACTTCGCCCTGCTGCAGCGCTGCAATGCCGGTGAGAGTCGGTTTCCCCCGCCGGGATGTGCACAGTGACGGCGGGCTCAGACTGAATCCCACCCTGGACCGACCCGCCGGAATTGATCCAGACCATCCGGGGTCTGGAGCCCTTCTCCTTCGAGGCGGGAATGCACAACGGCCGGCGTCCCAGTGGACTGCCGGCCGTCGAGAGGAGCGCCAGGGTCAACGCACGGGTAAGCCCGCGGGCCGCCTTCTCAATACCCATACCATCCGGAGTCGTCATACCCGTAGCTCATGGAGTCATCGTACGTGTACCCGGAGTCGTACGTGTAACCAGTGTCATACGTGTATCCGGCGTCATACGTGGACCAGTAGTCGGTCACGTATGAAAAGTCGAACGTCGAGTAGCTGCTGTACGCGGGATAGACCGGGTAGGCGCCGGGCACGTACAGGCTGCTCGAAAAGTCGCAGCCGGTGCCGTGCGTCAGGAGCAGTGCGCAAGCCAGGCCCGCCGCCCAGGCCTTGACCCGCCGCCCCCAGACCGACATCTGTGTCATCTCGCCCTTCGGGTGATCCGTTCTCGTCTGCATGTCTCATTCCTTTCGCGTGATTCGATCCAATCGTCGGCCGCCTGCCGGCCGCGACATGCCTTCGGCGGCCGCGGCAGGCGTCTGACACACGATTTCACAGTTTCCGGACGGCGCTGATCTGCCGGCCTGCGTGTCAGATTCACCGACGGCGGGCGAAATCAGCACAGCCGGTGCAAGCCATCGGGGCTCGCACCGGTCCTGGCCGTATTCATCGAGGAGAAACATGAAACGCACGCATATCCGATACGTGATGGCCGCCCTCGGGACTGCCTGGCTGAACTGGGCGGGGATCGACGGCTTCCCGTCCTCCTGTCCCGCCCAGACCACGCCAGCACCGGCCGTACAGCCGGTCACTGACCCCGTCGCTTCGGCACAAGCGATCCAGAATCCGGTCACCTACCTGAAAGAATGCCTGTCGATATGCCGGCGCGACTGGCGCGACTACACCTGCACCTTGCGTCGCCGGGAGTTCATCGACGGTCGTTTCACGCCCGAGCAGGTGATGGAGGTGATGTTCCGGGAAAAGCCCTGGAGTGTGAGGCTGGAATGGAAGGAGGGCGCGATCAACTGCGCGCGCGTCCTCTACGTGGCAGATCGGTGGGTCGAGGACGGGCACCCCATGGCAGTCGTCGAGCCGGTCGGCAGGGTGGCCCGGCTGTTCGTCTCCTACGTCATGAAACCGATCGACGGCGAAGAAGCACGCAGGCATTCCCGCAAATCACTCACCGACTTCGGCTTTCGCCGGACGCTCGAGACGCTGGTTGGACGCTGCGGGACCAGCACGTCCCAGCAGGCGGGCGTGCGTTTCAGCGGCTACGGGAGCGTGGACGGCCGGCGAACGCTGATCTTTGATTTTGACCTCGGCACATGCGGCTCTGTCGCCCCCGGCGGCGAGCGATGGATCACTGCGGAGATCGACGAAACGCTCCGCGTGCCTGTCCGCTGCACAATCTACGCGGATACGCAGCGTCGCCAGATGCTCGGCCGTTATGAGTTCACCCGCATCCGCCAGAATCCAGGCATTCCCGAGCGGGAGTTCACACTGGCCGCGATGGGTCTCGAATAAGCCCAGCCTGCAGCGGCCACGGCCGGTACTCCGGGGGGGACCGGCTTTTTTCATGCGCCGCGGCGTCGAACGGCGGGCCGGTACGACGTCCGCTACCAAGGTCGAACGCGTTTTCGTGTCAGATCGCCCCACCCGCTCCGAAGGCGGTGTGTGGAAGACGGTGGGTCTTCCAAACGCGGCACGGAATGGAGAGATACGGTCATGAAAAGATGGGTGTGGCTGCCACTGCTGGTGTGTCTGGTGTGTCTGGGCACGGGAGCTGGATGCAGCGAAGGCGATGTGGACGCGGTGAACGTGTTCATGCAGGAGTTCGCCCGCGGTTTCGAGGAGGGCCTGCGCATGCAGCAATCAGGTCAGATGAGTCCGTGGTCCACGCAGGACTTCGCCATGGCCCCCGTCGGCGATGCTGGAGAGGACTATGGCGCAGAGATGGAGGAGTAGATGGTCCGACGTCGGGAAGATGAGCGGGAACCGGCATTTCTGTGACGCCAACGCTGTCAGATCCGGGGCCGGACCCCGAAAGCCTATGGGCCGGCGGAGGCGTTCTGCCGGAGAGTGAACTTCAATGCCATGGAAGAAAGTGAGGTCTTTGTGGACATCCGACATGCGAAAACGGAATTCGTGCTGTGCCTGGCCGGCTTCGTCCTGACCGGCACGGTCGCCAAAGCCGGTGATATCGCGAGCGCCCGCCAGCAGATCAAGGCACAACAGGCTCAAGCCGACGACTACGACCGGCAGGCGAGCCGGCTCGTCGACGAACAGAGCCGCCGATGGAATTCGGCCACAACCCGAATGAACGTCTTATGGGACAGCTACAAAGGACCCCTGGAGAGCGCGAAGGGCGATCAGTACGGCCAACTGTCGAATGAGCGATCAACCCGGTACAACGCGCTGGCCAAGGATCGCTCTGCGGAGAACCGCCGATATCAGGAAAAGATAGAGGAACTCTGGAAGAAAGCCAGAGAGCTTCGAGAAAAGACCTGGGAGTATGAGCGAAAGGTCAACGAGTACGAGTACAACCAGAACAAGTCCAGGAGCAGCGGCTCCGGCAGCAGTAGCCGTTCCTCGGGCAGTTCAACCAGCAGCGCCTCAGGCAGCAGCGCAGGCAACAGCTTTGCCTCCGGCAGCCGGAACTCGTATGGCGCGACTTCCGCCAACGGCTACACCGGCACAAACAAACGACCGTACGTGACGCCGTTCAACTCCGGCTATCGACCCGTGACCCCCAAGAAGTCCCCCATGCAGCGGGCCCTTTCTCCCTCCCTGACCCGACCGCTCAACCCGCGCGGCTACAACAACCGGTCCGGCCGCTCGTTCCAGGGGCCGCTCAACAGCAACACGCGGGGAAGGACCATCTACGGCTACTGAAACCAGCCCGCTGGTCACGACCGGCGTGATGGCTCGCAGAACGGGCCGTTCCACCTCCGTCCACCCCCTGACTCCGCAGCCGGATCGGCGAGATGCCGGTCCGGCTGCGTTTTGTGCCGCGAGCCTGAATCGCGATGGATTCCTCCCTTTGACTGTCAGATCCCTGCATCGCCCGCGAAAGCATCGCAGCGTCCGGAGTGATCCGGCAACCGTCAGCGTTCTGCTGTGGAGTCAGGTGCGATGCAGATGGCAACATCGCTCATCCGGTTCGTGAGCCTTTTGTCCGCCGCGACGTCAATCTCCGGTCGTGACGCGGCCCCTCCTCGGGAACAACCCGGCGCCAGCCCGGCCCATCGCGGTCACATCGGAGCGGCCGGGGCCGAATGGAAGTCTCTGCGGGCGGGACTGGACAATTTTCATCAGGTTGACACCCGCCTGTACCGCGGCGCCCAGCCCACTGCAACCGGCATGCTGAACCTGCGAAAGATGGGAATAAGAACTGTGGTAAACCTCCGGACAAGCGACACGGATGCGGAGATGGTGCGTGCGTCGGATTTGGAGTACTACCGAGTCCCCATGCTGCCCTGGCTGCCCAGAGAGTCGCACGTGGTGGCGTGGCTCCGGATCGTCGTCGAGCAGCAGAAGCGGGGCGCCGTGTTCATCCACTGCCGCCAGGGAGCGGATCGCACGGGCATGATGGTCGCGGTGTATCGCGTCGTGGTAAATGGCTGGTCCAAGGAAGACGCCTTACGCGAGATGACGCAAGGAGGCTTCCATCATCACCGCATCTGGAAGGACCTGCGAACTTACGTGGAGCGAATGGACGTGGCATCCATCCGCCGCCAGGCCGGTCTGGACGAGACTGCCCCCGTCTCCACGGCTCTTGTCATCGCGGAGGCGGACCACGAAGGTCCCTGACGGAGTTTTGAACACGGCGTCCCTGTAAAGCGTCGGAGCCGCCTCATGCCGGCCTAAAGCACGCAACTCCGGTCTCTGCGGATATGGGCGGCCAGCACGGCGGAGGTGGAGAGGGCGACGAAACGACAGGCGCCGTGCGTGCCGCCTCCGGACCATGCGACGAACAGACCGGCCCCGTCCAGCCGCCGGCGGGCGCGAACTCAACGACCTCGAAATACCGCTCACACTGGTCGCATCCGAGTCGACGTTGATGCTTCCTGCGGTCTCGAATCGAGCGATCATCCCCGTCGCCGCGTTGGCGGGACGCCGCGCCACAACCTCGCGCGGTTCCATGGGTGGGCGCTCGGCTGTGCTCCGGCAGCCTGGAGAACGGCATTTCACAGCTTCACCGGGAACCACAGGATGGGTTTCCGGGCAATCTGGCGCGCCCGCAGATAATCCGCCTGGGTATCGGCAACACCACTGAACAACGCGGTGTGCCTTCCTTTGCCACTGACTCTGCGCAGTTGGCAGGCGCGGCGGGATGCAGCGTCAACGGGCGTACGGGGCGGCTTTGGGCCGCGGCGTGCCATCTTTCCTTCCTCCGACATCTATTCAGAGGAGACGAAATCATCGGGTTCAACGGCTTGTCAAAGGAAACCTGACCCACAGGCGCCTTTATCTTGACTCAAGCCCCAGAACCCATTGGAGTTGGCGCATGAAAAAACCCCGGTTCATCGGGGTTTATCGACTGCCTCCTCAAGGACTCGAACCTTGAACCCGCTGATTAAGAGTCAGCTGCTCTGCCAATTGAGCTAAGGAGGCAGGAATCGAATGACAGGTCCGACACGCCGTCGCGGGTCTGAACCGGGTCAGAGTATAGTCGGCCCCGGGGGCGGCCACAAGTCCGTGAACTGTCCACCTTGGCCGGGGGCACACCCGCCCTCCTGCCATCCGCGAGGGAAATGCCGGACGCGGTGCAGGCGGGGCGCACCGGACGACAGACCGAGACACCCGGCGGCCGCAAGACGGCCCGCGGGGAAACGGTTATTCTGGTCCACCGGACGCCCGGAAGGACTGCACGCATGGCACAGCTCGTCGGCCCCAAGAATCTCGACGATCCGATCATCCGGCATGCCCGCCACGATTACACGCCCCTGCAGCTCGGCTGGACGATCGGCGAAGCCCTCGACACGCTCCGCGAGCAGGAGATCGCCGAGAAGATCGTCTACTTCTACGTCGTCGATTCCGAGGGGACGCTGGTGGGCGTCGTGCCCACGCGCCGGCTGCTCATGAGCGAGCCGGAGGCGCTGGTGGCGTCGATCATGGTGGATCGCGTCGCGGCCATTCCCGACGACGCCACGGTGCTCACCGCCTGCGAGTTCTTCATCCTGCACCGCTTTCTGGCCTTCCCGATCATCGACAAAAGGCGCCGGCTCGTGGGCGTGGTGGACGTGAACCTGTTCACCGACGAGGTCTTTTCGATGGCCCAGAAGCGATCGGCCGAGCACGTGTTCCAGCTCATCGGCGTGCACGTGGCGCTCGGGCGGCAGGTCTCTCCGCTGCTGAGCTTCCGCGACCGCTTTCCCTGGCTGGTCTGCAACATCGTGGGGGGCATCGGCTGCGCGTTGCTGGCCGGCCGTTACGAGCACTTCCTCAACGCGACGATCGTGCTGGCTCTCTTCATCCCCGTCGTGTTGACGCTCTGTGAGAGCGTCAGCATCCAGTCCATGACCCTCACGCTCATCTCCCTGCAGCAGGAGCGCATCAACTGGCAGATCTTCCTGCTCAACCTGCGGCGCGAGCTGACGACGGCCGCACTGCTCGGGCTGGCCAGCGGCATGGTGGTGGGAGGTGTCTGCTGGATCTGGAAGGGACAGGTGCTGGTCGCGCTGGCGATCGGCGTCAGCATCACGCTTGCCATGCTCACCTCCTGCCTGCTGGGGGTGCTGGTGCCGGCGACCATCCGGCGATTCCGCGGCGATCCCCGCATCGCCGCCGGGCCGATCGCCCTGGCCACGACGGATATGATGACCCTGCTGTTCTATTTCGGCCTGTCGAGCCGGCTTCTGGCCTGAGGATGCGCCGGGTATATTGCCCGATCGCGGCGCGGTGCGCAGGGCAACGGCATGGCGCTGCCCGTGGAGGCGAGGGTTCGCCGAGCCATGCGTGGCCGATCGGACGGCTGCCATCGGCTGCCGGTCCTCACACTCAGAGCGGGTGCGAGAAGCTCGAGATAAAGCCGCGCCCGTGAGGAACCGGTCTGCGATCACGCGGAAGAAGCCGCTCCCTGACGGTCGGGGCTCTGCTGATTTGACCGCTGATGGGACGCGCTCTGAGGAGTACTGCCCGCTTGAAACCCGCCTGGCTCCAGAACTGGCTCCAGCGTCATCAGCACCCGGCATCGCTCGTGCTGCATCTGGTCGGGATTCCGCTCACGCTCTGGGCCGTGATCCTCGCCGGCGCGCAGCTTCAAGCCTGGCGCTGGGACCTGTGGTGGCGGCCGACCACCCTGCTCCTGGCGGGGTATGTCCTGCAGTGGCTGGGACATCGGATTGAGGGCAACGACATGGGGGAGCTCATTCTGGTGAAACGCGCCCTGGGCCTTCCCTACGTTGCCGTCGCTCCCCGGTATGCACAGCGCGATGCCTCCTCCCGCCCATAACGCCCGACCGATGGTCCTCGGCGCCGCCGCGTGGCGTGGGCGCTACCTGCACCGATTCACGGGTACCCTGCTTCGGACGCTCGGCCACCGGGCGGCCGAGCGATTCGCAACATGGATCGCGGACGGGATCTTCGACCTCCAGCCGGCCGTCCGCAAGATCGTCGAACGCAACCTTTGCCGGGCCGGTGTCGCCCGCGACGAATCGAGCGCGCAGGCCCTGGCCCGCGGCATGTTCATCCATTCCGCCCGATTCTGGACAGAGGTGCTCTTTGTCCCACGGGTATTTCGCCCCGCCCAGGTACTCGGCCAGGTGGAGTGGCACGAAGGGCAGCGATGGGAGGATCTCGCTCACTCCGCCCGACCCCGCATTTTCGTGAGCCCCTACGCGGGCAACCCGGTAGTCGGCGCTTTGGCGCTCTCGAGGCGGTTCGCGCCCCTGACCGTCGCGGTAGATCAGGCCAGCCGGGCGGTCATCGATACGGTCTGGCCGGGGGTGCTCCGTTCCGCCCGGTTACGCTTCGACCCGGGTCTTCGCATCGTGACCCTCCCGCACGAGTCGGCTCGGCTGGGCCCCGCGCTGGCCGAAGGCGGGTCGGTGTGTCTGCTGCCGGGTCCCACCCACACGGGCGGCATGGCCGGGACTTTCCTGGGTCAGCCGGTCCGATTCCGGACGACCGCGCTGCGGTTGGCCCGTCGCCACGGAGCCCGGATCGCGGTCTGGTCCTGTCTTCGTCCGACGCAGCCGCCGGGGCCGTTTCAACTGCAGCTTCATGGCGAGGTCGAGTTGGGCCGGCGCCCACTGCGGGGCGGTCTTCGGGATCTGATCGCCCTCCTGGAAGCGGCCTTGCTGTATCGCCCCGAGCAGTATCTCTGGACGCGCATCTGAGCTTCGGGCGGCAAGCTTGCAAAGACGGGGCCGAGACACTATATTCCCCGGACTAAAGATGGAGTGAGTGTCAGGAAAAGGTTTGGGTAGATGGGGCGGCAGCGGCCGCCGGGCAGTGGACTGAGGGACGGTAGGCTCATGGCATTGACGGTGCAGCGCAAGCAGGAAGTGGTGCGAGACTTTCGGCAGCACGAGAAGGACACGGGTTCTCCGGAAGTCCAGATTGCCCTGCTCACGCAGCGCATCACCGAGCTGACCGAGCACCTCAAGCTCCACAAGAAGGACCACGCCTCGCGCCGCGGCCTGCTCAAGATGGTGGGCAGACGATCGAGTCTGCTCAAGTATCTGACCACCATGGACCGCGACCGGTATCAGGCGGTCATCTCTCGCCTCGGACTGCGCAAGTAGCGAGTCGGCCCGGCCAGCCTGGTCGGGCCGCTGTCTTTATCGCTGCGAAGGCGCGGTCGTTTGACGGCATCTACCCTCGCTTCCCGTGGTGTCGACCTTCAGGCGACACATACTCGCTTCCCTGAATCTGGGTTGACGGTGGAGCAGGTCAGTGTGCACGTGGGGCCGGCTTTCTGTCAGTTGTCGCGATCCGTCCGGTGCCGCGGGTCGCAAACGACTGGCCGAAAGCAAGTCCCACGCGTCCCAGGCGAGAGGCCTGCTCCAGGCGGCTTTTTTCACTCGGCGGTGGCATGAGACCACCAGAAAGCAAGGTATACACCGATGTCAGTAGTTCGCGTTGAGGGCGAGATCGGCGGACGCACGCTGATCCTCGAGACGGGCAAAATTGCAAAGCAGGCCGACGGCGCCGTGATGGCCTATTACGGCGATTGCGTCGTGCTGGGTACCGCGGTCCGGGCGGAGCCCCGGGTCGGTACGGATTTCTTCCCGCTGACCGTCGATTATCGCGAGAAGGCGTACGCCGCGGGCAAGTTCCCGGGCGGCTTTTTCAAGCGTGAGGGACGCCCGACAAGCAAAGAGACGCTCACCATGCGGATGATCGACCGCCCGATCCGTCCGCTCTTCCCTGACGGTTTTCTCGATGAGATCCAGATCCAGACCCTCGTGCTGTCCGCGGATCCGACGTTCGACCCCGATATCACGGCGATCATCGCCGGCTCCGCCGGGCTGACCTTGAGTTCGGCGCCGTTTGAAGGGCCGATCGCCGCCGTGCGCGTCGCCCGGATCGACGGCCGGCTGGTCATCAATCCCACCTATCAGCAGATGGAAGAGTCGGATCTCGATATGGTGCTGGCCGGCCATGCCGACGGCGTGAACATGATCGAGGTCGGCTCGCAGGAACTGACCGAAGAGGTCATCGCCGAAGCGATCGCCTACGGCTTCGACGCGATCAAGAAGATCTGCGGCATGATCCGCGATCTGCAGCAGCAGGCAGGCAAGCCCAAGGTCTGGAATCCGCCTTCCGCACAGGATGAGCTCAAACGCCGGCTGCACGAGCGCGCGTACAACGAGCTGGTCGCCCGACGCAAGATCGTCGGCAAGCTGGAGCGGCAGAACGCCCTCAAGGAGCTCTACGAACAGGTCCTGGAGGAATTCTCGCCCAAAGACGCGGAAAACCCGGAGTTCCCGCGCGAGCTGGTCAACTCGATCCTGCACAAGATTGAAGAAGAAGCCTTCACCGACGTGCTGCTCGAGAGCAAGGTGCGAACCGACGGGCGCGGCCCCCTCGACATCCGCGAGATCACCTGCGAGG
>CAZQEN010000034.1:0-6335 GCA_964591605.1 uncultured Planctomycetales bacterium
TTGAGCGAGAGTCCGGGCTGCGTGCGAAGAAGATTCGTGCTGAGCGGCGAGCCGATGGATGAGCCCATCATCGGCCGCGGACCCTTCGTCATGAACACGGCCGAGGAGATCCATCAGGCGATCAGAGACTATCAGAGTGGGCGCATGAGGCGGTGAACGAGGCAAGCGAAGGGGTGGGTGCGCCGCCCATCCAGGTCCCGTCCGGTCCGCCGAAGGCGAGATTCGCCGTGGCGAACAGACGGGACCTGCCCCACTGGATCCCGTGAAAAGTGTCACCTCCCCGGAGGCCACCGCATTGGGGGTGCATGCCTGTACTTGCACGACCGGGTGGCCCATCGCGCAGCGATGGGGGACTCGAAGATGGGGGCGGTGGAAGCGTCCGGACACCATGGAGCGCCGGCGGGAGTTTCTCGTCCCGGATCTCCCGCCCTCCGAGCGGGCCACTCTGGGCGCGCAGGAGCGGACATGCACCCCTGCATCGGCCCCGTCTGTTGGGGCCGGGGGGTGTGGGTTACAATGGACGCGTTCGGGCGCATCTGAAGAAAACACAGGTCTGCGGCATCCAATGGGTAATTCGGTCCGCGCTCCGCCGGAGGGCGCCCGAATGCCTTTTTTGACAAGGAGTCTGTCATGTCCGCACGTTCGTGCTGTCTGACTGCCGTGGTGATGCTGGCCTTGGGGGGATCGACGCTGGCCGAGGACAAGGCGGCCGCGAAGCCAAGCGGGCCCCTGTGCCCGATTTCGGGAAAAGCCGTCGATCTGAAGGTCAAAACGATGACCGACGACGGGCCGGTTTTCTTCTGCTGCGAGGGGTGCAGCAAGAAGTTTACGGCCGATCCTGCCAAGTACAAGGAACAGGTGGCCGCCCAGCGCAAGGCCCTCGCCCACCTGCCGAAGGTGCAGGAGACCTGCCCGCTCTCGGGCAAGCCGATCAGCAAGGAAGCGTTTGTCCAAGCGGATGGGAAAAAAGTCTACTTCTGCTGCAAGGGTTGCTCGGGCAAGTACGAGGCGGATCCGGCCAAGTACAAGGCCAAGCTCGCGGGCTGCTACACCTATATGAACGCCCCGACCTGCCCGGTTTCGGGTAAGCCGGCGGACCTGGCCCGCAAGCTCGCCACGGACGACGGCGCGGTTTATTTCTGCTGCGGCGGCTGCGAGAAAGCCTACAAGGCCGACCCGGCCAAGTACGCCGATAAGGTGGCCGAGCAGCGAAAAGCCCTGGCCGCCATGGATCGCGTCCAGGTGATCTGCCCGCTGTCCGGCAAGCCCGCGAATCCCAAAGTCTTCGCCGAGGTGAACTGGGAGAAGGTCGCATTCTGCTGCGAGGGCTGCAAGGGCAAGTACGAGGCCGACCCGGCCAAGTATCAGGCCAGGCTCGATGCCTCCTACTCCTACCAGACGCTGTGCCCGGTGATGGATGAAGCGATCAGCCCGAAGGCCTTCGTCGATCTGGCGGACGGGCGGCGGATCTATTTCTGCTGCCAGGAGTGCGAAAAGGAGCTGTTGAAGGACCCGGCCAAGTACGCTCCCAAGCTGGAAGAGCAGGGCGTCCGGGCCGAACCGGAGAAGCTCAAAGCCAAGCCGGCAGCGTGACAGGGCCGGCTGCCCGCCGGTCGCCGCCTGGCCGGGTCGGATTCCGGTCGACATTCGCCACCCCGTTTGCCAGACTGCCGTCTGCCGGAGTCGCATGGCTCCCAGAATGAAGTCCGGCCGCAAGTTCCCGGGGCACTCCGTACCGCAAACGCGCGGAATCTTGTTCGTATGACAAGATTTGCCCGGCCCGGCAGATGAACGGCGACCCCTGATGGGCGTTCATTCATCCACGGTTGCTCCGTTCGCCCAGGCGGTTGACCAGCCCCGTGAGGGGCGAAAGGTGGTAGCCCGCGGCGTGAGCCGCGGGGATCCCGCCGCCCTGGTCAGGCGAGCCCCGGCAGAGGCGAAAGAGCGACGCCCTTCTGACGCCCCTCCGGGGCTGACATGCCCGGCGATCGCTCTCCCACGGCTTGCGCCGTGGGCTACCATCTTGCGCCGCTCCGCGGCTCATCACGGGTCAGGGCTGACCTCTTCCGCGGCTGCGCGGCTCATCACGGGTCAGGGCTGACCTCTTCCGCGGCTGCGCGGCTCATTCGGGGTCGGGGCTACCATCTTGCGCAGTTCCGCGGCTCGTTCGGGATCGAGGCTACCATCTTACGCTCCTCCGCGGCTGATCAGCCGTCACCTTCGGTTGCGACCGTTCTGGCTGCGGCGCCGGCCGGGCTGTGTTCATCTGCGGCTGCCTTCTTGGGTTGCGGCCAACGGCTACGCTGCGTGCGCCGGGGCCTTCTTCTAGACACCCGCGTGCCTTGCCGAGTCTGAGCGGAGTGAATGAGGTGGGGGCAGTTATTGGACGCAGAGCCCACGGTGCCGTGGATCGGCCCGGAAAAAACGGCTGACAGCGCGTCGTTTTCAGGTGCCCCGAAAACCGGATCAGACGACCTCTTGCCTTGATGGCCGGGGGGGGGAATAGTCAAGCACCATTCGGGCCGGCATCCCTGTGGATGCGGAGCGGACGAAGGGCGCACCGGGGGGTGCGGGAGAGGTCCAAGTGATCGCCGGGGGGGTTCTGATGAGGCAGTCACATTCACACTATCGCAGACGTGGCGCAGTGGTTGCAATTGTCATGGTTGTGTTCCCGCTTATGCTGGCCTTCGCCGCCCTGGCCATCGATCTGGGGCGGCTTTACCAGACCCGCTGTGAGCTGCAGCGGGCGGCGGATGCGGCCGTGCTGGCCGGCACCTCGGCCTACGTGAGCCAGGCCGCCCTTGAGCAGGATCACAGCGCGCTGACCCTCATGGCCCGCGAGCGGGCACAACGTGTATCGAAAGCGAATCCGACCCTCAAGGCGGGTACGCTCCTGGATACCAGCGACATCAAGCTGGGTACCCATAACCCCGACAACTGGCAGAGCGAGCTCGCGAACGGAGGCGACCGCTGGAACGCCGTCGAACTGACGGTCCGTCGCTCGCCGGGCAGCCTCAATGGCGGCGTGGATTTCTTCTTTGCCCGCATCTTCGGCATTTTCGAAGGTTCGGTGAGAGCCAAGGCCCGTGCCGCGGTGGATGACCACTTTGCCGGCTACGATCTGAGGAAGAACACGCGGGCGCTGCTCCCCTTCACGATCGATGAGAAGCTATATGAGCAGATGGCTGCCTCCGGCGCCGATTCCTACTCTTTCTCTCCGGTGATGGATTCGGTGGGTGCCTCGTCTGACGGGGTGAGTGAAGTCCACCTGTTCCCGTGGCGCCTCAACGATCTGGCCGGTGTGGACGGCGAGGACGGCAGCGGCAACTTCGGGACGCTGAATGTCGGAGTGGGAAGCCAGAGTACTTCCTATCTGGGTTCACAGATCGAAGGAGGTATTCCGGACGCAGATCTGCAGGCTGAGTTTGGCACGAAGGAGCTGATGTTCTATGACGAAAGCGGCGCCCCCAAGACCTACTCGGCCACGGGGAATCCGGGCCTTTCCGCGGGTATGACCACGGCAGTCAAAGCCCGGGTCGGCGATGTGGTCGGTTTCTTCGTTCACAATTACTTCTCGCAGAACGGATCGAACGTCGTCTATACGATCAGCGGCATTCGCTTTGGACGCCTGATGTATATCGACCTCACTGGAAAGATCACAGATAAGGTGATTGTGATCCAGCCGACGCCTTACAGCGACGACGCTGTCATCGTGGAGGAACACGCCCCTTCGAGCAACGGGGAGGTCCTCAAGGTCACACTCGTGCAGTAAGCCCGGCCGGGGCCATCCTGCCGCAAACAACCGACAGGCTCGCGGGCGAAAACTCGCCGCGGGCCTGTCGTTTTGCGCCTGGAGGGGGTATCACTGCGGGGCGGAGCCGGACATATCCCGGGCGGAGAGGTCGTCGAAGGAGGTGGCGGCGTCCGCCTTGGTCCACAGGCCGATGCGTCCGGCCTCGGGCAGCGTCTCATCCGACGCGGCGAGGAGTTTGCGGCCATCGAGATGGCACGCGATCTGCGAGCCGGTCATGGTGACGCGGATGGTATGCCACACGCCCGCCGCCGCGTCCGTCTCGGCGGTGGCGAGCTGCGTGCGTTTCCCGTCGACCACGCGGTACACACGGAAGTTCGCCTCGAGCGGGTTGACCCGGCAGATGTAGTAATTGTTCGCGTCGCGGCAGCGCCAGATCGGGCCGCCGCCCTGGTCTTCCTCGCCGGTGTCGGCACGCACTTTCACGGTCAGGTCCAGATCACGGAACTGCGGCTTCGTGAAGATGGCGAGGTTGTAGGTGCTGCCTTTGTTCTTCGTCTGCGTCAGGGCGAGGACGTTCGGGGGACTGGCCGCGGCGGGGTCGGCCTTGATCTCCCACTGCGCGGGCGTCTGGCCCGGGTGCGTTTCGGCCAGGACGAGCCAGTCCGACAGCGGGCCCATGGGTTGATCGAAAGAGGTCACGAATCCGCCGGGTTCCCGGCCTGCATCGGCCGCGCGCCCGGCTGGCGGCGGCGACTGGCTGCATCCGCAGCACCCCAGGGCCATCATGGCCGCCATCGCCGTGAGCAGGGCCATCCGTAGTCGCATGATCATTCCTCCGATTGCCATTCGACGGGTATAACACGGTCAGGGAACCGCCCGCGGTTTCCTGCGTCCAATGAATCGTGCATGCAAACCCAAATGGAGGATCATACCATGCGCGGACATCCGGTTCTCTCTCTCGCGGCGGCCGTATTCCCTCTGATGGGCGGAGCTCCGTCATGGGGCGACCAGGGGGCGGATCTTCAGGTCACCAACGTCACTCTGTTTTCGAGCGGTGTGGGTTTCTTCCAGCGGGAGGCGAGGGTGACCGATGCGGCCACCGCGCGGCTCCAGTTCCGCACCGAGCAGGTCAACGACATCCTCAAGTCGCTCGTCGTGCAGGACCTCGACGGGGGCAGCGTCGGCGTGGTGAGCTACGCCTCGCAGGATCCGCTCGAGAAAACGCTGGCCAGTTTCGGCGTCGATTTGACGGACAATCCGAGCCTGGGCGATCTCCTCGGCCAGCTTCGCGGCGAGGCCGTCGAGATCACGGGCCCGCGACAGATCCGGGGGACGATCCTCGGCGTCGAAACGCGGGAAGTGGCGGTCGAGAAGGAGAAAATCGAGAAGGAATACCTGAACCTGCTGACCGACAGCGGGCTCCAGCAGCTCGATGTCTCGACGCTGGGCAGTATCAAGGTGGTGAACGAGAAGATCTCGGCCGAGCTGAACCAGGCGCTGGCGGCGCTGGCGGCCGGGCATGATGCCGGCAAGCGGACGGTCAGGCTGCAGTTCAACGGGCAGGGGCAGCGGCGCGTGCGGGCGTCGTTCCTGCTGGAAACGCCGATCTGGAAGACGAGCTATCGCCTGGTGCTCGGGTCTGATCAGAAGCCGTTCCTGCAGGGCTGGGCCATCGTTGAGAACGCGACGCAGGAAGACTGGAAGGATGTGAAGCTCTCGCTGGTGTCGGGCCGGCCGATCTCGTTTCGCATGGATCTTTATACCCCCCTATACCTTCCTCGGCCTGTCGAGGAGATGGAGCTGTACGCTTCGCTGCGGCCGCCGACCTACGAGGGCGGATTCGGCGGCGGCGGATTCGGAGGGGCCATGGAAGAGGGAGAAGCTGGGAGACTCGCCAAGGGAGTGCCTGCACGATCAGCGATGGGACGCCGAGCCCGCGCGGTGGCACCTGCGGCGAAGCCGGCCCAGCCCGCCGCACCCGCAGCGGAGGAATCCCGATCGGAGCGGGTGGACATGGCCGACGCCTTCTTCAGCATGTCCGGCGTGTCCAGGGGCATCGAGAGCGTCGCCGCCGCCCAGCAGGCCGGCGAGCTGTTCCAATATCTGATCCAGACGCCCGTTTCGATTGCCCGGCAGAACTCGGCCATGCTGCCGATCGTCAACCAGGCCGTCGGTGGTGAAAAGGTCAGCATCTACAACCCCGGCACGCACCCCAAGCACCCCCTCAGCGGCCTCATGCTCGAAAACTCGACCGATCTGCACCTCATGCAGGGCCCGATCACCGTGTTTGACGGGGGCGTCTACGCCGGTGACGCGAAACTGCCTGACCTGCGGGCGGGTGAGAAGCGGCTCGTCGCCTACGCCCTCGATCTGGGCGTGGAATTGCTCGTGGAATCCAAGCCGCACGAGAACGAGCTCGTGAGCGTCCGCATCGAGAAGGGCACTTTCTGGCATCGCCGCCGCAACGTCGATGAACGCGTCTACCAGATCAAGAACAAGGACGACCGCGACCGCACGGTGCTCATCGAGCAGCCGTCTTCGCCCGAGTGGAAGCTGATCGAGCCCAAGGAGCCGTTTGAGC
>CAZQEN010000034.1:6345-32987 GCA_964591605.1 uncultured Planctomycetales bacterium
AGAATCTGCTGCGTTTCAGGGTGGCGGCGCCGGCGGGCAAGACGGTCAGCCAGACCGTGCGGCTTGAGCGCGTCGCGGCCGAATCTGTGGCCCTTACGGACCTTAATTTCGATGCCATCCAGATCTATCTTCGCCAGCCGGTGACGTCGCCGGCCGTCAAAGAGGCCCTGCAGAAGGTGATTTCGCTGCGCAACGAGCTTGACCAGGCGGTCCGCGAGCGCACCGCCCTCGAGCAGCAGGTCAAGGAGGCGGTCGACGAGCAGGCCCGCATTCGCGAGAACGTCAAGACGCTCGATCGCACGACGGATGCGTACAAGCGCCAGCTCAAGAAGTTCGACGACCTCGAGACGGCCATCGAGTCGCACCGGGCGAAGCTGACCTCCGCCCGGCAGAACGAAGAGGGCCGAAAGCGGGCCCTGGAGGGCTACCTGCTGTCGCTCACCATCGAGTGAGCGCGGCACGGTTTGCCGGCGGGGGAGGTGCAGATCTCCCACCGTTTTCGCCCAGGGAGTGGAGTACGTGTTCAGCGGCGTCTTGACGGAGCCTGACGCGCGAGCAGGGGGCCGGCCGGAAGGGCGGGCAAGCGCGTGAACCCCTCGCTCGCGCTTCGGGCTCTGCTGCCGGCGCCTGGACGCACAATACGTGCGGAACTGGAAGTTCCTGGCAGCGACCATGCGCCCTGGCGGGCGAAGACCGTCGCCCGCATCCAGCCCGTCTGCGGCGAAACCCGCCCACTGGAAACCGGCCGGCGAAAACCCGAAACTGGTCACTCGAAACTCGAAACTCGAAACTCGAAACTGGAATCTCCCCATGACCGAACCGACGATCATCTGCCCCGCCTGCAAGACAGAGATCAAGCTCACCGAGTCGCTCGCCGCCCCCCTCATCGCGGCCACGCGGGCGCAATACGAACGACAGCTCGCGGACAAGGAGGCCGAATACAACAAACGGGAGGCCGCCCTCCGCGAGCAGCAGGCCGCTCTCGCCCGGGCCGAGGTGAAGCTCGACGAGCAGGTGCAGGCCAAACTCAAGGCCGAGCGGGCCGCCATCGCCGCCCAGGAGGCGAAGAAAGCCCGCGATGCCCTGGCGGACGAGATCGCCCGGACCCGCCAGGAGAAGGCCGAGACCGAGCAGCTCCTCAGGCAGCGCGACGCCAAGCTGGCCGAGGCCCAGAAGAACGAACTCGAGCTGCGCCGCGAGCGCCAGCGGCTCCAGGACGAGAAAGACCAGTTCGAGCTCGACAAGCAGCGGGCCATCGACGCCGAGCGGGCCAAAATCCGCGATGCCGCCCTCAAGGAGGCCGATGAGCAGGCCCGCCTGAGGATGGCTGAGAAGGATAAGACGATCAGCGATCTGCAGGTGAAGCTGCAGGACGCCCTGCGCAAGGCCGAACAGGGTTCTCAGCAGCTTCAGGGCGAGGTTCAGGAGATCGAGCTGGAGGCATCGCTCCGCGCCGCGTTTCCGCGGGATACGATCGAGCCCGTTCCCAAGGGCGAGCACGGCGGCGACGTGCTGCATCGCGTGGTGGGGCCGCTCGGCCAGCCGTGCGGGGCGATTCTCTGGGAGTCCAAGCGCACGAAGAACTGGAGCGACGGCTGGCTGCCCAAGCTCCGTGAGGACCAGCGTGCGGCACGGGCGGAGATCGCCATCGTCGTCTCAGCGGTGCTGCCCAGGGGGGTCGAGACGTTCGCCCTGATCGACGGCGTGTGGGTCACGGGGCAGCGCTGCGCGATCCCGGTGGCGGTTGCCCTCCGGCAGTCCCTCATCGAGCTGGCCGCCGCCCGCCAGGCGAGCGAGGGCCAGCAGACCAAGATGGAGATGGTGTACCAGTACCTGACCGGCCCGCGCTTCCGCCAGCGCGTGCAGGCCATCGTCGAGAAGTTCAGCGACATGCACGACGATCTCGAAAAGGAGCGCAAAACCCTGACGCGCCTGTGGGCGAAGCGCGAGGAGCAGATCCGCTGCGTGATCGAGGCGACCGCCGGCATGTACGGCGACCTGCAGGGCATCGCCGGCCGAACGCTCCAGGAGATCGAGGGCCTCGAGCCGCCGTTGCTCGATGCCGCCCCCTCCTCCTCATAGCGTCAGACCTCCGCAACCGCCTGCCCCCATGTCGGGTGGCACCGGGTAAACGGCCGTGGCGAAGTCATCCGGTTCATGGGTCCCATGGACTTTTTCCCAATGGCAGAAACTTCGCGCTCGCGAGGGCGTCTCAATAGATGGTTTGCCGCCCCACCCGGGTAGGCCATCGAAAGGGCGTCCGCCATGAACAGCGCCATCCGCCGGAGTTTCACGCTCATGGAACTCGTCGTCGTTGTCGGTCTCCTCGCCCTGGCCATTTCGGTTCTGCTCCCCTCCCTGAGTCGCGCCCGCAGCGCAGCGGCACGGGCCAAACTGGCCTCCGCGTACCGACCGGGGGCCGCTGCCCAAATGGCCCTGCAGAGCCGTGAAGCCGCCGACGGTCCTGCCCCGGCCGTCCGCCCTCTGGCCCGCGTGCGGGACTTCCGAGCGGACATCGCGCTGACCCCGCGCCTGAGCATGGGCACGGCCGAGCCCGAATCCATCTATGAAGCGGTCTTCAAGGCGACGCTCCAGGCGGTCCAGCCCGCCGGCCAGACCGGCCCCTGCGAGATCCAGCTCCCTCTGCCTCCTGAGATCATCTCGCTGGCCGATCTGTCGGTCACCGCCGACGGCCAGCCGAGCGAATCAGTCACCATGCGCGACGGCAGGCTCGTCTGGCGCGGCGAACTGACCGCCGATCCGACGCCTGTCGCATTTACCTACGCCGCCGTCGGCAAGGGCCTCTATTCCCTCGAAATCCCGCCGGGCGGCATCGTCGAGAACTTCCAGATCAACCTCGCCACCAACGGCTCCGACGTGCGCATCCTCGAGCTGTCTCTGCAACCCACGCAGGACATCCGCCGCACCGGCAACACCACGCATTACACCTGGAACTACAAGCGGCTCATTTTCGGGCAGCCCATCCGCCTGGATGTGCTGGGCATCGCCCCCATCGATCAACTGGGCGAGTTGAGCTGGCTGGGTCCGGTCAGCGTCATCATTTTCGGCATGCTCGTCGGCCTGGTGGTCAACGCCTTCCACGTGGAGAGGTTCGATCGCTGGATGCTCCTGCTCACCGTCGGCACCTTCACCGGCGCGTATCCGCTCATGTACTTCGCCCAGGAGTTCATCACGCTGCGCCTGGCCATGCTGGTCTCGTGCGGCGTCGTCCTCAGCATCATCGCCATCCGCACAATCACCATCATGGGCCTGCGCCTTGCGCTCGGGGGCGTGATCCTGCCGGCCATCGCGATTCTGGCCATCACGCTGACTGCGGCCATCGAGCACAAGCTCGTCGGCATGCTGCTCACGACGCAGGCCCTCGGCTTCTTCATCGCCGCCATGCTCCTGGCCCCGCGGCTCAGGACGCTCGCTTCTCGCGCTGAGAACGTCCGGCCGGCGCCCGCCCCGGCATAGCCACAGCGGCACAACACACGATACGCCGTTCCTCAGCGAATTGTCGTGTCCACCACCTCCTACGGGAATTACCGTAAGATGAAGGTCCACAGGGACGCAGTCATGCCGTCGGCTTGAGGCGATCAGGTCGAACCGCACAGCAGGTTCAGTGTTGATCTGTTCGCGGCAACTCAACCCATTCCTGTCCCGGCCCATCCAGGACCAACGCTACATTTGCGAGGACATCCCGGCCCAGAACACCGCGTTCATCTTCGACCAGCAGATACCGGCCTCGAAAGGCCTTTTTCAGGAAAACCATCTCCAGTTCTGCCGCCTGTGCGGACCTGACGGCTCCATCGAAGGCGATCAACTGGTAATTGTGCCCGCTGAGCGGCTGAACCCCCAGATGCTCGACGACCGTGCGCGGCAGCAGCGTGATGTCCGCGCCCGTATCCACGAGCAGGTGCACATCCCGCACCAGCGGCCCACCCGCCAGATCCCGCAGGGCCACCAGGGCCACCGGTGCCGGTGGATCGTACGACGTGTCATAGCTCGGCATCGGCCGCAGCCTCCACGACTTCCTTGCGGAAGTCCGCCGCCTGCCGCGGATCGGCCAGGCGCGGTGTCCGGACACGGGCGGTCGTGGCCGGGCTCCATTCGAGCAGCCCGCGACGGCCGGGACGAACCGCGCCCTCCTTCTCTCGCCACTCAAACTCGACGCGGATCGAGATTCCCAGCGTACGCGCCAACTTCAACGAATGATCCCACGCCAGATTCGCGTCGACGCCCTGAATGGAGAAGTCCACCTCGGGCAGATAGCGAAAACCCTCCTTTTCGTAGCGCCCGCGGCGCAACCGGGCACTGGAAGCCCTGGCGACTTCGTCAAATGAGCCCAGTCGCTTCAGCGCGACCACGTGCATGTGGTCTCTGACGCTGTTCCAGTTGGGACGGTACATCTCATTGCCATCGATCACCGCAGATCGGAGCTTCGTGTGCGCCAGATTCTCGTGCGAGATCGGATTCAGGCGCAATTGCTCCTCTTGCGGCGCCGTCGGCGGGTGTCGGGTCGGCTGTTCGCCTCTCCGCAGGACTTCCTCGTGGATCAGTCGCGTGGTCAGCGATTCCGGCGTATCGACAAACGGCTCGGCCAACGATTTGAGTTCGGCAAAAGCCGCGTCCGACAGGGTGATGGTGGGCATGGGCACCTCCTTTTCATCCGATAGTATAGTTTATGAAATATGGAATTGCAATCGAATCTATTGTATAGATCAATAAATATGCATACGACGTTGCCCTTCGGACAGACGCCGGTGCAGCAGCCATTCAGGGTCGGTCCCCCATGGGCTCCTTATTGTGGAGTAAAGCCGCAGATTTGGCCGGCCGCTGGTCCGATTCTCGAGAGCCGATGGTGCGGACCGCGTGCGGGCACCGGCTGCGCGAGGCGCCGCACGTGTCGCGATCGGCGTCGTCGATCGAGACCTGACCGCCCTCGGCCACCGCGGCTCGCACGCATGAGCAACGGGGGCCGCGTGGGCAGAGTCACGCCAGGTGATATGCCTGCTTACAGCGGGACGGTCGCCTTCGTGTCGGCGGCGGTGCGGGCTTTGAGGGCGATTTCGGTGGCGCGGAAGGGGTCTTCGGGGGAGAGGAGGTGCGGGCGGCTGGTGCGGATGGACTCGACGAAGTCGACGAAGAGGTTGACCTGGGGCGCGTCGAGGGGGAGCGGGCGGGCCAGCTCGTCGCCGGTAACGAGCTCGCAGAAGGTCGTGGCCGCTTCACGGATTTCGACGATGCCCTTCGAGCCGACGACGCGCAGGCGGTCGTCACCGTGGCTGGCGGCCTTCGCCGGGCGCAGGAAATCGAAGGTCAGCGTGGCCTGCCCGCCGTTGGACATGTCGAAGAGCAGAGCGCCGCAATCCTCGCACTCGGCGTAGTCCTTGTGGACTCTCGTCGCGTGGCGGGCGGTGACGCTGGCAAAATCGAGGCCGGTCACGGAACGGATGAAGTCGATGGCGTGAATCGCCACCCACGGGATCGACCCGCCGTAGTCCTTGCGCTCTCGGTAATACCAGGGCCGATTGTCGCCCCACCGGTAGGACTTCTGTGCCGAGATGAGGAGGGGCTCGCCGATGCGGCCGTTGCTGACCGCCTGCCGCGCAGCGACGAATGCAGGCCGCACGCGCATGGGCAGCATGGCCGTCACGCGGACGCGGGATTTGTCGCGCAATTCCCGCAGGCGCTGGAGCTGGGCAAGCTCGGCGGCCAGCGGCTTTTCGCTGAAGACGTGGCAGCCGCGGGCGGCTGCTTCGATGTTGGCCGGGCCGTTGTGCGCGTAGGGCGTGAAGACGGCCGCGATGTCGGGGCGGATCTCGTCGAGCATCCGGCGATAATCGTCGAAGACGCGCATCTGCGCGGTCCAGGCGGGAAAACGCTTGAGCGTCTCGATGGGCTCATCAGGCCACGATCGGGCGACGGCCGCGAGCCGGCAGTCTTTGAGCCTCGTGATCCCCTCCAGGACGCTGCCGAAATGGCCCTGCATTCCGATCTGCACGACGCGGAGGAGGCTGTTGCGGGTGGTCGGCCGCGAGGTCTGGGCGGCGGCTCCTCCCGCGCTGAGGATCGCCGCGGCTACGCCGCCCACGAAGCTGCGGCGGGACGACTGGTTGGAGCGTTTATCCATGGGAAGCCTCCTCGTCGATCATGACGACCTGTTCGGGTGCATTCGGTCTGCGACGGGTCATCGTAGAGGCTGCACCCGCGGGAGGAAACCTGCCTACCGCACCCCCGGCGCGGGGTTGCATCCCGACCGCGCGAAGGATCCGCGCACAAAAAAGCCGCCCTGGGAGGGCGGCGGGGGAGGAAACTGCCTTGCGGGCCCCCGATTGCGGCAAGGGCCGGTGCCAACGGGCCACAGGCGAGACGCCTGTCCCACACCACCGGCGAGACGCCGGTGCCACACCGCACCGCACCACGTTCGTGCCTCACCGAGATCAACCCGGCGGGGGGTCGAACTGGCCGACCATCGAGAGCTGCATCTCGACGCCCTTGAGCTTGAAGTGCGGCACCATCTGGATTTCCGACTTGAACATGCCCGGCTTGCCGGGGACCGGCTCGGCCAGGACCTGGATCTCCTTGAGCGGATACTTGGCCGCGAGCTCGTCATCCAGCGAGCCCTGGCGGCAGTACTGCTTGAGCCACTTGGTGATCTCGTCGGTCATCTTCTGGGCATCCATCACGCGGCCCATGTTTTCGCGCCAGATGACCTTGAGGTAGTGGGCCAGCCGGCACGTGATCATCAGGTACGGGAAGGCCATGCCCAGGCGGGCCCGGGTCTCGTCTTCCTTGCCCTGCTCGGTGTCGGGGAACTTGCCGACGCGCTTGACCGACGGGGCGTCGAAGAAGCACGCGTTGTCGCTGCCCTTGCGCATGATGAGCGGGATGAACCCGAAGTTGCACAGGTCGACATCCATGTCCTCCGAGATGAGCGTCTCGGTCGGGATCTTGGTCTGGTACTGGCCGGTAGCCTCGTACTGGTGCAGCGGCAGGTTGGGGACGGTGCCGCCGCTCTGCGGGCCGACCATGTTGTTGTACCAGCCGTACTTGGCGAAGCTCTCGGTCATGCGGCCGGCCAGGGCGAACGATGCGTTGCCCCACAGGTAACGATCGTGCGTCTCGGTCTTGACGTCCTCCTGGAACGTGAAGTCCTTGACGTCCTGATCCTCGATCGTATACGGCTTGCGCAGCAGGAAGCGCGGCATGGCCATCCCGATGTAGCGGGCGTCGTCGCTGTCGCGGAAGGCGTTCCACTTGGTGTACTGGGGCTGCTCGAAGATTTCGTACATCTCGGCCATGCGCGGCAGGCCGGTGAACGAGTCTTCCTTCTTGCCGAACATCTTGGGGCTCACGCCGCCGATGAACGGGCACTTGGCCACCGCGCTGACGCGGGCGATTTCACTCAGCAGCTCCACCTCGGGGGCGCGGTTGTCGAACTCGAAGTTCGAGACCATCAGCCCGTAGGGCTTGCCGCCGAAGGTGTTGTACTCGTTGCGGTAGACGCTCTTGAACAGGCCCGACTTCTGCCAGTCCTTGCAGTCCTGGAAATCGGCCAGGAGGTCTTCCTTGCTGACGTTCATGACCTCGATGCGGATGTTCTGGCGGAACTCGGTGTTGTCGACGAGGTACCAGAGGCTCCGCCAGGCGGATTCGAGCCGCTGGAAATCCTTGTTGTGAAGGATTTCGTTGACCTGCGCGCTGATCTGCTGGTCGATTTCGCTGATGAAGTCGTCGACCACCTGCTTGTTGATCGCGATCCGCGAGGGATCCAGACCGGACGCGCGCTGGACGATCCGGGCCAGGCCCTTGCGGTACAGATCCTGGTATTCGCTGTCGAGATCGAGCTGCTTGATGAGGTCGTCGACCGCAGTGGTGTCAGCGGTGACCGCACCTGCCTGCATCTGTTGGGGTTGTTCTGCCATAGCCTCTTGCTCCAAATATGGGTTCTTGACGTTTCGGTTCCTTTTTCGTGCGAATACAGGTAGGGTGGGCTTTGCCCACCGTCACGCTTCGGTGGGCAGAGCCCACCCTGCAGCAGCGATGGTTTTACGACGCCGGGGGCGCCTCGCCGCCGCCGGCGGCACCGTCGCCGGCCGCCGCCCCGCCGCCCGATTCCTGGATGATCGCGATGATCTGATCCCGCAGGGCGGGGTCCTTGATCGCGTTGAGAATCTGCTGCTGGGCCGCCTTGTCGCCGAGCTTGGGCCGGAGGGCCTTCATGGCGTCGCGCAACTCGACCAGGTTGCGGAGCTGCGGCACCTGCCGGGCGATCGCCTCGGGGCGGAAGTCCTTGAGCGTGCCGAACCGCAGCGAGGCCGACATCTCGCCCTTGCCGGTGATCCGGTCGGGGACGCTCAGGTCGAGCGAGAGGTTGTGGCTCTGCATCACCGCGTCAAAATTGCTCTTGTTGATGTCGACCGGCGTGCGATCGGCGATCGCCCGTTTGTCGGTCTTCTGCGTGTAGTCACCCATGACCAGCAGGCGGAAGGGGAGCTCGGGCTCCATTTTCCCCCGCAGGGCATCGGAGATCACAATGTTGACCCGCGATTCGCGGGCCTTGGACGGTCCCTTGGCCATAACAAGGCTCCTTTGTATTTCGACTTTGTAGCGGCCGGCGCCCTCGCCGGCCGGCGTGGGCGCCGGCCGCTACAAACGACTATTCGCCGGCGCTGAGCGCCGCCAGCGGATCCAACTGACACAGCCACGCGAACGATTCGCGCACGTTCCTGATCAGGGCCGGATCCGGTTGCTTCTCGAGCGAAGCGATGCCTTTCCGGCAACGGTACAAGGCCCGGGCGACCTCGACGGCCAGTCCGGGCTCCCAGTCTTCGATGTGGTGGCGGCGGATCTCCTCGAAGCAGTCCTCGAGGATGGGGGCGGCGAGGGTGAGCTTCTGCGAGTCGCAGCAGAGCTGCCCCATGTTGAGCCGCCACATGAGCCGCTCGCGGCGCTGCGCGGCGCCGGCGAGCCCTTCCTGAAGCTCGGTCAGAGCCTCCTTGAGCTGGCCGGAAGCGGCGAGCTGGCGGGCCTTCTCGGCGGCCTCGGTGAGCCTGCCGTTGCCGATGTCCGCGCCGGCCGACGACCGCGCCGGCGGGGAGACTTCGGCTTCGATCCACATGCGGGTCTCGCCGCTGCACAGGGCGGCGCCAGTCTTGAAGCGCAGGTCGTAAAGCCCCTCGCCCAGCCGGCGGACCAGCGCGGCCGTCGCCCCGATCACCGCCTGGCGGGCCTTCTCATAAGGGGGGCCCAGGCCGGCCATCGCACTGCACACGTATCGCTGCAGGTCCAGCCACAGCGGGTCGTTCGAGCGGAATGCCCCCTCGGCATTCTTGAGCAGGTTTTCCCAAAGCCCCTTGCTGAACTGGTGGGTGAGCGTTTCCATCAGCGCGTTGTCGGGCGGATCGATCTGGTATTTGCCCGCGTCGGAGGTGGGCAGCGAGATGGTCGCCCAGCGGACGGCGCGGGCGGCGGCATAGGGTACCGGATGCGTCGCGTCGGAGCTGCGGATGTACGAGCAGGCGCTCAGAATCGCCTTCATCGCCCCGCCGGCATCGGCAAAGTCGACACTGCCGCCCGCGGCGGCGCCGGCGGACGCACCCGCCGACGGTGCGGCACCGGCTGGTGCTCCAGGCGCGGCGGCCGGCGAGGGCGGCGGGGCGGCGGCGGCCGTCTGCCGCGCGATCAGCTCATTGAGGGCCCGGTTGAACTTTGAGAAGTCCGGCGGATCATCCGGAAGCTTCGACTTGAGGATTTCCGTGAGCGCGGTGATCTCGGTCTGGCAGGCCTTGAGGGCGTCGGCCTCGTCCGGCTGCGGCTGATTCTCGCGGAACCACCCGCCTTCGCCGAAGCGGTCGGTCACGAACTCGATGCGCGACTTGCGGGCCCGCGGACGCTCGGGCTGCAGGTGATCCCAGAAGTTCTCGAGCAGCAGCTTGAGCACCTGGAGGCCCACGACCAGGCCGGGATACCGGTAGCGTTTGAAGAGGGCCAGCGCCAGGGCAGAGGCGATGAGAACGTCTTTGGATCGCTCCTGCAGGATGCGGACGGCCGCCTGCTCGATGAGGTACCACTCGGGTTCGCCCATCTCGATGCGGTCCATCTTGTCGAGCTCGTTGCGCACGGTGATGTATTCGGGCTCTTCGCTCGCATCGGCGCCGCCCGGCGCCGCGCCGGCGATCGGCTGGCTGCCCAGGGCAAGCAGGAGGTTCTCGTCGAAGTTCGGCATTGGAGTTAACCCGTGGAATTGCAGACTTTTACTTTAGTCAATATCGGTCTGCCGTCAACCCTTCTGCTGTGCAATTCCGGCCGTGACGAGCTGTCCGAAACGCTCGGGCAGGTTCGCGGACTCCGGTGCTCCTTCTTCCTTTGCCGGCCGCAGGGCGCAGGCACTGTCCAGATAGGTCAGGCGCTGGCTGATGGGGGTGATGAGGAGGAAGTCGTCCTCGATCAGCTCCCGGGCGACGATGCTCAGGCGCGAGGGCCCGCCGTCGGGCTCGGCCGTCCAGAACAGGGATACCGCCCGCTTGCTCAGATCCAGGCGGCTGGACAGCCAGGAGAGCCAGCCGCAGATCTGGGCGGATGTCGAGACGTTTCCGGCCAGGGGAAAAACCAGGGTGGCCTCGAACGCCTCGGGGTCCATGGCGGCGATGGCGTTGCCCCAGCGTTCGAGCAGTCCGTGCCAGACGGGCCAGTCGGGGGTCGCCAGTCCGGTGGCGATCCCGGAGAACCAGGTGTCGATGTTGATCTCGTCAATCTGCTTGCGCCACGCGCCGTCCTGTGCTTCGCCGTTCAGGTCGTCGACGGAGAACTCCCGTCCGCCAAAGACGTTCTCAAACCGGGAGGGGGTCCGCTCGAAGCGGACCACGTCATCGCGCAGCTTGAGGAGGCGGTCCAGGAGGTGGAGGGCGGGGCCCACCGTTTCCGCGGTGGGGCCGGGCCATTGAATAGTGGGAATGCCCACATAAAAACAGAGGGGGAAGGGGCGACCGAAGCTGTCCCCGCCGTAATCCTGAATGGAGGCGATGGCGGTCATGCCCGAGCGGGGCAGGCGCAGAATGCACGCCGCAGGCGAGAGGTGCCGCACCTTCTGGCCGGCGCCGGCCTCCTCGCGGGCGATCACCGAGAGCGTCGAAGACGAGGCCATGCGGGCGTGATACTGTTCGTAGCCCTTCATGACCCAGTCATTGAACTCGGCGGCCCACTCCTGGTCGAGCGTGGAATTGAAGTAGTCTCGACACGTGGAAAGCTTTCCGAACCAGCGCAGGGCGCCGTCGGGTTTGAGCTTCGAAGACTTGGATTTGAAGAGATCCGTCCAGCCCATCGTATCTCTCGACCCGAGCCGGGCTTCCGGGACCCGGCGACTCGCCGGGTTCACAGGTCCCGGCACTGCGAGGAACCTCCCGACGTGCGTCGGGATTCAGGATCCTCGTTCGGCGACGCCGCCCGGCGGAGCGGCGGAAGGCAGAGGCGCCAGCCGCTCGTACGGCCGGGGCAGCACCTGCCGGAGTGTGAACCGCATCACGACACCCACCTGAGACGCCTCGGGCTTGATGCTTCCGCACCTCTGGGCGACCGCGGCGAACGCGGCGTTCTGCTGTCTGGCGGCGATGTCGCAGAGCCGCCACATCACCGTCAGGTACCAGCTATGGCGGTCGTTGTTGGCCGGGTCGGGGATGCCGTACTTCTCGAGCAGCTCACAGAACGCCAGGGCCGGATTCTGAGCAGCGGGAACGAAACCTCTGCAATCCGGCCACTCACCATAGATACCACCGCCCTTGAATAAAAGGAAGCCGCCCTTGTTGGCCCCGGGCGACTTGACCCAGTCCCACTCACAGGCCCCGGCGGTTTCGATCGGCTGCCTGGTGAATTCGATGCTCACCGGCTGGCCCGCCTGCGACTGCTGCGACCAGGACAGACCCAGATCAAGCTGGATGGCCCCGTAGAAGTTGAAGGGCCCGGCCTGCGGTCGGCCCCTGGCCCGGGTGAGCTGGCCGCCCTGGGGATCGACCTCCCACCAGACCCACTGGGCATTCTGCATGTTCGCCTGGTCCAGCGCAATCTTCTCGACCACGAGGGCCTTGCCCCACCCGCCGGCATTGTCGAGCAGGAGGGTCCGCCATTCCGTACAACTGCGATAAAACCGCTGGCGGGCGTCGTGGCCTCTATCCAGTTTATCGGTATCGATGGCCTGGAAGCAGGACTCGGCCCGGCCGATTTCGGTCAGCAGGCTCACCACGTCCTTGGCCCCGTAGGGCAGGCTGTCGGAACCCTGGCCGAAGGCGTTCTGCCGGTCCATGAGGATGCGGTGGATCTCGTCGTCCAGCAGGGTCTGTCCCCGCCGGGCGCAGTGGAGGAGCCGGTCGATCGGATGGAATTCACCGAACAGGCTTTCGATGGTGTCGTTTCGCGTGGGACTCCAATCGACGGCGGCCGCGGGCGCCGCGCTCTTGGGATCCGCAAACGAAGACGGGAAATCGGGATACCGATCAGCGGCGAGAGCCGAAGAGAACTTGGACCAGCCCTCGGCGATGGTATCGGCGATATCGACCCAGGGCTTGCTGGCGAGCGTGCGGTTGGGCTGATAGCCGTCGGTCCGGAACCGCGTGTTCCACTTGCTCTCGCGGATGCTCAGGAGCTTCGGGCGGAATGATTGCAGGATGGGCTCCGTCCATCCGGCCTCCACGTAGATCACGTGCTCAAAGAGTTCAGCACACATGGCCCGCAGTTGCGAGGCCACGTCGGTGGAGGCCTTGGGGTCCTGGAGCTCGCGGCGGTAGGCGCGCCAGTCGGAGGCGGTGACGACCGGCCGGAGGCTCTTGACGTCGATCGCGTCGTGGAGGCGCTTCCACTCGCTGAAGTAGTGCTCGGGATAACGCAGCTTGACCGCTTCGAGCTCGGTCTGGAGGGCCTTGATGAGGCCGGCATCGCCGATGTAGGCGTCGGTGTTGAGCTGCCGCAGGATCTCCTCGAGCTCGCTGGCATCCGCGATTGCGTCGTGGAGGAAGGCCCGGGTGGCGCATTTGGGGATCACGAGGTCCGAAGTCGGCGTCGGGGCCGGTGCGGCGGGCGTGGCCGGGGTCGGGGCCGGGGCCTGCGGCGTGTCGGGCGTCCGGTCGCGCCAACTGCGGCGTCGGGTGGGCGCCGGCTCGGGCGCGGGCTCAGGCTTGGCCGGTTCGGGTGCTCGCCTGGGCTCCGGCGCTCTGGCCGTGGCGATCTCCATGCGGCCCAGCGAGCTGGCAATCGGCTCGAGGTAGTCGGCCGCTTCGAGGGCGGCCAGCCCCCAGTTTTTGTCCGCGTTCCTGGCTTGTTCGGCCAGCACGGTCAGGGCCGTTCCGATCTCGCCCCGGCGAACGACTCCGGCGATGGCGTTCAGGAGGGCCTCGAGCTCGGGCCGTCGCCATTCGGCGCTCAGCGCCCCCAGTGAACGTTCCACCTGGGGTGGAGGCTCGGACAGGTGGTCGAAATAGTCGAGCCAATCAGGCAGGTAGCGGGCGGCCGGCCGTGTCGCGGCCGAACCATGGAGCTGGACGAGCACGCCCTTGAGATGCTGCTGGACGGTCTGGGCTTCGGCGGTCAGGCCCAGGCCGCCGCCGGGCTGATCAGCGCCGGCGCGCTGGATCATGTACTTGTAGGCGTCGGTCACTTCGCGGACGAACGGCGCCTGCGGAGTGGTGGGGGCTTCCTCGGCGGGCTGCGTGGTCGCTCCCGCGTTATGACGCTTCGCGCTCTCGGCGAGAATCGCGTTGAGCCCGTCGGTTTCGGCGGACGCCAGACGCTGCAGCGGGGGCAGATGGTCACGGGCCGCCTTCATGCGGCAGGCCTTCTGCAGCGAGCCGGCCAGCTCGTTCCAGCGCGTCCACTGGGTCTGGACCGCTTTCTGGAGATCCTGGAGCGGCACCGGCTTGTTGTTACCGGGATCCTTGAGCGTCCATGAACACAGGTCGAGGTCGCTGGTGAACTTCTGGACGCTGTCGTTGAGCGAGGAGATGTAGCTCCGGTATTCATCGACGCTGGCCGGTTTGACGCTGTTGGCCTTGAGGATCACATCGTAGGTGCCGTGGGCCCGGTCGCAGGCGTCCCTGACCTTGATCCATTCGCGGATGATCGGGTCGGGATTGTTCTTGTCGAGGCGGGCGTAGGGCTCGTAGCAGGCGCGCAGGTGGGTGGCGGCGGCCTGGGTGACCTGGACCGCCTGCTGGGGGGACCACTGTCCGGAAGCGGCAGTCAGGCGCGGGAGGGAACTCTCGCCCTTGTCGAGCTCGGTGTCCTTCTGGAGGTCCCACAGAGCGGCGAATGCCTCGGAGGTGGCGACGGGCACCGGGGCGTCCTTCTTGTCGGTGCCGGCGCTGGCCTTGACGAACTTCCAGAGCGGGTTGTCGCTGTACTTGATGGACGCCGCCGGGGCGGACGGCGTGCCGGAGTCGGCCGGGTCGGCGGCGGAGACCCACTGGAGGTACGCCAGCAGCGCGGATTCGTAACCGCCGCGGTTTTCGTCGGTCAGCTTGCCTCCCGGCGGATTCTGCAGGGCAGCTTCGACTTCCCGGATGGCCTGAGCGACGACGTATCGCCGGAAGAGGCCGGTTTGAATGGTTCGCAAGTGCCGGATGGGGTCGTCCGCCCCCAGCCCCAGCGAGAGGATGCGGGCCATCCATTTGCCCTTTTCGAGCGTTTTTTCGTCCGCGCGGAGCTGGTTGACGGTGGCGGCGACCTCGACCGGAGACTGCGGGCTGAGCAGCCGGCCCTGGGCGACGTGGGCCTCGGGAACGCTGATGAGATTGCCGATGGCGCTGCAGCTCCAGGCCAGCAGGCCCATCAGGCCGGCCAGACCCACAAAACTGCCGTACAGCAGCGTCTTGGCCAGTCGCCGATGCCGCACCACCTCCTGCTCATTGCGGAAGACCAGGCCCTGCTCGGGGAAGACCTTCTTGAAGAGCAGATCCTTCACAAAGTGTGGGCGCGGCTGAGGGTACATGCTTTCCAGCGGGGAGAACTGGTTAGCGGCATCCGCGCCCAGACGAGTCGTGAGATGCTTGAGGATCAGGCCGCCCTGCTGCGTGGCGCTGGTAAAGTAGACGCCGCGGAACACCAGGTTCTTGATGGCCCGCGGGTTCTTGATCATCGGGAAGAGGGTGCGCACGTAGATCTGAAGCGGCTCGCGGAATTCGCGGAACTCCTCGGGAAACGTGTAGGCCAGGCCCAGATCGACCTCGTCCGTCTCGTCCTGAAGGCGGCGGATGCGCAGGTCGTTGAGCCGGCTGTAGACGGCATCGAAGTCGGTGCCGAACTGCTCGGGGTCGTAAAGCTGATTGAAGTCGCCAGGCTTGGACCACCCGAAGATCTGGTTCTTCATGGTGATGTCGCGCTCGGCGCGATCGAAGAACTGCATGAAGCCCAGGATCTTGTCGCACTTGGTGACGAGCAGGTAGGTGCCGAAGGTGACGCCCAGGCGCGTCTGCAGATCGCGGAGCCGCTCGAGCATGGTGTTGGCGTCGGCCTCGATCTTCTCGGGGGCGTCTTCGAGCAGGTGCTCGGCGGACACGCAGACCAGGGCGCCGTTGATCGGATAGCCCCGGCGGCCCTTACCGACGGTGTCCAGGAAAGCGAGCCATTCGCGGCGGTCGCCGTCCTCCTGGGGGTTGCAGAGGCGCCCGGCCATGTCGACAAAAATCGCGTCCTCGGTGAACCACCAGTTGTAGTTGAGCGTTCCGAGCTGATACCCCTCGGGCTTGCCGGCGGAGAAGGTGAGGCCGCCTTCGTTGACCAGCTTGGTTTTTCCGCAGCCCGAATCGCCGATCACGATGTACCAGGGCAGGTCGTAGACGTTGACGCCCAGGGTCTTGCGCATCTCGCGGATGGCGTTGAAGAACTTCTCATTATTGGCCTTGATGGCGGCGCGGGCGTCCATGGAGGCGGGGCCGCTCTCGGCGGACTTGCCGAGTTCGTCGGCCATGCGGCGGGCACGACGCTTGGCCCGGAAGTTGAAGCCCTTGCTGATCAGGGTCCCGCCCACGGCGATGACCGCACCCACCACGAGCATGGCGATGCAGATCTGGAAGACGCTCATGCCCAGGTGCTTGGACATGAAGTAGATGATGCCGGCGAAGCTTCCGAGGCCCATCATCGCCAGCAGAGATCGCATCTCCGGCGGGAGCTTGTTCAACATATCGAGCAAACGCTTCATGTGTGGGCCCCTGGACTGAGTTTGCTGTCAGTGGTTCGCGGTTTGTGGTGAACGGCCATGCACCACCATCGCCAACGAGCGAACTGACCTCAGCATCTGACAACCAACAACGGACAACGGACAACGGACAACGGACCAAACCCTACTTCGCCTCCTGCGGGGCGGCGCCTTTCCTTTCCACTTCGAAGAACTGACGGCTCTGCACGTCGGCGGCGGCCTGTTTCAGGTTGCTCACCTTGTTGCGCCAGACCATCTGGAAGGTGACCAGCGACGAGCCGATCACCGTGGCAAAGATGAGCAGGACGATGGTCAGGCTCATGCCGAGCTTGTAATCGACCTTGACTTCCTGGGTGTGCTTGTAGGTCTCCGGGAACAGCTCCTTGCCGCGGGTCGTGACCTGGGCGGGGAGCCGCGCGAAGAGCCGCCGCGTGTAATCCGCGAGCTCCTGAGGATAGTCGTGGTATTTGCCCTTGAAGCCCAGACGCAGGCACGTGAAGTAGAGATTGAGCACGCCGGCGAGCTCGTCCTTGTCGCGGCGGTCGCGGCGCTCGGCCTGCTCGTACTCCTTCTGAATCTCATCGCACTGGGTGAAGAACTCCTCGCCGCCCAGGGGGTCGATCTTGTTGAGCACCTCGGGGTGCGTCTCAAAGCGGTGCTCGAACCAGTAGTCGCGGCCCTCCCAGTCGGTGTTGAGCATCTTGTAGTCAATGAAGTAGACCAACATCGCCTTGACGCGGTCGTGCCACTGCTTCTCGGTGATGGGGTCGTCGCTGGCGGCGTCTTCGGCGTCGCGCAGGGCGGATCGCGCCTCGTACCAGAGCTGTTCGGGCGGAGCGACGGTGCCGTGCTTGACGGTTCGCGTGAAATTCGTGATGAACTCGAACACCGGCCAGCACATCTGGGCCAGGCGGATCACGATCGGGCGTTCGGCGGGTTCGGGCATTTCAATCAACCTCATTGCGGATTGCGAATTGCGGTTTGCGAATGGAGTTCAGGCGTCCGCTTCCGCACATCCAGAACTCGAAATCCGAAATCCGCAATTCCTTCACCCCTTCAGGGGGATGTATAAACTCGCATTCAGGCGCTCCATCGCGCCCATCTGGGCCTCGCGCATGCTCATGCGGATGCCGCGCTCCTGCTCGCATTCCTTCCAGTAGTCGGTGCGGTCCGGGCCGATGGTCTTGTCGATTTTGAAGTAATGCAGGCCCTGACGCCGCGGGAGCGTACCGGCGGGGACCGGCCGGACCTGGAAACGCAGACCGCTGACGGCGGTGCCGTGGATGCGCGGGGCGCGAGACGGCGAGGCCAGCTTCATGTCGAACGTGCTGCGGAGGAAGCGTTCCAGCTCCGCAATCTCCATGTTGGGCTCCTCGAACGCCACGAAGATCTCGTTGTTGTCGTCGATCCACTTGCGGTCGAGCTCGACTTCGAAGCCCTCTCGGCCGCGCTCGTCCTTCTTGCGGACGAATTTGCGCACCGCGTAGTTGGCGGGCCGCAGGGCATCGAGCAGCAGGACGATCCGGGCCCGCAGCCGCTCGAGGCTCGCCCCCGGCTGATCGTGGTCGTACGTCGGCAGCGTCTCGGGGACCAGCTCCTCACCGAAGATCGACAGGTGCCCGACCAGGCGGGCGAGGGCGACGAACACGTCGAAGGGGTGCAGGATCGGCGACTGGAGCATCGCCTTGACCTGGCCCCGGGCCTCGTTGAGGACGTGGAGTTTGAGCAGATGCTCGGTGTTGGCGGCGACGCCGTCGGTGAAGAGCATGTGATGTTCGAGGGCTTCGCGGGCCAGCACCTCGTCTTTCGCCTCGATCTGATCAGCCAGGGAGCCGATCAGCTTGGCCAGTTCGGGGCAGGCCTGCAGGGCGAGCAGGGGGCCGGTGCCGAGTTCGTCCGTCTCGGGGACGGCGCCGGGCCGGTCGGTGCGGCGGATGCGCCCGACCCGCAGAACGTCGTAGCCGGCCATGTCATCGGTGGCCACGAACAGGCGTCCGCGCATGCGGCGCACGTAGAGCCGCTGGGGATTCTCGCCGGTGTTCTCATCCCGCCGGGTGACGGGGAAGGGTGAATAGCGGGGCAGGCCGAGGACTTCCTCGGGGTTTTCGATCGAGACCGAGTTCGGGCGGACCTCCTGCATCTGCGGGATGCCCAGGAACACATCGAGCGAACCCTGGGCCGCCTCCAGGGCTTTCTTGAAATCGAGCGGCTCGACCTCGGTGTTGCCGGGGATGCAGGCCCAGGTGCCGTCCTTGAGACGCAGCACGCAGCGATCGAGGCGGAGGGTGAAGTTCTCGAGCGGTTCCCGCGCGATCTGGAGCTCGAGGAAGCCCCAGCCGTAGGGTCGTGCCGCATCAAAGCAGGTCTGGACCAGCGTCTCCATCCAGCGCTGACCGGCCTGCAGATGGTGGGGGCGGAGGAACATGCCCTCCGACCAGTGGATCTCCGTCCAAAAAGCCATCGTGCCCTCTCCAAATCGTGCCTGCACGGCCCGCCATCCGCCGCCGGCCCGATGGACCGGCCGGGGGACGGCCTGCGGATCTTCGATTGCCCGTGATCCGGATCAGCGTTCGCTCTGGGCGACGGCGCCCTCCTCCCAGGGGAGCGGGCGGCCGCTTTCACGCCTCGTCGTTCGTTCGATGGTCTGTGCCTTGATCTGCACCGTCAGCGTCTTGTCGAAGTCGCCGACCTTCCAGAAAACCGCCGGCCTGGTCTTGAGCACGTTACCCTGAGCATCGGTGAATCTCGCGAAAACATAGACCACGGCGCGGTCTGAGAAAACGTCCTTGACCGGGACGCCCGATTCCGCCCCGATCACGATGCTGCCGCCCAGGGAGTCGCTGCCGGTGAGCTTACCACCCTTCTTGATCCCCCAGAACGTGCCCTCGTCTTCGTCTGTGTAAGAGTGGATCTGCTCGGCCGAAAGACGATAGTGCTTGTTGTCGTCCTTGTCCTTCATGGAGTCCTTGGTGGGCTTGTTGCGGAACCACACGTCGGCGGTGATGGGCCCGTCGGGCCGGTCCGGCCGCAGGTCGCGGTTCACCTCCTGCTTGAGATCGCTCGGGAAGACGCTGACCACGTCCACCTGAATCGGATAGCCGCCCGGGTCGAAGCCGGTGTTGATGACGCGGTCCCGGTCGATGCGGACGGTCCGCTTGTCGCTGCAGCCGGCGCACGCCAGAGCCGCGAGCAGAATCACCAGGCCGGGGGTGACGAGAGAGGATGGTCGCTGTCGTCCGATCATGAGAGGCACTCCTTGCTATGTGAGCAGTGTGTCCCGTTACGCACTCAGGCCGTACATTTCCGCGAGCTTCTGCCCTTGAATCTGCTGCAGATGCTCCAGAAACAGTGTAGGCCCATCCCGGCGGACGTACTCGCGGATCGTGAACTTGGGGTCCGACGCGCCGAACTCGGGGCGCATCAGATGCCCCTGCAGCTCCTGCGGGATGAGCTCGATCAGATTGTCACAGCACAGCATAGCCGCGAAGGCCCAACGCTCCGCGACCTTGAGTTTCATGCCCAGGAATTCCGGACTCTTGGCGCCCTCAGGGTCCAGGATCTGGCGGAGGACCTGATAAAGATCCTCTTTATCGGCTTTATCGGCATAGACCTTCCATGGTTTGCTGACGGAAGGGTTATACCGCGTGTATTTATTAAGGAAAGGCCGGATGTTCTGCTCGGACTTCTGGGCGAAGGTGACCAGATGGGCCAGGAGTTTGACCAGGCGCTCCGCGGCCTCGGCATTCGGGTGGGCGCCGGGGCGCACCAGCGGCGGCTTGAGCTCAGCGAAACCCCTCCAGATGTCATGCAGGGCCGAACTGGCGGCCTGGTGAGCCTCCGACTGGCGATTCTGCTGCTGCTCCTGGAGGGCATCCTCCAGGGACTGCTTCTCCTGGCGGAGTGCTTCATGCTGGTCGCGAAGCTGCTGGAGTTCGCCCGCCAGGCGACGGTTTTCCGCCTGGATCGCCTCGAGCTGGCTGCGGTCGGCGGTCTGGATCTCGAGTCGCTGCGACTTGATCTCAAACTTCTCGCGTTCGCGTTCGATGGCGTGGAGCTCGGCGGCCTGCTCGGTCGCACGGGCTTCGAAGGTGTTGAGCTGTTCCTGGAGGGTGGCGATTCGGGCTTTCTGCCGCTCGGCCGTCGCCAGAAGCTCGGTGGCCCGGGCCTGCTCGGCTTCGAGACGCTTGTCGCGCTCGACCAGTTGCGCCCGGGTCATGCTCAGCGAGTCTTCGAGGTCAGCCTTGGCGTGTTCAAGCTCTTGAAGCTTCTTGACAGCGGCGCGGAGCTTCTCGCCGTCTCCCTGGGCGCGCTGCTGCGTGGAACGGGCGACGTCGCGGGCCCAGTCGGCGAGCAGGTCGGCCAGGATCTGGCCTCGCTGCGCCTCGGAAGCCCCCTTCAATGCGCCCCGAAGGGTCTGGAGCAGCGCAGGATCGGATTGCGCAGCGCCCTGAAGGACCTGCTGGTCATCTGACATCATCTCATCCGGACATCGTTGCCGGGTAACACAAGAGCCACGGGATGACACTCTCCACGTGCCCCGCAGCTCCAACCGCCCCCACGTCAAGGATTTGAGGCGCCGTTACCCTCGCAACGCTCACATCGGTTCGGTGCCCGTTCCGCTCTATGTATCGCTCGTTTGAGGGGCTATGTCAAGTGCACAAGAGCGGACGTTTGGCCGATGAGGGCCGGGGTGGCTGCGTCGAGGACCCATTGTGCAGCACCCCCTGGCCCGGGCATTCCCCGGGGGTGATGCGTTGAGGCGGGTGTGCGGCGATGCGTGCCTGGGCGTTGGCGGCGTTGCGGGCAGGGGCCGATCGGCACCGGCAGCCGGAGCGGCCGGCCGGCTGACTGGAGCGGGTGTTGCCCCCGACGGGATTTGAGATCTGGATTCGCACGGGAGCGTGTTGACAGCCGGCGGCCTGGTGGTTTCTAATGCCGCGGAATTGCCGTCGCTCGACGGGCCGGGACTCGACAGATCCAGGATTGCCTCCGGGTGTGGCTCAAGCTGTCACTTCCTGCCCGATCGGTGCATTGAGGGCTTTGATTCGTACTGCGAGATGAAGCCGTGCCGTGTGGATGCGCTGCCGCGTGCTGGTTGAGGCGGGGCATAGAAGGGTCTGGTGGGAGGTTTTGGGGGTGTGATTTGGTGGCGCAGCCCCAGCTGCGTTTCCCCACCTGAGGATCGCCCCCCAGTTTCGACCGCGCAGCACGTCTGGGTGGATTTTCTCTAACGTGTTGAGAACGCGTCATTTAGCTCAGGGTGAATGGTCACTCCGGCGTTCTGGCACGCCGGTTGCTCTCTTTCGTGGTGTCCCGACGTAGGGACGAGACGCCCTGGAAACTATAAGGAGACGACAGATGCCAACCCCGTGTAACCTGAAAGTGGACGAGTATCCGGGTTCCTCCGAGAAGGAAGGACGCGAAGGTACGAGTGATATCTTCGAAATCGAGCATCACATCCATCAGCCCGTCGATCTGACCACCGGGCAGGCGACCGGCGTGCGGGTTCACTCGCCGTTCCGGATCGTCAAGATGCTCGACAAGGCCTCGCCGGGCTTCCACAAGGCGCTGTGCACGGGCCAGAATCTGGCCAAGGCGGTGATCGACTTCTACCGCATCGACCCGGCGTCGCGTGAGGAGGCCAAGTATTACACCATCACTCTCACGAATGCCCGCGTCGTGGATGCGCGGCCGTACATGCCCATGAGTTTCGTTCCCGCGAACGAATCCTACCGGCACATGGAGCAGATCAGCTTCGTGTACGAACAGATCGAGTGGAAGTGGATCCCGGACGGCGTGGTCGAAATGGACAAGTGGCGGGCTCCGGGCAGCAAGTAATCCCGCGGTCGATGGACTGGATCACCGGCGGTGCCGGCATCGGCCTGCATCGCCGGTTTCTTTCATCTTCCGGGAGCGGTTATGGGTCGGGAGCAGTCGCTGCTGGAGCGCATCGCCTCCGGTCTGGACGGGGGGCGCCGCGGTTCCACGACGCAGGAAGATCTCCATGTGCTCGTGGAGTCGGTGCGCGGCAACCTGGAACGACTCCTGAACTCGCGTCACGGGATGTCTGAAACGGTGCCGGATTACGGACTTCCGGCCCTGACGGACATCGTGGTGAGCGGCGACCGGCACGTGCAGTTGCTGCGGGAAGCGATGCAGCAGGCCGTGGAAAAGTACGAGCCGCGCCTCCGTCGGGTCCGCGTTTCCGTCGTTGAGCAGGAAGGCGAAACGAAGCGGATGGGCTTTCGGATCGATGGCGTGCTCGTGTCGGATTCGGGCGAACATCGCGTCTGGTACGGCGTCGCGCTCTCCGGGGGCGGCGAGTTCGAAGTCAGCGGATAGGGCCTTGCCGATTCTGGATTTCTGATTCCCGATCGGGCTGCTCGGAGATCCCAGTTCCGGCAATCTGAGAATCGCGGACATGGCTTCCCAGCGTTACTACCAGGATGAGCTTCAGTATCTGCGCGAGGTCGCCCCCGATTTCGCCCGGGCGAATCCGGACCTGGCCCGCGCCCTGTCCGTGCCGTCCACCGATCCCGATGTCGACCGGTTGCTGGAGGGGGTTGCATTCCTGTGCGGCCGGATCCGGCAGAAACTCGACGACGAATTGCCGGAGCTGACCGCGAGTCTGCTGTCGCTGCTGTGGCCGCACTATCTGCGGCCGATTCCGTCGATGTCGATCCTCGAGTTCGTTCCGGAACTCGATTCGCTGCAGGCGCCGCTGAACATTCCGGCGGGGGCCCAGGTGGCGAGCATTCCGGTGGACGGCACCCGCTGCCGGTATCGCACGTGCTGGCCGGTGACCCTGCGTCCGTGGGTGCTCTCGGAGGTGAACTTCGAGGTGCTGCCGGGGGCGCCGGCGCGGCTCAACCTGCGGATCGACGCGGCGAGAAAATTCAGCCTCGAGAAGCTGCCGCCGGGTGCGGTGCGGCTCCATCTGGCCGGAGAGCTCCGGACCGCCTTCATCCTGTACCAGTTGCTGACCGCCCATGTGGCCTCGATCCGCGTGACCGGCCCGCCGCAGGCGAGCGGGCAGGCGGGGCCGGAGTTTCTGCTGGGCCCCGAGGACCTCGTGCCGGTCGGACTGAGCCGGTCGGAAGGGGTTCTGCCCTATCCGTCGCATTCGTTCCCCGGCTACCGGCTGGTGCAGGAGTTTTTTGCCTTTCGTGAGAAGTTCCTGTTTGTCGACCTGCGGAATCTGGACGCGGCCGCCCGCGAGCTCAAGCTCACGGGAATGATGCAGATCAGCATCGAGTTCGACCGCCGGCCGGACAACCTGCCGCGCGTCTCGCGCGAATCGGTGCGGCTGCACTGCGTTCCCATCATCAACCTCTTCGAGCAGCCGGCCGACCCGGTCCGGGTGCGGCACGACCGCACGGAGTACCTGATTCAGCCGAGCAAGACGGGAGCCGCCGACCGCCGCCACATGGAGGTGTATTCGGTCGACCAGGTGTTCGGCATGACGCGGGCGGGAGAGGTGCGGTCCCGGGAATACCTGCCGTTCTTCTCCTTCGAGCACATGGGCGCCCCCGACGCCGGGCAGCCGCGCCCGTACTACCAGACGCGGCTGGCGCCGAACGTGACGGGCGGCGATCCGCGGCTGGGCACCGACATGTACATCTCGTTCGTGTCGGCCGCCTCGACCCAGCAGCTTCCCGACGAAGAGACGGTCTCCATCGAGCTGACGTGCACGAACCGCAATCTGCCCGACGCCCTGCAGGCCGGGCACATCGCCGAACCCACCGACAGCTCGCCGTCCGGCACGAAATTCCGGAATATCACCAAGCCCACGCCGGGCGTGTGTCCGCCGCTGCGCGGGGGCCTGCACTGGCGGCTGATCTCGCACCTGTCGCTCAATTACGTCTCACTCATGAATGCGACGCGGTTCCGTGAACTGCTGGGCCTCTACGACTTTTACGCCGGGCAGGACGCGCACCGTTCGGCGGTTCACGCACGCATGCTCGAGGGGATTCTCGCCCTGCGATCGACCCCGATGGAGTCGATCGTCCGCGGCGCGCCGGTTCGCGGCACGCAGGTCGAGCTGACGCTCAGCGAGGATCACTTCGCCGGCGAGGGCGAGGCCTATCTGTTCGGGCGGGTGCTGGATCGGTTCCTGTGCCTCTACGCGACGCTGAATTCGTTCACGCGGCTGACCCTCAAGCTGTCGCGAACGGGCATGGTCTATCACTTCCCTCCGCGGCTGGGCGAGCAGATCGTTCCGGCCGAGGGGGAGCGCGGCGAGCAGGGGGTGACGCTTGCCCGTTGAGAGAACGACAGGCCAGGCCGGCACCACGCACGCAGGCTCGCCGGTGCTCGCGCGGCTGTTCGACATGGGCAGCACCTTCAGCTTCTTCCAGGCGGTCTGGCTCCTGGAGCGGCTGGGCGGAACGGGCACGCCGGTCGGGCAGGAGGGGCCCGTCGCCTCGGAGTTCATCCGGTTCCGGCCCGATACCTCGTTCGGCTTTCCCGCTGCGGACGTGAAGCGACTCACCATGCAGGTTTCGGACACGGGCGAGCCGCGCTATCAGATGGACATCACCTTCCTCGGCCTGTACGGCGTCTCGACGCCGATGCCGCTGCATTACGCCCTCGAAGTGCTGCGGCAGGTGGAGACGCCGGCGGCAACGGCCCCGCCAGCAGGAAGCGCTGCGGCGCCCGGAGTTTCCGAAGACGCGGCGCCGGCCGAGAGCCATTCGGCCGTTCGCGACTTCCTGGATGTGCTCAATCACCGGCTGATCTCGCTCTTCTACCGCAGTTGGACCAAGTACCGCTACTACGCGAAATTCGGCTCGCCGCGGGCGGATGACATCACGTCCTACCTGCTCTGGCTGATCGGCCTGCAGCCCGGATGGGACGAGGCCGTCCTTCATCTGTCTCCGCTGCGCATGATCCGCTATGCCGGCGGAATGACCCAGCGCCCGCGATCGGCGACGATGCTCGAGGGTGTGCTCAAAGACTACTGGAAGACCATCCCGGTCGAGATCCGCCAGTGCGTCGGCCGATGGGTGACGCTGGCTCCTTCGAGCCACAACGTCATGGGCCAGCGGAACTGCCGCCTCGGCGAGGATCTCATCATTGGCGAGCAGATCTACGACCTGAGCGGGTCGTTCGACGTGAGCCTCGGGCCGGTCGACTGGCAGACGTACGAATCGTTCCTGCCGGACACCGATGCGTTCCTGCGGACACAGCAGCTCGTGCGGCTCTTCTGCGTGGACCCGCTGGCCTTCCGCATCGAGCTCAAGCTCGACGAAAAACAGATTCCCGAAACACGGCTGGGCGGGTCGCCTCTGGGCGGCGGGCGGCTCGGTTTTACCAGTTGGGTGCGTACCCAGGAAATGCCGGCAACCTCCGTTACTTTCTCCCCGGTCCTCGGAGTCACAAACTGATATGGCAACCATGAGTAAATCAGATCGGTTTCGTTCAGTCATCGGTCGGTTCGATGCGAACGTGCTTCAGGCGTTTCAGAACGCGATGAGCCTGTGCGTGTCGCGGACGCATTTCGAGCTCTCCCCCGAGCACCTGCTCATGCGGATGCTCGACGAGAGCGCCGGCGACGTGACGCAGATCCTCAGCGCATTTCACATTGACCGCAGTCAGATCCGCCGGGGTCTCACGCACCAGTTGAACCAGATGCCCAGCGGGCATACCGGCCGGCCGGCGGTGTCGGAGCGCCTGGTCGACATCTTCGAGTCGGCCGCGGTGCTGGCCGACGAGTATCAGTTCAACCAGATCCGCATGGGATGCGTGCTGTTCGCGTTCGTGCTGAACCCGCAGTTGCTCAGTTCGCCCGAGGCGGCCAGCGAGCTGGAGCGGATCGATTCGAGCCAGCTTCGCAATACGTTCATGCAGATCATGGAAGCGTCGCCGACGGCGCCGCCGGCCGATCGGCGCGGCGCGGCGGCCGGTGCGCCCCCCTCGGAAGGCAATGCCCTCGAGCAGTTCACCACCGACGTGACCGCCAAGGCGAAGGCCGGCCAGATCGACCCCGTGTTCGGGCGCGATCAGGAAATCCGGCAGATGATCGATATCTTCGCCCGGCGGCGCAAGAACAACCCGATCCTGGTGGGCGAGCCGGGGACAGGCAAGACGGCCATCGTCGAAGGGCTCGCGCTGCGGATCGTCGAGGGCGACGTGCCGGGCATCCTCAAGGACGTGCGGCTCATTTCGCTCGACCTGGGCCTGCTGCAGGCGGGGGCGGGCGTCAAGGGCGAGTTCGAGAACCGGCTCAAGAACGTGCTCAAGGAGGTGAAGGCCAGCCCGGTGCCCATCGTGCTGTTCATCGACGCGGCGCACACGCTGATCGGGGCGGGCGGGACGGCCGGCGGGAGTGATGCGGCCAACCTGCTCAAGCCGGCGCTGGCCCGCGGCGAGCTGCGGACGGTCGCCGCGACCACCTGGGCCGAATACAAAAAGTATTTCGAGAAGGATGCGGCCCTCGAACGGCGCTTCCAGCTCG
>CAZQEN010000034.1:32997-33851 GCA_964591605.1 uncultured Planctomycetales bacterium
TCCGGGAGCAGGCCGGGGCCGTGGCGATGCCGCGCCTGCTCAAGGTGATCGATCTTTTCGCCGAGACGGACGCCCGGATGGCCGTGGTGATGCTCCGCGGGCTCATGAGCCGTTACGAGAAACATCACAAGGTGCAGATCCTCGATGAGGCCCTCCACGCGGCGGCGCACCTGTCCAAGCGCTACATCAGCGGGCGGTTCCTGCCGGACAAGGCCGTCGATCTGATGGATACGGCGTGTGCGCGGGTCGCGATCAGCATGAGCACCCGCCCGGGCGCGCTCGAGCAGCTCGACCGGCAGATCTCGCACCTGGATACGACGATCGCCGTGCGGCAGCGCGACCTGGAGAGCCACATCGGCTCGCACGACGTGGATCTCGACTCGCTGCAGGCTTCCCGGGCGAAGCTGGTGGAGGAGCGGACCGCGCTGGAGGAGCGCTGGCAGCGCGAGCTGGCGGCCGCCAACCGTCTGCGCGAGGCCTGTGCGAGCCTGAGCGGGGCCGGGCGCGAATCCGGCGGTGATGGAGAGGCCGCCGCGGGCGCCGCGAAGGAGGAGAAAAAGCCGGAGAAGACTCCCGCCGATCAGGAGGCCCTCAAGACCCAGGTCACCACCATGCTGGCCGAGCTGCGGGCCTGCCAGGGCGAGGAGCCGCTGGTTTTTCCGCACGTCGACGCGGGCGTGGTGTCGGCCGTGATCTCCGACTGGACCGGCATTCCGATCGGCAAGATGGTCAAGGACGAAGTCTCGGCCATTCTCAATATCGAAGACAGCCTTCGCCAGCGGGTCGTCGGGCAGGATGTGGCCCTCAAGGTCGTGGCCCAGAAGCTGCGGTCGGCCAAGGCGGGCCTGGGCAAC
>CAZQEN010000035.1:0-33424 GCA_964591605.1 uncultured Planctomycetales bacterium
AGCGAAGCCGAAGCTGCCCATGCCACCCCGCCCAAGCTGTCACGGACCCATTCGGGTCAGGTGGGTGACACGCTGGGCAGGGAACGGAACCGCTCATTGTGATGCAGCCCAGACGCCTGCACCACAATCGCCCCGCCCCGCAGATTGTGTCACGGACCCGGGCGCTCCCGGCGACCCAGTCTTCGCGTCCCCCATCTCGGATGAGCCACCTTCGGCGCACGGGAACGGACATGAACGCGGCTTGGGGTCGCGCTTTGACATGATGCTCCGCGTTGCCGCACAATGCTGGGGGCCAATCTGACGACGAGGATGCTTATGCGAATCGGACTGATCATCCTGGCATCGGGCGCGCTTCTCCTGGCGGGGTGCGGGCAGAGCAGCGTGGACGAACTGGTGTCGAGCCGCCCGGCCGGCGACGGGCAGGAGGCGAAAATGGCGACCACCACCCAGCCCGCCGGCGCGGGCTTTCACCAGTTTGTGGTCCGGGACATCGACGGGCATGACAAAGCCCTGGCAGACTACAAGGGGAAAGTGCTGCTGGTGGTGAACGTCGCCTCGAAGTGCGGCTACACACCCCAATACGCGGGCCTCGAGAAACTGTACGAGAAATACCGCGACAAGGGCCTGGTGGTGCTGGGCTTCCCGTCGAACGATTTTCGCGGCCAGGAGCCCGGGACCGAAGCGGAGATCAAGGCGTTCTGCTCCACCCAGTACAATGTGACCTTCCCACTGATGTCCAAATCGTCCGTCAAGAACGGACCTGAGCAAAGCCAGGTTTACCAGTACCTGTCGAAGAAGGCGGAGAACGGGGTGCTCGACGCCAAGGTGTCCTGGAACTTCAACAAGTTCCTGGTGAGCCGCGACGGGCGGGTGCTCAAGCATTACGAATCGAAAGTCAAGCCCGACAGCCCGGAGCTGACCGGCGACATCGAGGCGGCGCTGAAGCAGTAGAGATCGCGTCGGGGGGCGCTCTCTTCTAGAATGAGCGAATGGATGTCTACCGGGTGATTCCCGCGTCCGGCCCGCTGCACGCGACGGTGCAGATCCCGGGATCCAAGAGCCTGACGAATCGTGCGCTGGTGGCGGCCGCCCTGGCCGACGGGCGGTCGAGCCTGTCCAACGTGCTGTTTGCCGATGATACGCGCCACATGCTCAGTGCCCTGCGGGCTCTGGGCGTGCCCGTGCGCATGGACGAGGCCATCTGCCGCGTGGACGTGATGGGAAGCGGCGGTCAGTGGCCGGCCGGCGAGGCCGAGCTGTTCTGCGGCAACGCGGGGACGGTGATGCGGTTCCTGGCGGCGGCCTGCTGCGTGGGGGTGGGTGAGTACCGCCTCGACGGCGTGGCCCGGATGCGCGAGCGGCCGATCGGCGGACTGGTCGACGCCCTTCGTGAGCTGGGCGCGGTCGTGAACTATCCCGAGCGTGAAGGGTATCCCCCCATTGCCATCCGGGCACAGTTTCTGCGCGGGGGGCCCGTGCAGTTTCATTCTCCGCCGTCGAGCCAGCTCGTCAGCGCGCTGCTGCTGGCCGCGCCGCATGCCCGCAGCGACGTGTTCATCGAAATCGGGGGCGAGGTGGTCAGTCAGCCGTATCTGGCGATGACCCAGGCGGTGATGGAGGCGTTCGGCGTATCGATCGTGGCGGAGGCGTCGCGGAAGTTCATCATCCCCGCGCCGCAGCGGTATCGGGCCGCGGACTATGCCATCGAGCCCGACGCATCGAACGCGAGCTACTTCCTGGCCGCCCCCGCGATTGCGGGCGGCAGCGTCACCGTGAACGGGTTGGGGACCGGCAGCGTGCAGGGGGATACCGGCTTCGTCGATGTGCTCGAAAAGATGGGTTGCGGCGTGGCTCGCCGGCCTGACGCGCTCTGCGTGACCGCCCCGGCGGAGGGAGAGCGATTGCGGGGGATCGATGTGGACCTGAACGCGATGCCGGACACGGCCCAGACGCTCGCCGTTGTGGCCCTGTTCGCGGAGGGGCCGACGACGATCCGCAACGTAGCAAACATGCGGGTCAAGGAGACCGATCGCATCGCCGCCCTGGCCGCGGAGCTGCGGAAACTGGGCGGCACCGTCGAGGAGTTCGCCGACGGATTGCGGATCGAGCCGCCGGATCGGGTGCAGCCGGCGGAGATCGACACGTACGACGATCACCGGATGGCCATGAGCTTTGCCCTGGCGGGACTGAAAGCGGACGGCGTCGTGATTCGTGACCCCGGCTGTACGAGCAAGACGTTCCCCGATTACTTTGAGCGGCTGGAGCGGATGTATCGCAACGGGTGAAAGCCGAAAGTCGAAAGTCGAAAGTCGAAAACCGAAAGCGCCGATCGTGGCCCATGCGTGAAGAGCAACTCACCTCATTGACTCCGCGGTCACCGCAGGATGCGGCGGCGATGGCGCTGGTCGCGCAGGCGAACGTGCGGCAGTTGCAGGTGGCGGCGCACAAGCGGCTGGGAGCAGCGCCGGCGGTGGTGCCCGCACCGGGGGCGGTACTGCGGTTCCGCGAAGCGCTGATCGACTGGCAGGTTCTCAAGAACTATCCGGAAGGCGGGCTGCTGCTGCGGATGCACGAGGTGTGGGGGCAGTACTGTCTGTTCTGCTGGCTGTTCGATGTCCGCGATCCGAACCATCCGCCGGATTTCGCACGCGCGGCGGCGGAGGAGGAAATCCGCTGCTCGGGGCATCTGGGGGCCAAGCTGATCGACATTCAGCGCGGGCTCTGGCGACTGCGGCACGAGGATCGGCTCCGGCACGACCCGGAGTTCCGCCAGCGGCCGGACTTCCCGGACCAGATCAAGGCGGCCGACGACATCCCGATGCTGGTCTTCGGCCAGAACGTGCGGATGTGCAGCCACGATGACCTGCTCGCTTGCACGTGCCAGTATGTGGGGATGCTCGCGGCCATCCGGTGGACGGCCGATTCGCGCTGGCGGTGGGACGACCCGGGCATCCGGGAGCTTGATGCGAATCCCGGCGGCTGAGCGGGCCGTGGTTGCGCGGGGTCCGTGACCGCTTGGGCGGGGTGGCATGGGCAGCTTCGGCTTCGCGGAGCGAAGCCGAAGCTGCCCGTGTGGGCCTCCCCACGGGTCCCGGCGCGCCCGGACATTCGCATCGGCGAATCCCCCGGCGCGCCGGGACCCATGCCACCCGCCTACGTTGTCACGCACCCGGTTGCGCGGGCCGGCGTCGCGCGGTGTTGCGCGGCTGGGGCCCGGCCGGTATACTGCCGCGACGCACAGCGCCCAGGAGTGGCGGAATGAACGTATTGATCACCGGGTCGAGTGGCCAGATCGGCACCAACCTTGCTCTGCGGCTCATGGAGCGGGGCGACAAGGTCGTGGGCATCGATCGCCGGCCCAACGCCTGGACCGACAAGATCGACACCCGCCGTCTCGACCTCAATACCGTCGCCGCGAAGGACTTTCCGCCCGGTCCGTTCGACCTGGTCGTGCATCTGGCGGCGTACGCGAAGGTGTTCGAACTGGTCGAGCATCCGCACCGCGCGCTCGAGAACGTGACGATGAGCTTCAACGCGCTCAACTACGCCCGCGAGCGCAGCATCCCCTTCATCTTCGGCAGTTCGCGCGAGGTCTACGGCGATATCCATCGGCACGTGACGGAGGAGGCTGAGGCGGATTTCGTGGTGGCCGAGAGCCCGTACTCGGCGAGCAAGATTTCGGGCGAGGCGTTCATCTATTCGTTCTCGCAGTGCTATGAGCTGCCGTACCTGGTGTTCCGCTTCAGCAACGTCTACGGCCGGTATGACAACGACCTCGAGCGGATGGAGCGGGTCCTGCCGCTGTTCGTCAGCAAGATCAGCCGGGACGAGCCGGTGGTCGTCTACGGGCGAGAGAAGGTCTTCGATTTCACCTACATCGACGATTGCATCGACGGCATCTGCCTGGGAATCGACGCGCTGGTCTCGGGCCAGGTCCGGGACCAGACCATCAACCTGGCGTATGGTCAGGGCAGCACCCTGGTGGATGCGGTGAACATCATCGCCCTGGCGCTGGGACGCAAGCCTCAGGTGACGTTCGAGCCCGCCCGGCCGGGGGAGGTGATGCGTTACGTGGCGGACATCTCCAAGGCCCGCCAGTTGCTGGGATATAGCCCCCAGGTCCCGCTGTCTGCGGGAATTCCTCTCTCGATCGAATGGGCCCGCCAGCGGGGCTTTCTGCCGCGGTGAGTGGCCGTGTGCCGTCCGGCACGTCGTAAGATTCTTCCGGGTTTTCCTGCAAGGGCTGGAGGGCGCCTCCCGGTATACTGGTATGGTATGAGCGAGGCGACGGAGATCCTGAGTGCGATGGAGGCCGGGGAGGCCGGGGCCGCGGACCGGCTGCTTCCTCTGCTGTATGATGAGCTTCGGCGGCTCGCCCATGCCCAGATGGCCGCCGAACGCCCCGGCCAGACGCTCGACGCGACCGCCCTGGTTCACGAAGCGTACGTGCGACTGGTCGGAAGCGGTCAGCCGATTTCATTTGCCAATCGGCGTCATTTCTTCGGTGCGGCGGCGGAAGCGATGCGGCGGATCCTGGTCGAGAACGCCCGCCGCAAGAATCAACTCAAACACGGCAGGGGCCATCAGCGTGTTGAGTTGACCGATCCGCCCGCTCCCGCGCCTGACGAAGATCTGGTGGCGCTGGATGAGGCGCTCTCCCTGCTGGCACGGGAAGATCCGGCCAGCGCGAGGGTCGTGGAGCTGCGCTACTTCGGGGGCCTGAGCCACGAACAGGTGGCCGAGACGCTGGGCGTCACGGTCTACGAGGCACGTCAGAAATGGGCCTACGCGCGGGCCTGGCTCAAAGATGCTCTGTCCAGGTAATCCGCGCCAGATTCGACAGGTTTCGCGCCAAACCTCGCATGGATCAGGGGGGCTGCAGGGTCGCCCTATGCCCGTGGACCCGAAAAAGGTGCAATGGCTGTTTCTGCAGGCCATGCAGGAGCAGGACGACTGCGCGCGGATGGCGCTGCTCGAGCGCGAAGCCGCGGATGATCCGGGACTCAGGGAACGGGTCGCGGCGCTGCTTCGTGCCCATGATGATTCAGGGCCATTTCTCGAGAGGCCGCCGCTCCGCGGACTGGAGCCGGCGGCGCTGCTCGGGCACCTGACGAGCGGGGCGCCTGGCGGTGCGGCTCGCCCATCGATGGCGGCCGGCACGGTCGTGGCCGGGCGATACCGGCTGCTCGAGCGGATCGGTGAAGGCGGCATGGGCGAAGTGTGGATGGCCGAGCAGCGTGAGCCGCTGCGCCGATCCGTCGCGGTCAAGCTGATCAAGGCGGGCATGGACTCCAGAAGCGTACTCGCCCGCTTTGACGCGGAGCGACAGGCGCTGGCGATGATGGATCATCCCAACATCGCCCGGGTGCTGGACGCCGGCACCACACAGGAACGGCATCCGTTCTTCGTGATGGAACTGGTCAAAGGCATTCCGCTGATGGAGTATTGTGACGGGCGGAAGGCCTCGATACCCCAGCGGCTCGCGCTTTTCGTTCAGATCTGCCAGGCAGTCCAGCACGCCCACCAGAAAGGGATCATCCATAGAGATCTTAAACCCAGTAATATACTCGTCACCGAAATGGATGGTCATCCGGTGCCGAAGGTGATCGACTTCGGCCTGGCCAAGGCCCTCCAGGGGACGCACACCCTCACCGATCAGACGCTGCACACGGCGTTCGGCGCGGTGGCCGGAACGCCTCTCTACATGGCGCCCGAGCAGGTGGGGATCAATTCGCTCGACGTGGACACCCGAACCGACGTTTACGCCCTGGGCGTGATCCTCTACGAGCTGTTGACGGGCACGACGCCGCTGGAGAGCAGGCACCTCAGAGAAATCCCGTGGGAGGAGATCGGCCGGCGCATCCGCGAAGTCGACGCCCCGAGGCCCAGCACGCGATTGTCGGGTTCGAACGCTCTGGCAAGAATTGCGGCTGACCGGCAAACCGAGCCGGCCCGGCTTGGAAGGCTCGTGCGGGGCGAGCTTGACTGGATCGTCCTCAAAGCCCTGGAGAAGGACCGCTCGCGCCGATACCAGACCGCCAACGCCCTCTCCCGCGACATCGAGCGGTTTCTGCATGACGAGCCTGTCGAGGCGTGCCCCCCGTCGCCTGCATACCGCCTCAGGAAGCTCGTGCGCCGCAACCGCCGCACGGTAGTGGCAGCGGCCCTCGTGGCGGCATCGCTGGTGACCGCGCTGGTCGGCCTCACAGTGAGCAACCTGAAGATCGCCTCCGAGCGCAACGCCAAGGTCGAAGCGCTGTCACTCGCCCACCAGCAGCAGCGCGTTGCTGAGGAGAATGCCCTCAAGGCCGAAACGCAGCGTGTGATTGCCGTCGGGCACGAGACAACCGCGAGGCAACAGGCACATCTGGCTCGCCGGCGCTTCTACGCGGCCCAGATGAACCTGGCCAACCGGGCCTGGGAGGAGGGCGAACTGGCCCGGGCGCTGGAGTTGCTCGAGAGCCAGCGGCCGGGCGCCGGCGAGGAGGACCTGCGGAGCTTTGAATGGCTCTACCTGTGGAATCTGGTGCAGCGACACCACCGATGGACGGCCAGGGGTCATCTGGCGGCTACGCACAGCGTCAACGTCTCGCCGGATGGCCGGCTGGCGGTTTCCGGCTCCGAGGACGAAGCTGCGGCTGTCTGGGATCTGCACACCGGCAGGGAACTGGTGCGGTTTCACTCGGCCGGAGGAGCGGTCAAGCCCGTATTGTTCTCGCCTGACAGCAGGCGTTTGGCCGCAGGCTCGTGGCGGGGCCTGATCGAGGTGTGGAACCTGTCGACGCAGCGGCGAGAACTGCTTCTCAAGCATACACGTCCGATTAAATCGCTGGCATTCTCGAACGACGGGCGATGCCTGGCGAGCTGCGACGATGCCGGGGTGGCCGTGCTGTGGGACACGGACACGGGAAAGCAGCGGCTCGCCCTGCCGGGGCATCCGCGCCCCGCGCCGCTGATGCGGTATGCGGCCGACCTGAGGTTCACCGCCGATGGATCGACGATCGCCGCCGCTTTTTTTCTGCCCACCCGCTCGACGCTGGCGTTCTGGGAATTACGAGGTCCGGAGTCTTCTCAGAGAGCTCTCTGGGAGGTGCCCGGTGTTGTCAAGACACTCGCCATTTCCCCAGACATGAAGTCGGTGGCGATGGATATCTGGAACGGCGTTCAGGTGCGCGATATCGAGACCGGGAACCTGAAGTCACAGACGCTCGATCAGAAGGGGCATGTGCTGGCGCTGGCCTTTTCTCCGGATGGCAGGGCGGTGGTGTCAGGAGGAGCCGGCAAAACGGTCAGAGTGCTGGATCTGGTTTCCGGCCCGGCCTCACCGGCCACTCGGCCGGCGCGCTCGGAAACACGTCCGGACGAACCGGCCGAGCCCCGGCTGCCAGCGATGGGTTCCCGTGCGGTGGGCGCGCACCTTGCGCCGCTGAGTGCGATCGCCGTTTCGCCCGACGGGAAGACGGTAGTCTCCGCCGACAATGACGGCGTGGTCAGCGCCTGGGATCTGACCGCGCCGGACAAGGCTCGGATGGTCCTGCCGAAACACGAGCCGCCCCTGCGATCGCTGCTGTTCACGCCGGATGGCCGGACGCTGGTGGCCACCTCCGGCGGGGGGACACGGCTCTGGGAGACGGCCTCGCCGCGCGAGCTGGCCGGGTTTCCCGAAGCGGTCGGCCGGGCCGTGCTGTCGCCGGATGCGCGGACGCTCATCTCGGCCAACGAGGAGGGCGGGGGTCTTCTCAAGATGGTGGATGTGACCACCGGCAAGCTTCTCTTTTCCACGCCGGCACACACGAAGGCGGTGTATGGACTGGCGATCTCGCCGGATGGCCGCCTGCTGGCCTCGGGCGCCATCGACGACCCGGTGGTGAAGTTCTGGAAGGTCGCAGGTGGGCTCACACCCGCCGGCGAGGTCTCGCTCAAGGGGCGCGCCAATTCCATCGGCAGTCTGGCCTGGTCGCCCGACGGCCGCTCGGTGGCGGTGGGAACGAATCGCCGCGAGCTGGCCATCCTCGACGTGGCCGGCCGGTCGCTCCGGCTGTCGATCGCTCTCAACTTCGACTTTACCTGGACCTGGTCGGTCGCGTTTTCTCCGGATGGGAAGCTGTTGGCCGCGGGCGGGGCCAGCGGCGTCGTCACGCTCTGGGACACCAGCAGCGGGCTGCTGCACACATCGCTTCGGGGGCATACGGCGCCCATTCACGCCATCGCCTTCTCGCCGGACGGCCAAACCATCGCGACGGGCAGCGAGGACCGCACGGTTCGCGTGTGGGATGCGGCGGTCGGCCAGGAGCGTGTGGCGTTCCACAGCCACCCGGCGAGTGTGACGGCGCTCGTTTTCTCACCGGACGGCCAGTCGCTCGCGGCCGGCAGCGCCGACGGAACGGTCGAGCTCTGGCGCGGCACTCCGCCCGGTGATCCTTACGTCACATCGCCCCGGCGGCCGGATGCCTACGACCCGGAGAATCCCGCTCCGCTCATCGCCGCCGCCGAGCGGCTACTCAAGGCGGGCCGTACCGACGAGGCCGAAGCGGCGTACCGCCGCGCCCTGGCCGCTCTGGACCGGCTCGCCGGTCTGGGCGATCCCGCCGCGCTTCGACATCGGCAGACCTGGGCGGCGACGATCGTGAATCTCCACGAAATGCTCGCCTCACAGGGGCGAACCGAAGATGCCGGTCAACTCATCGAATCAGCCGGCGACCGTGCCCGGGCGTTGAATGTTTTGTTCCCTGCGCGTTCGATCCCGTGCCCGGCGGAGGTGTACAGCGTCGCTGTCGCGGCTGGATTGAGCTCGCCGAAGTCCAGCGATGGACAGACTTCGGCGGGCTCAGTGGAGCCGCGAATCCTCTCCAGTGGGGCGGACCACCTGGTGCGATGGTGGGACGCAGCGACGGGGCAGGAACTCCGGCGCTTTTTGGGGCATGTCGACTCGCCTCGCGAAGCGGGTCGAATCAGAGAGGCGATCCTGTCACCGGATCAGCGACAGGTGCTCTCTGCGGGACCCGATGGCACCGCCCGACTCTGGGATACGGCCTCCGGCCGCCAACTGCAACGGCTGGAGCTTGCGGGCGATGTCCGATCCGCTGCATTCTCCCCCGACGGGCGCTTCGCGCTGTGTGCCTGTGCTGGTCCCACGGCGGGAGATCGATCCTTTGTGCAGGTGTACGACTTGTCCACGGGGCAGAAAGGCAGAAGGTTCGAGGTTCATGCCGGCCCGATCAACCGCGTGTCGTGCTCGCCCGACGGCCGGCTGATCCTGACCGCCTCGGATGATCAGACGGCTCGCGTCTACGAGCTCACGGGCGGGCAGGAGCAGACGATCCTCTCCGGGCACCTGGGGCCCGTCACCTCGGCCGTGTTTCTTCCGGACGGGCAGCATGCTCTGACCGGGAGCCTGGATCGGACGCTGCGCCTCTGGGACCTTCGGACCGGCCGTGAGCTGCGGCAGCTTAGGGGCCATCTGGCGGGGGTTGAGCACGTGGCGGTGTCACACGACGGCCGGCTGGCCCTCTCGGCCGGACGGGACAGAATGGCCCGCCTCTGGGACCTGGATCGCGGCGTGGGACTGGCGTTGCTGGCCGGCCACACCGCCAGCGTGACCTGTGTCGCCTTCTCGCCCGATGGCCGACTGGGCCTCTCCGCCAGCCTCGATGCTACCATCCGCGTCTGGAACCTGCCCTGAGTAAACGCCGAGGTCTTGATTTTTCCGGATGATTTCGACAGCCGGTGTCCCCGATGTCGCATGAAGACATGAGTCGGATGGGGATTCCGGTGTGAGGCCGTCAGGGGCCGGAGCAGACCTCACAGCAACTTCACCATCGTGGGCGGTTGTGTGCGAGCGGTGAGCGGTGCTCACCCTGTGCCGCGTTCATACCCATCTCCCTCGCGCGCACGGGCCAGAGGGCGCGCGCTGTCGGCGGATTGGGAACCGGCCGATCCCCGGCCAGCCCGTGAGAGGAGCACTGCATGCGCGGCGTTAATTACTTGTTGGAACATGAGATACAGTTTCTCAGGTGGCTTGTGGTCAGGTGGGGCGGGCGCGCCGCCTGGCTCGTCGTGAGTATCCTCCTCGTATCGCCCGCCCGGGCCACTGTGGGGCCGCCGGTAAAGATCCGGATGCCGGTGAACACCAGACAGGCCGAATCGGGCAGGGCGTTCCATGGCGTGTTCGAGGTGGACGTTCGGCAGGCGGGAGTGGTGAGCGATGTGAAGGTGAGCGGAAAGTTGTGGAAGGTTCACAGCGTGGAAGTCCCGGCAGCGGTCGTGGCCGCAAACGTCGGAACGTTGCGGATTCCGTTTCACGCGACGCCCGGCGATGCGGACGAGCTGATCGAACTGAGCCTGAAGTTCGATGGTCGGCTGGTGAACCGGGCGTATCGGATCGGTCCGAAGGCGTTTGCCGAGCGTGGCAGGGCCCGGCGGACGGTCCAGGCAGTTCCAGGGGTGGCGGCGGCGCCCCCGGCCGCACTTGTGCCCGGCACGCAGGATGCTTTGAATATCACGCCCCAGGGCGGGGCGATCGGGCTGCGGTTCGTCGGCCGTTTCGCTTATGACCGACCCACCGGACTGGACTCCAACAACATGCCCACCGGAACCTCCGTCGAAGGCGTGGACGGCATCTGGGTCCGCGTCATGGACGAGGACACCGTCGATTCTGAGACGATCTGGTCGGGCTACACGGACGTCAACGGCTACTTCGACACCGGCAACATCTCCTGGGATGACTGTGACATATCAGGGTGCGACGAGCCGGATATCTACGTCATTTTCGAATGTGACACGATGGTGGTGAACGTGCAGGACGGCACCGATATTCTGGAGCACGACTACACGTGGGACAACATTGACAACGTCGTTGATGATTTCACCGGCAACTTCTACGACTTCGGGACCATCAAACCCTCCAATGCGTCTGAGATGCCGGCCTGCCACATTCACAACAGCATCACGCGAGCGCACCGGTACATCCTGAACAAGAGCGGGACAGGCATTCATGTCTCCGAGTTGGACCTGCTGTGGCCTGATGGCAGCAACGCTTCATACGACCCCGGTGACACCGAAATCAGCATCGGCCCCGTCCGGCAGTGGAACGAAGGCTCCCACACGCACGAGTATGGGCATCACTTTCTCGAGAAGTACTCCGTCAATGTGACGCCGGACTACTGCAACAACAACAACGGCGATCCGAATTTCTGCGACGATGCCAGCGGCGTGCCGGGTTGTTACGGGGCGCCGACGGGTTCCTGCGGACACTGTCAATGGTGCCGCGAGACGGATCACGACGCCTGGAACGAAGGCTGGCCCAACTGGCTCGCGGACCTGGTGACGCGCGATTATCCGCTCACGTACCAGTTCAGCAACGGAACCCCCTGGATGGCCTTGATCCCTCGGAGTCAGGAAGCGCTCGGCATGTGCTGCCAGGATGGACAGATTCACGATGCGCTGAGAACCGAAGGTTTCGTCGGCGCACTTTTGCGCGACATCGAGGACGGTGGCACCGTCAATGGTGTCAATCAGCAGGATGATCATGATGGAGGCACCTGTGCCGGAGGCACGAACGACGGGACGCCCTGCACGAGCAACGCGAATTGCACGGGCGGCGGCGTATGTAACCCGTTGACTCCCTGTGCAATTGACGCGATGTGGCTGGGGCCGGAAGAGATCTTCACCGTCGTGGTGGTGGATAAGCCTTCGACGGTTGCGCAGTTCATCACCGATTTCCGCGCCCGCTATCCGCTCGAAGACCAGGATTTCTGGAGCACGACACGCAATGTTGCCCCCGAGTACGGGTTTCCGTTGCCCACGCCTCAGCCGTCGCTCGTGAGCAACGGCTGCAGTACGTATCGGGCGGGCCAGCGCATCGAGCTCACGGTGAACGGGGGCGGCTCGCTGATGCGCTATCAATGGCGACGCAATCTGGTAAATCTTTCCAGCGGCGGGAGGATCTCCGGGGCGGATGGCCCGACGCTGGTGATCGACCCCGCCGAGGCCGGGGACGGCGGCGCGTACAGTTGCCTGGTCTCGACATGCGACAACACACTGTCGTATCCCACGCAGCCGATTTACATCCACGTGTTCCCCGCTGCGACCACCGGCATGGCCGCCCTGGGTTTCGGCGCCAACTATGCCGGGCAGACTGGCCGCGGCTCCTCCTGCGGCGCCAACCACTGTGCATACACGCCGGCACCGGTGGTGAATCTGGCGAACTTCGCGGATATCAGCGGCTATCTGCACTGCAGTGCCGCCGTGACTTCGGACGGCTCCGCGTGGGGATGGGGAGACAACTCATTCCGGCAGGCGACCGGCAATCCCTCATCGCCCGCCGTTCTGGTCACACCCACTTTCATTCCTCAACTCAGCAACATGGTCTCCATTGATGCTGGCTATACCCACAGTGCGGGTTTGCGCGCCGACGGAAAGGTTTTCTGCTGGGGGGATAACTTTTACTTTTCATTGGGCGTAAACAACCAGAGTCAAACCGCGCCGGTGAATCCGACGGGTCTTGACTGCATGATCGACGTGCAGGTGGGACAGTACTACACGATCTCGCTGGGTGCCGACGGGCAAGTCTGGGCGTGGGGTTACAACGCCAACGGCAACCTCGGCCGAGGGTTTACCAGTGGCCCCAGTCCGACGCCCTTGCCGGTGCTCAACCTGAGCAACGTCATCGCGATCGCGGCGGGCACTTTTCATAATCTCGCTCTCAAGTCGGATGGCACCGTCTGGAGCTGGGGTTATAACGCCACGGGACAGCTCGGCGACGGCACCACGACGCAGCGAACCAGCCCCGTCCAGATCACCGGTCTCTCCAGTGTGGTCGCCATCAATGCCGGCCCCAATCACAGCATGGCCGTACTCGCTGACGGCTCAGCCCGGGTCTGGGGTGCAGGCGGCGGTTATCAATTGGGCAACAACGCCGCCAGCGACTCTCCGACGCCGATCACGCCGACGGGGATGGGCGCGGGCGCCAACGTGACTGCGATCAGTGGCGGTTCGGCTCATACGTTTTTCCTGAAAGGGGACCGTACGCTGTGGGCCTGCGGCGCCAACGTGTATGGCCAGCTCGCGCAGCCCTCTTATCTCACCTACACCGTACCGACCCAGCTTGCCGGCCTCAGTGATGTCCGCGCGATTTTCGGCAGAGGCCAGACGAGCTTCGTCTTCACACCCGGCGTCGCCCCGGCATTCCCGTTCGTGCTGGGGGGTCAAGGCTCGAAAGTGGGCGGCGTGGTGAACTGGACATCGCCTGCCAACGGCACGCCGACGATCACGTATCAGTGGAAACACGGGAACACCGTGCTCGTCAACGGCGGTCCGATCAGCGGCGCGACGACTTCCACGCTCACCATCAACCCGGTGTCACTCGCACACGCGGGCACCTACACGTGCACAGCGACCAACGGCTACGGCAGCGTGAGCCACTCGGACACTCTGACGGTGATGTGCATCGACGCGGATTTCAACTGTGACGAGCACGTCGACGCAAATGATGTGCAGGTGATGGCCGACTGTGAGACCGGTCCGGCCATCCCCGGACCGCCGCCGGGCTGCACGCCGCAGCAGTTCGCGGCTGCGGATTACGACAATGACGGCGACGTGGACATGGATGATTACGGCAGGTTCCAGCGCTGCATCGCCGGCGCGAACCAGATCCCGCCGCCTGACTGCGCGCAGTAGCCTGCCTTGCGCGGGCAGCGTGTACAATCAGGTGTTTGGGCCTCATCAATCTGATCGGGAGGGTACAGAATGTCCTCTGAGCATTGGCATGCCCGCGTGCTCCGGCGTCATTTCTGCCGCGGCACGGGCGCGGTCTGTATGTCCCGAGTGACCGTCTGCTGCATGGCGATGTCGATTTGCGCGTCGAGTTCGGTGAGCGCCCTGGCGGCGGAAAGCAGCATCGTCGGCAGTGGAACCGTCACCGCTCAACGGGGCTGGAAACAGCCCCAGCGGACGGGCCCGCAGCCGCTGCTCAAGCAGCCGCCGGAGATGACGCCGGAGCTCCGCGCCGCGATCTGCGCCGGCGAGTGCGAGCGGATGAACCGCCCTCCGTACATCGTGCCCGAGGCGAAGGGAACGCCGCGGTTCGGGTACGGCAAGGCGGGTCGGGAGGTGCGCGTTCAGGGACTCGCGGTGAATACGAGTCCGGTAGAAGCGCCCGCTCCCGCCGCACCGGGCGATCTGCGCGTCTGGCGGACCAGCAACGTGAATCTGACCTTTCCCGCCCCCGGGACCAACGTCCCGTCATACAGTACGACCAACGAGCCCTCCATTGGTGTCGAACAGGAGCTCATTTTCATGTCCGGCAACTGGTATGCGGCGCTCTCGCCGGACATGGGTCTGAGCTGGCAGCTCATCAACCCGTTCGACAACTTCCCGGCTGATGGTACGATAGAAGCCCCCGGCTCCTCCTCAGGCTTCTGTTGCGACCAGATCGTCTTCTACGAACCTTCTCGCAATCTGATGATCTGGCTTCTGCAATACGCCACGCCGCGCGACGGGTCGGGCAATCGAACCGCCATGAATGTCCAGCGACTCGCCTGGGCGGTCGGGCGGAATGAGTTGCTCAACAACAACTGGAGCTGGATCGACTTCGCCCCGACCAGCTTCGGCTTCACCAACCAGAACTGGCTCGATTTCCCCGACCTGCAGACCACCAACAATGCGCTCTACTACACGACGGGTGTTTTTCCGCTGAGCTCCGGTACAACCAGCAACGGCGTCATGGTCAGAATGAGCCTGGACGACCTTCAGAACGGCAATCCGGTCCAGTTCAGCTACATCAATACCGGCCATGTGACACGCATGTGCAGCGGCTGCAGCGACATCATGTGGTCGGGGGAGCATGTCGATACCGACACACTCAAGATCTGGCGCTACGGTGAGAACTCCAGTACCGCCACCTGGGACGATGTGGATCACGTGGGATTCAACGCGGTGAACACAGGCGCCGGCCAGATCATGGTGGCCAACGGTCCGGACGGCAGGAACTGGGCGGGTTTCTGCGACAACCGGATTCTGGCCGGCTACCGCGCGGATGGCGAGGTCGGCTTCATGTACGGCTCGCGCCAGAACCCGCCCGGATTCCCCTACCCCTATATCGATGTATCCAAGTTCGAGGAAGCGAATCTCGCCTATCGCGGCACGGAAGCCATCTACAACACGCAGTATGGAATCCTCTATCCGTCGTGTCATGTGACCCCCGCATTCAAGCGCGGGGGAACACTGGCGTTCGGCGGCCCGGGCAATCATCCCAGTGTGGCCGCGTGGATTGTGGACTCATACGTCGGATGGAGTTTCAACCAGTTGAACGGCGTGGTCGTGGCCGCCGGGGGCTCGGGTCCGACCAGCAATCGCTGGGGCGATTATTTCAACGCCCGCACCGGCCCGCTCGACGCGAATACCTGGCTGGCCACCGGCTACACGCTGCTGGCCAACGGCAATGTTCAACCGGTAGCGACCTGGTTCAGCCGCGAGGAGCACACGCCCCCGGCCGAGGTGATGGTCAGAAGCGTAGACGTCGTGGGGGGCCAGTGTCATACAAGCGGCACGAGCATGACGGTGAACGTCACGTTGCGGAATCTCGGTATGACGCAGACGACGATTCCGCTGGTGAATTGCCGGATCTCGCTCGACACCACCATCGATGCGAACGACGCGGAGTTCGGCTCGGTCAGTAACGTGGTGCTGGACCCTGATCAGCAGCGCGTGGTGCAGATCACGGCGATGGTCCCGAACGTGTCCAACAATCTCTATTACGTGGGGGTCTGGCTGCCGTTCTTCAACGATCCGATCCAGGAGAACAACCGGCGTGCTGCAGCGCCCGTGGTGGGCATCGGCCCCGCGCCCGCACCGGCGCCGGTTCTGATTGCCGAGCCGCTCGACGTGGCCGTCTGCCCCGGCTCCACCGTGATGCTCAACCCGAGCTCAGAGACGCACTTTCCGGCCACATACACATGGACCCGCAACGGGGCCTTCTACTCGAGCTCGACGACCACCGACAACATCGTCATCAACAACGCTCAGCGCAGCGATTCGGGGGTCTACCAGCTCACCACGCAGAACATATGCGGCACGCTGGTCAGCCGTGAAGCGATCGTCGCCGTCGGCGTCTTTATCCGCAATCAGCCGCAGAATCAGAGCATTACGCCTTGCAGCACTGCAACCTTTTCCTTGCTGGCCTATGGCGTGGGGCCGCTCAGTTACCAGTGGTATCGCAACCTCTACCCGGTGGTGAACGATGGCCGTATTACCGGTGCGAACACGCCGACGCTGACCATCACCGGCGCCCGCTACGAGGACGAGGGCACGTACTTCTGCATCGTCACCGACAACTGCGGAGAGGTCAGCAGTTCGAATGCCACTCTCACGCTGCCCACACCCAACTGGGTGCTGCGCAGCGACATCGCTCAAGCCCCCAGCCGGAGTTTCTCCGCCTTCACATACGACTCGCACCGCGGCGTCCACGTGTTCTATGGCGGCGGCAGCCTCGTCCCGGGCGCCACCTACGCCGATCACTGGGAATACGACGGCGTGGAATGGGTGAAGCGCACGCTCCCCCAGAAGCCCGGTGGTCGCTATAAGCACGCGCTGGTCTACGACAGCGACCGCCAGCGCGTTTACCTCTTCGGCGGAAATCACGTCGAACAGAGTGTCTTCAAGAACGACCTGTGGGAGTTCGACGGCGCGACCTGGTCCCTCCGCAAGCCGACCACCGATCCGGACAATCCGCCAGTCTCGCTTGTTTCGGCGGCGGCTCGATTGCGACTGGCCTACGACAGCATTCGTCACAGAGTCGTCACGGTCCTGCTGAACCCTTCGCAATCGCAGAACAGCTCCACATGGGAATACGACCCGGCGGCCAACACCTGGAGTCAGCGCGTCGCCAGCAACGGATTCCCGGGCGGATACTGGAACTCCCTGGAGTTCGACCCGCTCCACGGCAAAACCGTTCACTATCAGAACGAACTTTATCCTCGGCAGACCTGGCGCTGGGACGGGAACGTCTGGGTGCAGGACCCCGTCACCAGCGTGGACCTGTACCAGTCGCTCATGGCCTATGACGACGTGCGAAGACGACTCATATTGTTCTTCGGGTACCGATTCGGGCCGAAACAGGAGACGTATTACGATACCAACCCCGATTGGAGCCTGCTGCTCCCGGCCGGGCCGCCGACCGGGCCTCCCACCGACCTCGCCGGTTACCACATGACCTGGGACTCCAGGCGCCGGGCGATGGTGGCGCTGATGAACAACACGAGTGACGTCGACCACCGGACCCTGTTGGAGCTGTATGAGTACCGCTACCTGGATCGCGTGGTCTTCGACCGTCAGCCCAGGTCCCAGCCGTTCACGCCGGGCGGGACGGCCGTCTTCAAAGTGTACGCGGCCGGCTACGGCGCCCTCACCTATCAGTGGAAGCGCAACGGCCAGGACATCGTCGACGGCCCGGCCCCGGGCGGCGGCGTGTTCTCGGGCACGGACACCTCGACACTCACGATCACGAATGCCGGCCAGGCGGATGCCGCCGCGTACTCCTGCGCGGTCTCCAACGCTTGCGGTCCATCGCTGAGCGAGGTGGCCGTCCTTTGTGCATTCCCAATGGACTTTGACACCGACTGCGACGTGGACGACGCGGATGTGGACGCCTTCATCGCGTGCGCGGCCGGAGCGGACGTGCCCCTGACGCCGGCGTGCCAGGGCAAGGACCTCGACGGCGATGGAGACGGTGATCCGGACGATTTCGGCATCCTCCAGCGATGCTTTGCCGGAGCGAATGTCGTTCCCGACCCCAACTGCGTGAACTGAGCGGATCTCGGAGTGGGTCGCTGCCCTGCCGTCACGGACAAGCAGCGAGGCATAAAAATGTGCGCCAAACTTTTGAATACTAACGCATGCGGTCGGCTGTGTTTCTTCCGCAATATGAGCGCGGTCTATCCGTCCCGTGTCATGTTCTATTGGATGACAGCCTTTATCTGCGGGGCCACCTCGGTCAATTCGCAGGCCGCAGTGAACAGCATCGTCGGGAGCGGGACTGCAACTGCCCAGTCCGGATGGAAGGAGGCGCAGCGGACAGGGCCGCAGCCGCTCCTGAGCCGCTGCTGAGGCAGTCGCCGGAGATGTGGATTTCGCCGGCCGAAGGTACAATAGGGACGTTCGGGCTTCAGCACATCTGATCGGGATGATGCAGACATGTCATCCGGCCATTGGAGTGGCAGCGTGTATTCTGCGCAGCGTTTCCGCGGCAGCAAGAGCGGGGCCCTTGTGTCCGGATGGGCCGTCTGCTGGATCGCTCTCTCGATGTGCGGGTTGAAGCTGGCGAGCAGACACGCGGCCGAAAGCAGTATCGTCGGCCGCGGAAGCGTCACGGCGCAGACCCGCTGGAAGCAGCGGCGGCCGACAGGGCCGCAGCCGGTGCTCAAGCACCCGCCGGAAATGACGCCGGAGCGCCGGGCCGCGATCTGCGCCGGGGAGTGCGAGCGGCTTGACCGGCCGCCTTACATCGCGCCGGACCAAAGACCTGGACGGCGATCAGAATGGTGATCAGGACGATCTGGGCATCCTCCAGCGGTACTTCGCCGGAGCGAATGTCGTGCCCTATTCCAACTGCATGAACTGATTCCGGGAGCAAGATCCGTGGTTTCGATGGAAATGTAATCATGAAGCTTTTACAGCTCTATTGTGCGATGAGTGCGGCTTGGGTGCCCCACCAGATCACAGCTCAAGCCACGTTTCAGCCGCTGGGCCAGCTTCCCGGCGGATATGCCAGTTACGCCAACGCGGTTTCGGCCGATGGGTCCACCGTTGTCGGCAGGGCCGTGCGCTCGGACGGGAATGACGAGGCGTTCCGATGGAGGGACGGGCCGATACAAGGGCTCGGCGATGTACCGGGTGGAACCTTCGACAGTGAGGCGGTGGGGGTCTCTGCGGACGGTGGCGTGGTCGTCGGACGCGGCGCCGGCGCAGGCGGAACCACCGCCTTCCGCTGGACCATGGGCGGCGGGATGCAGTCGCTGAGCCACCTCTCCAATACCGAGCCGGTCAGTGAAGCCCACGCGACCTCGGCGGATGGCTCGGTCGTGGTCGGCTTTTCAGGGGGCCAGGCGTTCGGCTGGACGGCGGGCGGCATGGTCGATCTCGGAAACATCCCGCCTTACATCGGATCGAGCGCCGCCCATGGCGTCTCGGCCGATGGCTCGGTGATCGTCGGCGCCTCAACCAATGACGCATTTCGCTGGACTCCGGCCGGCGGTATGGTCGGCCTGGGCCTCAGCACCCTCGACTGCTATGCATCGGCCCAAGATGTCTCGGCCGACGGGAATACCCTGGTGGGCTTCGTGACCTGCGTCTATGCCATTTGCGATCTCGACGACTGTTCGTATCACTACACCTCCACACCATTCAGATGGACCGCGCAGAGCGGCGCCGTCAATATCGCGGCCAATACTGGAAACGATCAGTACGCATTGGGCATTTCGTCGGACGGCCTGGTCGCGGTCGGGTACGAAACATATTACGAATGGTTCAGCGGCAACACGGTTTTCACCGCACTCATCTGGGACGCGGAAAACGGGATGAGATCGCTGCGGCAGGTTCTCGTCGATCAGTACGGCCTGGGATCGCAACTGGCCGGCTGGAGACTGGGATCGGCAACGGGCATTTCCGACGATGGCCGGGTAATCGTCGGCTGGGGCACGAATCCAAGCTCTGCCCGCGAGGCCTTCCGCGTTGTACTGCCTGTCGCGCCGGGGCCGATGCCTGCGGTCACGGCATGGCGAAGTCTTCGCATGCACGCCGCCATTGGGTCGCTTGGTATCGCGCTGAATCCGGCGGCGCTGGGCAGCGGCAGCGCCGGACCGACTGTCGAAACACGGCAGGGAGGTATTCAGAAGATCGAGGTCGATTTCAATCAGCCAGTCACCATCTCTAACCCCTCAGCCGTTTCGGTCACCGGGCAAAGAACGATCGGCGGCACCCTGCAACCACCGGTCGACTACTCGGCCGCCGCAACCACAGCGTCCGTCGATGCCGACACCATCGCCATGACGTTCGCACCGGGCGCGTTGCCCGAAGAGACCTGTTACCGCATCAATCTGGCCGCCGCCGGCATTCTCAGCCTCCGCGGGGGACTGGCGGGCGATGCCGATTGTTCGCTGCGCTCATTGCTGGCAGACGGCACCGGCTCGGGTGACGCGACCCTCAGCGATGCGCTGTTCACAAAGCGCCACATCGGCCGGAGCGCCGCTGTTCTTCCGCAGCTCGATTTCGATCTAAGCGGCACGATCACTCAAGCCGACGCGCTCCTCGCCAAGAGCCGCGTGATAAAGCCTGATGGGAAAGTTCTGTGCCCTGACCAAGCCTGCTCGCCCGGAAACACCGTCTGCGGCGGCCAATGCGTGTACCTGCCGGAAGATCCGCAGAATTGCGGGAGCTGCGGGAACGTGTGTGCTCTCGGCACGAGCTGCATGGGTGGTTCTTGTCAGCCGAACGGGTGATTGGCTGCAGACAGATCAGGAAAGGACAATGCGATGATACCACGTCGTTCACCAGCCCAAGCCCGTCTGCTGTCCGTCGCGCTTACCTGCGCGGCCGCAGTGGCTCTCATCACCACACCTGCTTGGGGGACCGTCGGGCCGCCAGTGAAGATCCGGATGCCTGCGAACACGAAACAGGCCGAATCCGGCAAGGAATATCACGGTGTCTTTGAGATCGACCTGGGACAGCCGGGCGTGATCGGTGAGATTCATGTCAACGGGCGGGGATGGCGGGTGCATGCCGTTGAGCGGCCTGCGGCACCGCAGGCGGTAGCGGCCGGACGGCTTCGCATCCCGTTTCGTGCCACGCCTGCCAATGCGGATGATCCCGTTGAGCTGACGCTGACGTTTGACGGACAGCGGGTGAGCCGTGCCTATCGGATTGGGCCCAAGGCATTTGCCGAGCGGGGCAAGGACCGGCGGGCGGCTCAGGACGGACAGGCCGCCGTCGCGCCGCTCCCCCGGCAGAATCCCACAGAGATTGCACCCACGGGAGGCGCGGTCAGCCTGCGTTTCGTCGGACGTATTGTCTATGACCGGCCTGTGGCCGTCGACGCGAACGGCATGGGGACCGGCGGCACGACGGAAGAGGGCGTGGATGGCATCTGGGTGGAAGTCATGGACGAAGACAGCATCGACTCGGAGACGATCTGGTCGGGCTCGACAGATCCCAACGGATACTTTGACACCGGCGCGATCAGTTGGGACGACTGTGACATTTCTGGTTGCGACGAGCCGGATATCTATGTCCGCTTCGAATGCGACACCGGCGTCATCAACGTTCAGGACGCCGAAGACATCTTCGAGCCGGATTATTCCTGGAGCAACATCGACAACGTTGTGGATGACTTTACCGGCAGCTTTCACAACTTTGGGACACTCAAACCCGCGGACAGCGCCCAGATGCCGGCCCTGCACATCCACACCAGCATCACGCGCGCCTGGCGGTTCATTCTCAACAAGAGCGGGACGGGAATCAGCGTGACGGAACTGGATCTGCTGTGGCCTGACAGCGGCGGCAACGCGTTCTATGACCCCAGCGACCACGAGATTCACATCAGCACGTTCCGGCAGTGGAATGAGGGGACGCACACACACGAATACGGTCACCATTTCCTGGAAACGTACTCGGTCAATACACCGCCCGAATACTGCAACGGCTTCTGCGACACGGCGCCGGACAACTGCGGGCATTGCGTGTGGTGCCAGGAAACCGATCACGACGCCTGGAACGAGGGCTGGCCCAACTGGCTGGCGGACGTGGTCACGCGCGACTACCCGCTCACGTATCAATTCAGCAATGGCCAGCCGTGGACGGCGCTGATCCCGCGGAGCCAGGAGTCGCTGGGCCTCTGCGGCATGGGCGATCCGCACGATCCGCTCCGCACCGAAGGTTTCGCCGGGGCGCTGCTGGGCGACATCGAGGACGCCGCGCAGGACGATCACGACGGCGACGCGACCTTTGACTGCGACGTCGATGCCATGGCCCTGGGCCCCGAGGAGATCTTCACCGTCGTCGTCCAGGACAAGCCGGCCACGCCGGCGCAGTTTATCCAGATGTTCCGCGACCGCTTCCCCGAGCACGATCAGGACTTCTGGAGCACGACGCGCAACGTTGCCCTCGCATACGGGTTCCCGCTTCCGGTGCCGCAGGTTTCGACGGTCAGTCAGGGGTGCAGTTCATATCGTGCAGGCGAGCGGATTGAACTGACCATCAGCAGCAACGGCTCGCTTCTTCAGTTTCAGTGGCGGCGCAACTCGGTGAACCTTTCCAATGGCGGGCGAATCTCGGGGGTTAATACGCGCACGCTGGTCATCGATCCGTCGCAGGCCGACGACGGAGGCATGTACAACTGTCTGGTGTCGACGTGTGACGGCACGTATTCGGTTCCGAGCACGCAGATCCGCGTACATGTCTTCGCCGCGCCGAGCACGGGCCTGGCGGCGCTGGGCTTCGGCCGCAATCACGCCGGCCAGACGGGACGGGGCACGGCATGCAGCAACTCGGCGACCTGCGCGGCGACGCCCGAGCCGGTCATCAACCTGGCGAACTTCGCTGACATTGCCGCCTTCGAGTGGCATACGGTCGGTGTCCTGACTGACGGGAGCGTCTGGGGTTGGGGCAGCAACTCGTACGCGGCAGCCGTGGGGCGCGTCACCCAGACGACCTATCTGCTCACGCCCGAACTGGTTCCCGAAGTCACGAACGCGGTGACGGCGAGCGTGGGAGACCTGCACAGCGTTGTGCTGCGCGGCGACGGCAAGGTGTTCGCCTGGGGCTACAACGGGTATGGGGCGCTGGGCGTTGCGAATCCCAACCAGTATCAACCCATCGAGATGCCCGGCATTGAATGCATGGTGGCCGCGGAAGCGGGCTACCATCACACGCTTTTACTGGGCTCCAACGGAACGATGTGGGCGTGCGGTTACAACGCCGAGGGCCAACTCGGGCGGGGATTCACGAGCGGCTGGGAGACATCACCCGCTCCGGTCGGCGGCCTGAGCGATGTCGTCGCGATTGCCGCGGGCGGGCTGCACAATCTGGCCCTCAAGTCAGACGGAACGGTCTGGGCGTGGGGCTGGAATTCGCAGGGTCAGCTTGGCGACGGCACGCTGGATCGCCGAACGAGCCCGTACCAGGTGCCCGGCATCGCCAGCGCGACGGCCGTCGCGGCGAGCTTCGACCACAGTATGGCCCTGCTCGCGGACGGTTCCGTCCGCGTGTGGGGCGGGGGCGGCGGCAAGATGGGCGACGGCACGCCCAATCGCAGCCTCGTGCCCATCACGCCGATCGGCATGACCTCCAATGTTACGGCCATATCCGGGGGATACTACCATTCGCTGTTTTTAAGAAGTGACCGGACGGTCTGGGGCTGCGGGTACAACTACAACGGGCAGTTGGGGCAGCAGACTCAGGTCAGTCTCTATACGCCCGCTCAGATCACCGGCCTGAGCGATGTTCGCGGGCTCTTCGGGTGGGGCGAGACAACCTTTGTGTCGATGCCCGGCGTGGCTCCGGCGTTTCCGTTCGTGCTGGGCAGCCAGTCAGCGAAAGTCGGCGGCGCCGTGATCTGGACGTCGCCCGCCAACGGCACGCCGACGATCACGTATCAGTGGAAACACGGCAACACCGTGCTCGTGAACGGCGGTCCGATCAGCGGTGCCACGACTTCCACGCTCATGATCAACCCGGTATTGCTTGCACATGCCGGCACATACACGTGCACAGCGACGAACGGTTACGGCAGCGTGAACCACTCCGATACGCTGACGGTGACATGTATTGACGCGGACTTCAACTGCGACGAGCACGTGGACGTCGACGATGTGCAGGTCATGGCCGACTGCGAAACCGGCCCGAGCATCCCCGGTCCACCGCCGGGGTGCACGGCCCAGCAGTTCGCCGCCGCGGATTACGACAACGACGGCGATGTGGACATGGATGATTACGGCAGATTCCAGCGATGTATCGCGGGTCCGGGCCAGATTCCCCCCGCCACCTGTGGGCAATAGCGTCGCAAGCGATGGCGATGCTCGATGCTTCACCGGGCCGCGCACGTCGACGTGACCGTGAGAAGCGTCTCAGAGAGCGTGGGTCGCAGGCGGGTGGCGGCTCAAACGGACGCTTTTGCCGACCCGATTCTGGCATCCCCCTCACGCAGGTCGCGTCCGTGACCTCCGGGTGGGCCGGGCCCGGCGCTTGGGAACCGATGTGCACGGGTGCATCCAGAATTCAGTGGCATGCGGGCGGGATAGGGTCGCCGCGGCGGCCACCCGCAATCGTGGATGCGGATTGCCCGAGGCCCACTCCTACGGGCAGCGAGTATCCCGGCGCGCCGGGACCCATGCCACCCGGGAGACACGCCCCTGTATTTCGGGTGCACCCGACGTGCACCATGGGGAAGGTTTGCGGTTGCCTTTTTGGGCTGATCGAGTAAGATCGATAGACTCGTATGTTCCGCTCGGTCGCTCCCGTGCGCATCCGGATTATCGGAATGAGAAGGGAGGGAGCCGCGTCGCGCCCGTGTAACATCCTGCTATGCCTGTGCTTAATCCTCGGGGCTGTATCCACCATCCAGGCGGGGGAGCTCGCACGAGAGGGGCGGGTCAAGGTTCGCGCTTCACGGTCGGCCGTGCCCAGACTCCTGAACCGGGGCGGGGAACTGGTCGCCGATTACGGGGCCTTTGCCGTCATCGAGGTGCCGGCCGGGGCTCTTTCCGATGACATCGACGCCGAGGTGCGGCCGGACGAGAACATCGTGCGCCTGCACGCCGGGCCGATCGACACGACCCAACCGCCCGCCCGGCAACTTCGCCGGGCCCGAGGCGCGTTCGGCGGCAAGGCCCTCCATCTCGTGCAGTTCGCCGGACCGGTCCGGCCGGCGTGGATGGATGAGCTTGCCGCGACCGGGGCGCGGATCGTCACCTATATCCCGAGCAACACCTATTTGATCTATGGCGATGCTGCCCAGATTGGGGGCGTCCAGGCGCTGGCCGGCAAGTCGCGGCACATTCAGTGGGACGCCGCGTACGCGGACGGATACAAGATCGATCCGCGCGGGCTGCTGGCCGCCCAGGGTAAGGGCCTCGCGCCGGGGCATGGTGATCTGTATGCGGTCCAGATGGTGGACGACCCGCCGGCCAACCAGGCAACGCTTGAGGTGATCGATCGGCTTCGGTCGGGGCCGGTGAGGCGGTCGTGGCGGCTGCTGGACTACTTCAATGTGGTGGTGCACGTGCCGCCCGGCAAGCTGGCCCAGCTCGCCCGGCAGCCCGACGTGGTTTCGATCCAGCCGTACGTCCCGCCCCGGCGGTTCGATGAACGTCAGGACCAGATCGTGGCCGGCAACCTCTCGGGAAGCGGCCCGGCAGCGCCGGGTTACCTGGCGTGGCTCGCCTCGTGGGGTTTCACCCAGGCCCAGTTCGACGCCTCGGGATTCGTGGTTGACGTGACCGACAGCGGTGTGGACAACGGGACCAGTTCGCCCAATCATTTCGGACTCTATACGGAAGGGATCATTCCCGGCACGAGCCGGGTGGTCTACAACCGGCTGGAGGGGACGCCGAACGCGGGGAGCACCATCGTGGGGTGCGACGGGCACGGCACCGTCAATGCCCACATCCTCGCCGGCTACAGCGATCTGACGGGGTTCCCGTTTGCCGACAGTTCCGGCTATCGGTACGGCCTGGGCGTTGCCCCGTTCGTGCGGATCGGCTCATCGGTGATCTTCGATCCGGCGCAGTTCACCTATCCCAACTACGCCAGCCTGCAGTCGAAAGCCTATCAGGACGGGGCACGAATCAGTTCTAATAGCTGGGGTGCGGACAACTTCGGCATGTACGACGTGGATGCACAGGCCTACGACGCGCTGGTGCGGGATGCCCAGCCCGACGGTTCGCCGTTCCCCGCCCCCGGCAACCAGGAAATGGTGATCGTGTTCGCCAACGGCAACGCCGGCTCGGGCCTGGGCACGGTGGGGACGCCGGCCACGTCCAAGAACGTGATCAGCGTCGGGGCGGCCGAGAACGTCCAGGCATTCGGGGGAGCGGACAGCTGCAACGTCGCCGACTCCGGCGCCGACAGCACGGACGACATCATCCCGTTCTCGAGCCGCGGCCCGACCGCGGATGGGCGATTCAAGCCGGACATTGTTGCACCGGGGACGCACGTGACCGGCGGAGTCGTGCAGATCGCCTCGCCGGGCGCCACCGGGACCGCTGATCCGTGCTTCAGCGGCGAAGGCGTGTGTGGCGGCGTCTATCCCAGTCATTTTTTCCCACCCGACCAGCAGTTCTACAGCGCGTCATCGGGGACGAGTCACTCGTGCCCGGCGGTGTCGGGTGGGGCCGCGCTGCTGCGGCAGCTTTTCCTGAACATGGGCCGGCCGGTGCCCAGCCCGGCGATGACCAAGGCCCTGCTGATCAACTCGGCCCGCCATCTGACCGGCACGGGGGCCAACGACACCCTCTGGTCGAACTCCCAGGGCATGGGCGCGTTGAATCTGCAGGAGGCTTTCGCCCGCCTGGGCGCCACGCCGACGATCCTGCGCGATCAGGAGGCTGCCGATCTCTTCACCGCGACCGGGCAGCAGCGACTGTTCACCGGCACGATTACGGACGTGAGCAAGCCCTTCCGGGTGACGCTCGCCTGGACGGACGCCCCGGGCCCGACCTCCAGTGCGGCGTACCGCAACGACCTGGACCTCGTGGTCACCGCGGGCGGCAGCACCTACAAGGGCAACGTGTTCGGAGGGGCGGCGTCGATTGCCGGCGGAGTTGCGGACGCGCGCAACAACGTCGAGAGTGTTTTTCTTCCCGCGGGTGTGAACGGCAGTTTTGTCATCAACGTGACCGCTGTGAACATCAACTCCGACGGCGTGCCGAATTTCGGCGGGGCCCTCGATCAGGATTTCGCTCTGGTCATCTATAACGCGAGCCAGGTGCCGCTGCCGGTCATTGCCGCGGAGGGATCCACCATCACGGCGGAGAGCTGCCTGCCGGGCAGCGGCGCGCTCGATCCCGGCGAGACAGTGACGGTGAACCTGTCGCTGCAGAACGTCGGCAGCGCCGATACCGGCGACGTGGTGGCCACGCTGGAGGCGACGGGCGGAGTGGCTCTTCCCAGTGCCTCTCAGAACTACGGCCCGTTGGTGGTGGGCGGCGGGGCGGTCAGCCGGCCGTACACCTTCACGGCCAGCGGCCAATGCGGCACGTCGGTCAAGGCCACGCTGCTGGTGGAGTCCGGGGGCAACCCGCTCGGCAGTGTGTTCTTCAACTTCGTGCTGGGGAGCCTCGGTACCGTCTTTTCGGAGAACTTCGATGCGCCCAGCCCGCCCGCCCTGCCGGCCGGCTGGTCCGTCACCACCTCCGGCACTCCGGCACCCACCCCCTGGGCGACCACGAGCAGTGTGCGCGACTCGCTGCCCAACTCGGCTTTCGCGTCCGATCCCTCGACGACCACCGACAATATTCTCGAATCGCCGAGCATCCCCATCGGCAGTCCCGCGGCGAAGCTGACGTTCCGCCACAGCTTCAGCCTGGAGACCTCCTATGACGCCGGCGTGCTCGAGATTTCGATCGGCGGTGCCCCGTTCACGGACATCCTGACGGCGGGCGGCGGCTTCGTGGCCGGCGGCTACAACCGCACGATCAGCGTGTGCTGCGGGAACCCGCTGTCCGGCCGGCAGGGCTGGTCGGGCAATTCCGAGGGTTTCATGACCACCACCGTCAATCTGCCTGCCGCGGCCGCCGGCCAGGAGATCCGGCTGCGCTGGCGGCTGGGCACCGATTACAGCATCAGCGGGACAGGGTGGTACGTGGATACCATCTCGATCAGCGAGCTGACGTGCTGCACGTGCGCTCCGCCGTGTGAGCGGGCGATCGTCGGCTGGCGGAGCGTCCGCGAGCATGAGGGGGCCGGCCCGCTCGGGATTCCGCTGGACGAGGCCGCCTCCGGCGACGGCATGAGCGGTCCGGTCGTCGAACCACGGCAGGGGGGCATCCAGAAGATTGAGGTGGACTTCGACCAGCCCCCGTCGCTGCTCGATTCGGCCGGCGTGAGCGTCACCGGAGTGCTGACCGTGGACGGCGTTGCCGGGCCGCCCGAGCCCTACGTGCCCACGACGGTCATGATGGCGGATTCCGACACTCTCGCCATCCTGTTCAGCCCCGGCACGCTGCCCGACGCGGGCTGCTACACCATCACCATCGGGCCGGGCACGTTCGGTGAGACGCTCACCGGCGACGTGGACGTGATGGTGCGCTCGCTGGTCGGCGATACCACCATGAGCGGCGACATCACGCTCAGCGACGTCACGCTGGTACAGACGAAGTTCGCCTCCGCCGCCGCCGACGGACCGCAATTCGACCTGGATCTCTCCGGCACTGTCAACGCCAGCGATATGCAGATCGCCAAATCACACGTCACGTCGCCTCCCCGTCAGGCGCTGTGCCCGTAAGGTGCCGCCGCGCGGGCTTCGGTCGGGAGTTTCGGGTTGACGCAGGTTCCAGCGACCGGTAGGCTAATGTCTGCACGCAATCGGAGGGTTGAGCAGGAATGCGCGCGCCATGCCTGAGTTCCTCCGCTGACCTGACGATCGCCGTTTCCACCGGCTCATCTCGCACCGCCAGTCATTGAAAGGAGCACTCCATGTCCCGCCCGCACTGGTTTCGCCTGCGTTGGCTCGTGTGCACCGGGTTGTCGCTCCTTTTGCCTGTCCTGGCCGGTGAGCGGGTGATCTCCGCGGCGGCCCGCGCCGAGTCGGCGGACGATCCGGATTCCGACGGGGCGCCGGCGGCGGTTCAGGCCAATCCCAGTCCTCAAGAGCCGGGCCCGAGCAGCGGGGCGCGGCTCACCCGGCTGGCGAGTGTGGCCGCACCGGAGCCCGCTGCGGCCTCGGGGCAGGTGTGCGGAGCGGGGGCGGTGGCGCCGGCGGTCCTCACCGCGGCGGAGGCGACGCTGCCCGCGGCCTGGGACCGGGCGGCGGGTCTGTCCGAATCTCCCGTGCCCGGCGCGGGGCCGGCCTCGACCCTGTTCCTGGAGACCTTCGAGGGGGTATTTCCTTCCGGATTGTGGACGCGGAGCGGCAATCCGACCTGGGATGATACGACCTACAAGTCCTACAGCGGCGTCCGCAGCGCCTGGTGCGCAGCCGGCGGAACGGCGGCCCGCAATCCGGCCGTCGACAACTACGCCGACGACATGAACGCCTGGATGGTGTACGGGCCGTTCAGCCTGAGCGGCGTGTCCGGCGGAGTCTTCTCGTTCCACTACTGGCTTGAGTCGGAGACCGATTTCGATTTCCTCCAGTTCTTCGTCTCCACGAACGGCGTCAACTTCTACGGCTACGAGACGACCGGTTCGACCCTCAACAGCTGGGTGGAAACCGCAATCAACCTGACCAGCGTCCCCACGCTCGGAAACATCTCGGGCCAGCCGCAGGTGTGGATCGCGATCGTTTTCGTGAGCGACTTCAGTGTCAATTACAAAGGTGCGTTCGTCGACGACGTCCGCGTCGACAACGTCACCACCCCCGATCTGGTGGCCCAGCAGGTGTATTTCCGCGATCAGCCGGGCGGAGCCGGCAACGTCGTGTCCAATCCGTTACCCGGACAGTCGGTCTATCCCCATTTCTTCTATCGCCTCGACGGTCCCGGTTCGGTCAGCGGCACCATATGGGCCATGGATGTGGATGGTTCCGTGCTCTGTCAGACTGCGCCCGGCTCGCTGTTGCCTGGTTCCTATTTCGGGTGGTGCACGTCCGCGTACGTGGTTCCGTCGGGGGCGCATCAGCTTCGAGGAAGAGTGGATCCGGCCGGAACCATCGTCGAGGCCAACGAGCTCAACAACGAAGCGGTCGTGCCGTTCGGATCGGGGCCCACCCTTGACCTGGTCGCCCAGCAGGTGTACTTCCGCGACCAGCCGGATAACCAGGGCAATATCGTGGATAATCCCTGCGTGGGCGAGTCGGTCTACCCGCACTTCGCCTTCGACGTCACCGGCAGCGGGAGCGCTACGGGCAAGATCTTCACGCTGGAAATCGACAGCACGCCCGTGTGCAGTCTCATCGGCACGTTGGACGCGGGCTTCAGCTACGTTGGCAACTGCACGTCGCCCTGGGTGGTGACGGCCGGCGATCACACGCTGGTGGGCGTGCTCGACCCGGACGGGACGATCGTCGAGACGAGCGAGGTCAACAATCAGGTCGCTCACAACACCACCAACTGTCTGCTCCCGGACATTCGCGTGAATCCGTCGTCAGTCACGGTGGCCTGCCCGGAATCGCTGGCGGCCGAATCGGTCGTCGCTTCCGCGGCCGCCGTCGCGGACCACAAGCTGCGCCACAAGCAGGACATCCTGGGCCAGTTTGACGGCGGCCAGGCGATGGCGCGGGTGATCGTGACGCTCCGGCCCCCGCCCAATGCGCCCGCCGTCGTCGACCTGAGCGATGCCCGGTCCGCCCGGCGGCACCGCGATGCCATCCGTCCGCACCTGCAGGCGCTGCTCGGCCGGCTTGCCCCGGCCGATTTCAGGCTGCGTTACCCGTTCGAGAACCAGCCGTGCGCATGGATGGAGGTCACGAGGGCGGGTCTGGCCCGGTTGCAGAACGACCCGGCCGTCGAGCTGATCGAGCCGGTCCGCGACATCCCGATGAATCTCGCGCAGGGATTACCGCTGATGGACGCGATGACGTATCGGTTGACCTACGGCGGCGCCGGCGTATCGGTGGCGATCTGCGATTCGGGCGTCGATTACACGCATCCGCGGCTGGGCGGGGGCGGTTTCCCGAATGCCAAGGTGATCGGCGGCTTCGACACGGGAGACAACGACGCGAATCCCTTCCCCAACGGCGAGGCCCACGGCACCGCCTGCGCTGGGATCGCGGCCGGCAATACCGGAACGGTGGGCGACTACATCGGCGGCGTGGCCCCGGATGCCAGGATCTACGCGCTCAAAGTCACGCCGGCCTCGAACCCGGGGAGCGCGAGCGACGCTTCCATCGCCGCGGCGTGGGACTGGTGCGTGACCCACCGGAATGACGACCCGGCGAATCCGATTCTCGTGATCAGCACGAGCTTCGGAGGAGGCCGTTTCTTCTCGAGCTGCGACGCCCAGTCCGCCGCGATCACCAGCGCCGCGGGCAATGCCGTGGCGGCCGGCATCACCCTCCTCGTGTCTTCCGGGAACGACGGATACTGCGATTCGATCGCCTTTCCCGGCTGCGTGAGCCACGTGATCTCGGTCGGCGCGGTGTACGACGCGGATTTCGGGGATTACAGCCCGTGTATCAACGCCGCGTCGTGCGTCACCAAGTTCGCGACCGGGGGCTGCACCACCGGCTTCTACACGACGGACAGCACCGCCGCAGATCTGGTGACCTCCTATTCAAACTCAGCGGGCTTCCTGGCCGTCCTCGCCCCGGCCAACCAGGCCTACACGGCGGATATCGTCGGGGCCGGCGGGTACAACGCCGGCGATTACACGCCGAGCTTCGGCGGGACCTCGGCGGCGTGTCCCTACGCGGCCGGCGGCGTGGCGGCGCTGCAGTCGGCGGCCAAGGCCCAAACGGGCAGCTTCCTGTCGCCCGCCCAGGTCCGCCAGCTCCTGATTCAGACCGGCGACAGCATCGTCGACCCCAAGAACGGGCTGGCCAAACCGCGGGTCAACCTGGCCAACGCGATCGACAGCATCATCCCGCCCAATCCCGAGTGTGTCACCATCTTCAACGACGGTTCCGTGGCGCTTCATGTGACGTCGGTGACCGCGCCGCCCTGGGCCACGCTGGTGCCGCCGCCGCCGTATACGTTCCTCGCCGGGGCGAGCCAGACCGTGTGCGTGCAGGCCTGTGGCTCGTGCGCGGGGGTGGATCTCGACGGCGTGCTGGTCATCAACAGCGACGATCCGGACGAGCCGGCGGTGAACGTGCCCGTGCACGTCGACTGCCCCGCCCAGCCCGCGTCAGTCAACGCCTGGCGCAGCGTTCGCACGCACGGGGCGGCGCCGCTGGGCCTCGCGCTGAGCGCGACGGCCGCCGGCAACGGCATCGCCGGCCCGACCGTCGAGTCGCGCAGCGGCGGCATCCGGCGGATCGAGGTCGACTTCAGCGGGCCCGTCGTGCTCGTCAACACGGCCGGCATCACCGTGATCGGCCAGACGACCACCGGCTCGACCCTGGGCGGTCCGGTGCCCTATGTGCCCGCCTCGGTGAGCCTGGCCGACGCCGATACGCTGCAGATTCTCTTCAATCCGGGCGCGCTGCCCGACAAGACCTGCTACACGATCACGCTGCCCGAGGATCTGGTGGCCGCGACGCTGGCCGGCGACCGGACCGTGCTCGTGCGGTCCCTCTACGGCGATGCCACCGGCAGCGGCGTCATCACGCTCAGCGATGCGATCGCCATCAAGCGGCGCATCGGCGCCGGCGTTGCGGCCAATCCGCAGTTCGACGTGGACCTCTCGAACGCGATCACCGCCGCCGACGCCCTCGCCGCCAAAGCCCGCGTCGCCAGCCCCGCGCCGCACAAGGCCCTGTGCCCGTAGGGGGAAAGTCGAAAGCTGAAAGTCGAAAGTCGAAAGCGCGGGTGGTTCCACGTTCCTGCATCGACGAGGGAATCCATCTGCGCGAATGGGCTGTACGTCGGCTCCGCGAAGATGGCCTCCAGCGGTCGAGTGGGGGAATCAGGAGGGTATGCCGGTGGAAAAGGGATAACCGGGGCCATCAAAGCAAGGCCTGCCGCCAATCCGCAACGGCGCAGCCGTTGCGGATTGGCGGCAGGCCGGGATCGATTACACTATTGACCGTCACCACTGTGCGATGCCCCATGTTGCGGATTGGCGGCAGGCCGGGATCGATTACACTTCTGTTGCAGGACTTGGAGCGCGAGGCCCTGTTGCGGATTGGCGGCAGGCCGGGATCGATTACACTGACCGGCCCCCTGCGTGATCATCGTCTCCAGTTGCGGATTGGCGGCAGGCCGGGATCGATTACACTCCGCCCCGGCGATGACATCGGTGGCCGACTGTTGCGGATTGGCGGCAGGCCGGGATCGATTACACTGGCTGTGCCAGGGAGGACGCAGAGATGAGCGTTGCGGATTGGCGGCAGGCCGGGATCGATTACACTTCTTGTCCGTCCCACCCTTTGCCGCTTTTTGTTGCGGATTGGCGGCAGGCCGGGATCGATTACACTGCAACTCAGAAAACGCCTTCAGCTCCGGCTGTTGCGGATTGGCGGCAGGCCGGGATCGATTACACTGAGTTACGGTGTGGCTACCGCCACTCGATGTTGCGGATTGGCGGCAGGCCGGGATCGATTACACTGGGGCATACGTGTACCCCGTACGGGCACGGTTGCGGATTGGCTGCAGGCCGGGATCGATTACACTAACGACGC